>JADLEU010000121.1 GCA_020845955.1 Anaerolineales bacterium
CGGCTGGCGAGCTCGATGGCCACGGGCGCGTAGTCCACGCCGCAGGCATCCGCGCCCAGGCGGGCGCAATGGCGCAGGATCTCGCCCCGGCCGCAGCCCACATCTAAGACCTGCATACCCGGCTGGACGCCGGCCACGGCAAAGGCCGCGCTCAGCCGGCGCGACAGGCGGTCGCCCCGCGACTCGGTGAACTCCTCGTAGCCCTCGCAGGCGTTCAGGTAATAGTCTTCTGTGTAGAGCTCAGGGGGCAGCGAGCGCTGATCGGGCATCGGAGGCAATTATAAACCAAGCCTTCGGCGCAGCAGTCCCAGCGCCGTCCGCACTTCGCGCACGGCGAGCCGGTTGGCCAGCCAGAAGTAGGCGAGCAGGCCTGCCAGACCGGGCACGCCCGCGCGGGCCAGGTTGTACAGCAGCCCGGGCGCCAGCGGCAGGCGGTCGACCAACAGCAGCGCGGCGGCGGCCAGCGCGCCCATGGCCAGCGAGGCCAGCGCCACCTTGCCCAGGGTGGGCCACAAGCTCGTGCCGCCAAAGCCGCCCAGGCGGCGCGAGAGCAGCAAGCCCATGACCACGGCGTGCGTGATCTGCTTGGCCGAGTCGGCCAGCATCAGGGCCAACAGGTTGAGCGGCCGCAGGGTGAGCAGGGCCACGGCAACGTAGACGCCCACGCTGAGCACGCCGACCAGGGCCGGCGTCAGCGTGTCCTGGCGGGCGTAATAGGCAAAGATCAGCATCTGATCCACCGCCGCGAAGATCAGCCCAAGCAGAAACACGCGCAGCACCTGGGTCGTGACTATGGTATCGGCGGGCGTAAACAGCCCCCGCTCGAAAGCCAACACCACCACTGGCCGGGCCAGCACGAACAGGCCCACGGTGGCCGGCACGATGAGCAGGATGACGAGGTTTAGGCCCTGCACGACCGTCTGCCTGAACGCCGATGAGCCTTCGGCGGCCTGGCGCGCGAGCGTGGGCAGAATGGCCGACGAGACTGCCACGGCGACCAGGCCCAGCGGAAACTGGTACAGGGTTGTGGCGTAGCGCATGGCGCTCAACCCGCCCACGAAACCCCAGGCCAGGCCCAAGCCAATGTAGATCGACGCCTGCGTGATCACCAGGCCAAAGATGATCGGCACATACAGCCGCAGGATGCGGCGCAGCCCGGGGTGGCGCCAGTCCAGGGCCGGCCGCAGCGCCGCCCAGCCGTCGCGCAGGCCGGGGAACTGCAGCGCGACCTGCAGCCCCGCGCCCAGCAGCATCCCGGCCGCCATGGCGCCCACCCCCCACCAGCGCGCCATCGCCAGCGAGACGACCACCATGCTGGCGTTGAACACGGCGGCCGTGAACGCCGGATAGGTAAAGCGCTTGAGGGCAAATAGGACACCCGACAAAACGCCCGACAGGCTCAAAAAGATAACGGCCGGCAGGGTCAGGCGCAGCAGCGGCGTGGCCTGGATCACCGCCTCGGGGTTATGCCCGCGACCCAGGGCGGCGAACAACGCCACCACCTGTGGCGCGAAGGCGACCAGGCCTGCCACCAGGGCGGAGACCACCAACCCGGCCAGGGTGAGCACCGTGCTGGCCAGGCGCCACAAGTCGCTCCGGCGCGGCTGGGCAGCATATTCGCTAAAGACCGGCACCAGGGCCGAGTTGACGAGACCGCCGGTGACCAGGTCGTAGATCTGGTTGGGGATCGTCAGGGCCAGGCTCAGCGCGTCGACGTGGGCGCCGGTGCCGAATAGGCCCGCCATGACGCTGTCGCGCACAAAGCCGAGCGCCCGGCTGGTGACGCTGCCTAAGGCAATAATGGAGGCATGGCGGGCCAATCCGCCAGTCGTTTCGACCAGGGGCGGTGAGGGCGCGGGCGGCGTGGAGGGCAGCTCGGTCATCGGGAGAAAAGGTGAGGCGCCAAACGTCGAGGCGCGCGCGGCGATTGACGTTTGACGCCCTGGAGAGCGCCTGCATTGTACCCGTGGCCGCCAGCACTTGCCAACCCGGGGAGGCGGTGCTATAAGTGCCCGCTCACAGGCGCGGGCATCCACCGCTACCGAACCAACAGACCTGGCTCAAACATCACCAGTGCTTCAGGCAGCGCGCTCCGCCGGCGCCCAAAAGGATTCGCCATGCACAGGATTACGCCGCTCGATCGCCTCCGCTACGCCTTTGACAACTACATGGCCCGCGGGACGGTCGCCTTGATTGGCGGGCTGGCGCTGCTGTCGGCGCTGGTGATCTTCCTGATCGGCCTGATGATGACGCTATTCCAGATCGCCCCGGGCGATGCCAGCGAGCCGGTCAGCCTGCCGGAGGCGATCTGGCGCAGCCTGATGCGCACGCTCGACCCGGGCACCATGGGTGGGGACGAGGGCTGGCGCTTTCGCTTGTCCGCGCTGGCGGTCACGCTGGGCGGGATCTTCGTCATCAGCGCCCTGATCGGCGTCATCAACAACGGCATCGAAGGCAAGCTGGAGCAGTTGCGCAAGGGGCGCTCGCGCGTCGTCGAGGCGGGGCACACCGTCATCCTGGGCTGGTCCGAGCAGGTGTTCTCAATCATCTCCGAGCTGGTGCTGGCCAACGCCAACCAGCGCCGCTCGTGCATCGTGGTGCTGGGCAATCACGACAAGATCGCCATGGAGGACGAGATCCGCGACAAGGTCGGCAGCACCGGCCGCACCCGGGTGGTGTGCCGCACCGGCAACCCGATTGACCTGGCCGACCTGGAGATTGCCAGCCCGCACACGGCCCGCGCCATCATCATCCTGTCGCCCGAGACCGACGACCCCGATTCCAACGTGATCAAGGCCATGCTGGCCATCACCAACAATCCTAATCGCCGGGCAGAGCCGTACCACGTGGTGGCCGAGATCCGCGACCCGAAGAACATGGAAGCGGCGCGCATGGTCGGCAAAGATGAGGTCGAGTTGGTGCTGGTCGGCGACCTGATCTCGCGCATCATCGCCCAGACCTGCCGGCAGTCGGGGCTGTCGGTGGTGTACACCGAGCTGCTGGACTTCGGAGGCGACGAGATCTACTTCCGCGCGGAGCCAGGCCTGGTGGGCCGCACCTTCGGCGAGGCGCTGACGGCCTATGCCACCTCGGCCGTCATCGGCTGGCGGCCCACCGGCGGCCGGCCGGCGCTCAACCCGCCCATGCCCACGCGGCTGAACGCGGGCGACGAGCTGATCGTGATCGCGGCCGACGACGACACGATTCATCTGGCCGAAGCCGATCAAGTTGTGATCGACGAGCGGGCCATCCACCTGGTTGACCCGCCGGCGCCCAGGCCCGAGCGCAGCCTGATCCTGGGCTGGAACTGGCGCGCTCCCGCGATTGTCAACGAGCTGGATCACTACGTGGCGCCCGGGTCGGCGATGAAGGTGGTGTGCGAGTTTGACGACGCGGCGGTCGAGGTCGAGCGGCAGTGCGGCCAACTCAAGCACCAGACAGTCGAGGTCCAGACCGGTGATACCACCGACCGTCGCACGCTGGACAGCCTGGCAGTGACCGGCTTCGATCACATCATCGTGCTGTCCTACTCCGACACGCTCGACGAGCAGCAGGCCGACGCGCGCACGCTGATCACCCTGCTGCACCTGCGCGACATCGTCGACCGCAGCGCGCACGAGGCCTCCATCGTCAGCGAGATGCTCGACCTGCGCAACCGCGCGCTGGCCGAAGTGACGCGCGCCGACGACTTCATCGTCAGCGACAAGCTGGTGAGCCTGATGCTCTCACAGGTTTCGGAGAACAAGCAGCTCAACGCGGTATTCGCCGACATCTTCGATCCTGAGGGCTCAGAGATCTATCTGCGGCCCGCCAGCGAATACGTGGCGCTCGGCCAGCCGGTCAACTTCTTCACCGTGACGGCCGCGGCCCGCCAGCGCGGCCAAGTCGCTATCGGCTACCGGCTGCGGGCGCAGGCCAGCGACGCGGCCCGCGCCTACGGCGTGGTGGTCAACCCCGACAAGGCCAGGCCGGTGACCTTCAGTGACGCCGACCGGATCATTGTCGTGGCCGAAGGCTAGCGTCGTCCCAGCCATCCCGGTGGGCCGGGCGCGGGCAACTGCTCCAGGCCGACCCATCTTCGCCTTCTACCGGCCAGTAGGCTTAGCCGGCCAGGCTGGCGCTGGTCTCGGCCAGCGCCTGCACCTGGCCAGGGCCGGCTTCGGCGCAGGCCGGCCCTGCCCCGTCGAAAGGCAGAGCCTTGCCCAGGTTAGGCGCCCCCAATCGCCTCGGCCGGAGGCCGGCCATGGCGCATGGCGTAGCGGCGTCCCAGTAACCCGCGCGGGCGCGGCCCACGCCCGCCGGAACGATAACAGGGCCGGCCAGGTCTGGCGAGAGGTCGCTTTTGGGGGGTTAGAGGTGCGCCTTGAGGGCCTCGGCCGCGGGGCGCGTCATGCCGCGCACGGAAGCCAGCTCTGCAACACTGGCCTCGCGAATGCCGTCCAGAGAGCCGAAGCGCTTGAGCAGGGCTCGGCGGCGGCCCGGACCGATGCCGGGGATGGCATCAAGCCGGGAGGCCAGGCCGAGCTTGCCGCGCCGCACCCGGTGGCGCGAGAGGGCGAAGCGATGGGCCTCATCGCGCACGCGCTGGACGAGGTAAAGGCCTTGCGAGCGCCGCGGGAGCAGCACGGGGGCCGGCTGGCCGGGGAGGAAGATCTCTTCCTGCTGCTTGGCCAGGCCGCAGACCGGCACCTGGCCAAGCAGTCTATAGGCCTGGAGCACTTCGACGGCCACGCCGAGTTGGCCCTTGCCGCCGTCGATAATGAGCAAATCCGGCAGGCGCGCAAAGCTCTCGTCGGGCTTCTGCCCCGGCGCGCGCGGGGCAGCCTGCGGCCTCACACGCGCCGGGGACCTGGGGGGGCCACCCGCAGCCGCCGAGGCCGTCGCGGGCCGCGCGCCATCAGGCCCTTGAGACTCTGCCTGCTCCTCAGGCCCCTGCCCTTGCGTCTCCTGAGACCCCGGCTCTTTCACGACCCCCGCCATGGGCCCAGCCTGGACGTCCTGCCAGCGGCGGAAGCGCCGGGTGAGGGCTTCGCGCATCGAGGCGAAGTCGTCGGGGCCTTCGACCGACTTGATGCTGAAGCTGCGGTAGTGGGCCTTGCGCGGCGCGCCCTGCTCAAAGACGACCATCGAGGCGGTGGCGGCCGTGCCCTGGGTGTTGGAGATGTCGAAACACTCGATGCGGTTTGGCGGCGCCGGCAGGCGCAGCGCGGTCTGCAGCTCGCTGAGGGCCTGCACGTGCTTGCTGCTGTCGGCCTCCCATTGCGCCTTGAGCGCCGCCAGGGTCTCGGCCGCGTTCTCGGCGGCCATTTCTACCAGCCCGCGCTTGGCGCCGCGCCGCGGCACGGTCAGCGCCACCTTTTCGCCGCCGCGCTTGGTGCTGAGCCACTCGTTGATGATGCGGGCTTCCTCAATCTCCTCGGGCAGGAGAACTTCGGGAGGGATGAAGGCGGCCTCGTCGTAGAACTGCTTGACAAACTGCTCCAAGATGCGGGTGTTGGTCTCTGCCTCCGTGCCCTCCAGCACGAAGTACTCGCGGCCGATCAGCTTGCCGGCGCGGACGAAGAAGACCTGGACGCAGGCCTCGCCATTCGAGCGGGCGAACGCGATCACGTCCGAATCGATCTGCTCAGGCGAGATGACCTTCTGCTTTTCCACGACGCGCTCAATCGCCACCAGTTGGTCGCGGATGGCGGCCGCCTTTTCAAATTCGAGGCTCTCGGAGGCCCGCAGCATGTCGGCCTTCAAGCGCGCCACCACCGGCTCGGTGTGCCCGCGCAGAAAGCGGCAGAGGTCGTCGATCATCGCCCGGTACTGCTCGCGGCTGGAAGCGCCAATGCAGGGCGCTAGGCAGAGCTTGATATCCCAGTAAAGGCACGCGCGCGGATCGGCGCCCGTAATGATGCGGTCGCAGGTCAGGTAGGGGAAGATCTTGCGCAGCACGTCCAGAGTCTGGTGAACGGCCCAGACGCTGGTATAGGGGCCGAAGTAGCGGCTGCCGTCGTCGTCCATGCGGCGCGTGACGGTCACCTTGGGGAACGGGTCGGCGTAGTGGACCTTGATATACGGGTAGCGCTTGTCGTCCTTGAGGCGGACATTGTACTTGGGCCGGTGCTTCTTGATCAGGTTCATCTCGAGGATGAGGGCCTCGAGCTCCGACCCCACGATGATGGTGTCGAGGTCGGCAATCGCCTGCGCCAACTGCACGGTCTTGGGCGCATCGACCGACTCGTGGAAATACGAGCGCACCCGGCTGCGCAGGCTGACGGCCTTGCCCACGTAGATGATCTTGCCGGCAGCGTCCTTGAACAGATAGCAGCCGGGCTTGGTGGGCAGGCTGTCGAGCTTTTGTTGGAGCCGTTCAGAAGCGGGCATCACCAACCACTCAGGCCGGCAGATCCGGCAGCGCCGACCAGGCGGCCAGGCTCTCGTTGAGCCAGGCGCGCAGGTCTGCGGAGGCCGCGGTCCCCGCCAGGCGGGCCTGCAGCCCCTCCAGGCGCGGGCCGACGGCGCGCAGGTTGTGCTCGCCAGAGGCCGCCACTTCCAGGAGGATCTCAAGCGCCTTCAAGCGACAGTCAGCCGCGGCCCCGGGCTGCCCCTGGGCGGCATGTAGGTCAGCCTCCGCCTGGAGCAGGTCACCCAGCACGACCAGCTTGCCGACGTCGAGCATTTCGCCCCAGCGCGCCAGGGCGATCAGCTCGGCGGCGGGCAGCGCCGCCACCAGACCCAGGTTGAGGCCCGAAAACTCCTGGTAGGCGCCATCCAGCTGCGCCAGTGCGCCGGCGTAGTCCTTGGCGTCTTGCAAACCGATCAGCTTGGCCACGGCCGCCGCTGCCTGCGCGATCTGGCGCAAGACGTAGTCGTCGCGGAACATGGCTGGATTATAGCGCATTTGTTCCAGCTTGTATCCGCTATAATGGCGCCCATGTCCCCCACCCCGCTGCCGCTCGAAGAAATCATTGGTGACCTGCTGACCCAACACCACCTGACGCTGGCCGTGGCGGAATCCTGCACCGGCGGGCTGATCGGCCATCGGCTGACCAACGTGCCGGGCGCGTCGGCCTACTTTATCGGCGGTGTGGTGGCCTACGCCTACGACGCCAAAGAGCGCCTGCTGGGCGTGAGCCACAACACGCTCTATGACTACGGCGCGGTTAGCGAGCCGACCGCGCGCGAGATGGCGCGCGGCGCGCGGCGGGTGTTAGGCACCGACCTGGGCCTGGCGGTGACTGGCATCGCCGGGCCGGGCGGGGGCTTGCCGGACAAACCGATCGGCCTGACGTGGGTGGCGCTTTCGGCCCGCGACGTGGAAGAGGCCCGGCAGCTCTTATGGACGGGCGACCGCGAGACCAACAAGGCGCAATCGGCGGAAGCGGCGCTGGAACTGCTCAACGACTACCTGCAGGGCAGGCTGCAGCCGGCCCCCCCGACGCCGTGAACCTGCCAACCGAGGTGGAAGCCCGTTTCGGCGAAGACGGGCACATCAGCGTCCTCAGCTTCACCTGGCGCGGGCGCAAACGGCCGGTGTTGGGGCATGGGCGCCTGTGGGGAGCGGAAGACGGTTATCATTTCCTCGTGATGACAACCGGCGACCAGATCGTGGAGCTGGTCTACGTACCACTCAGCAGCTTGTGGCACATTGCCAGCGTGCCGGCCGAGGCGCGCCCCGCGGCTTAGCGCGGGATCAAAGGAACTGTTCGGAATTGCGGCAGGCGCTCCCTGTCCCCCGCTTGTTGGGGTTGTGGCGGAGCGCGCCATCCGTTGATCCGTTGCCCGATCCGTTGACGCCTACGCAACGCCGTAAATCCGCCTGCAATCCGCTTCAGGGCCCGCCGCCCGGGTAAAGGGCCAGCTGGGGGACGATGAAGCCGAACAGGGCAAAGAAGGCCAGCGCGGCCAGCAGCGCGATCGGCGCGAGGGCCAGCAGCTCAACGACCATGCGCCGCGGCCGCGCCCCCCAGCGCCGCCCCAGCCGCGCCGCCGAGGCCGACATCCACTGCGCCCAGCCCCGCAGGCCAATGGCGGTCCCCACCGCCAGCAAAGGCAGCGCGGGGTAGAGATAGCGTCCCTGGAACTGCACAAAGGTCAGGTTGTAATAAAGGTAGACCGCCAGGGCCAGCAGCACGGCCACGACCGCCAGCACGGCCGCGTCGCGCTGTGCTGGGCTGAGGCCCGTGCGCCGGCGGCGAGCGAATGCCCCCACCAGGCCCGTCACAACCAGCAGCGTGAAGGCCAGCAGCGCCCAGTAGACCCGCCGATCCATCACGACGCCCATCCAGCCGAACTGCCCCCAGAAGCTCTGAAACGTAGTCTGCAGGAAGCGCTGGATGTAGCCGGCCGTGCCCCACACGGCCAGCGCATCGCCGGTGCGCAACTGCCCGACGACGACTTCGTCGTGCCGCTGCAGGCCCAGGCAGTCAAGTCCGCCGTACACCGCCAGGTTGCGGCCCCACCACAACGATCCCAGCAGCACCGCCGGCACAAAGACTTGGGCCGCCGCGCCCGCCAGGCGGCGCGGCGCCCAGCGTTCGCGGCGTGCCAGCAGTAGGAGGGTCACGCCCATCAGGCCCGCCAGCGGATACGTAGACAGCTTGGTCAGGAACCCCAGGCCCAGGACCACGCCCAACCGCCATCGGGCGGGGCGAGCCGCGCTGGACGGCGCTAACAGCGCCTGCAGGCACAGCCACAGACCGGCCGCAGTCCATACTTCGGCCAGGGCATCGTTGTTGGCGGCCGCCAGCATGGCCACGTGCTGGGGCAGGAAGGCGGCAAAGCCGGCCGCGGCTGGCGCGAGGCCCAGCGCGTTTGGGAAAAGGAGCCGGGCCAGGTGCCAGGTCAAGATGACCACGCCGGCGCCGAGCAGGAGCGTAAGGAGCCGCACGCTGAGAAGGTCGCCGCCGGTCAGGGCGAAGACCGGGGCGGCCAGCAGATAGTACAGCGGCGGCTGCCAGGCCTCGTAGCGGAGGCTGGCCACCGGAAGATCGGGCGGGAAACGCTCAGCCTTGAGGCGGTTGAGATAGGCCTCATCGTAGTCGCCGGGCTGGAGCACGGGCAGGGCCCGCTGCTCGACCAGGTGGCGAATGTAGTTGTAATGCGCGGGCTCGTCGGGCGCCTGCCAGGCCGGGGTATGAATGGCATAGAGCGCGCCCAAGAAGAAGTAAACCGCGAGCACCGCCCACAGCGCGGCGCGCTGGGACCGCTCCGCGGCCGGAGTGGCAGACATCGGCGGCGATTATAGCACGCGGGCCGCGCTGGCTTTTGACGGCCGCCGCGAATCGGTGTAGTCTACCGGCATGGTCGAGGTCACGCTGGAAGACGTGGTGGTGCGCGTCCACAGAAACGATTGGGCTGGCGCGGAGCGCCACCAGGCGGTGCTGCTGCGCGCCCGCGAGGACGGCCGCCTGCTGCCCATCCGCTTCGGGCCGGGCGTGGCCATGGGCGATATCTTGACTCTGCAGATGGTCGAGCGCACCCCAACCAGCGCGCTGACTTTCGACCTGCTGGCTCGGCTGCTCGAGGCTGCCGGGGCGAGGGTCGAACGCGTGACCATCAGCCGCAGCGACCCGGCCGTGTACTATGCCACGGTCGCCGTGCGCGTGGGCGCCGAGACGCGGGTGGTCGATGCCGGTCCGGGGGATGCGCTCAACCTGGCGCTGCGCTGCGCGGCGCCCATCTTCGTGTCGAACAACCTGCTCAACGAGAAGGGTGTCGCCCCGGAGCGCATCCTCGAAGTGCTCGAAGCCGATTACCGCCTCAGCCGCGAGGCGGCAGGCGAACCCGCCGGCGAAGACGCGGCCTGGCGCTCGATTGTAACGCCGTCGTGGAGCCCACCGCCCGAAGGCACCAGCGGGCTGACCGGCGCCACGCCGGCGGACGACCCCAGCGAACCGAGCGCCGGCCGCGCTGCCGCTGCGCCCGGCTAACCCGCCGCCGGCTGGCCGAGGCGGGCCTTTTCGTCGGCGATCACGACCTCATCCAACTTCCTGAACAGCGGGCTGGGCTGGCGCAGCGCCTGCCCCGGCCGCAGCCGGCTGGGCGCCCACTGCCCGCTGGCGCCGTCCGGGTCGTAGACCAGGGCGGCGTGGCTGACCAGGGCGTCCGCGTACCTCTCAACCCGTTGAGCGCCGAACAGCCGGCCGTCGTATCCCAAGAATTGATGCAGGCGCTCCGCCGTAAACGGCAGGAAGGGCGCGAAGATCACCTTGAGCGAGTCGATGGCGCGCAGCGCGGTGTAGACCGTGCGAGCGGCCTCGGCTTTATCCTGCTTGATCTCGAACCAGGGTCCTTGCTGGTCCAGGTAGCGATTGGCCTCGGTCGCCAGGGCCAGGGCCTCACCCAGCGCCGCGCGCAGCTTGACCGCCTGTATCAAGTCGCCGACGGCCTGGAAACCAGCGTCGATTTTGGCGAGCAGCTCCTGGTCCTGGGGCCGCAGCGTGCCGGGGTCGGGCACGCGGCCTTCCCAGTGCTTGTAGGCAAAGGTCAGCACGCGGTTGGCCAGGTTGCCCCAGGTCGCCACCAGCTCGTTGTTGTTGTGCTGCACGAAGCCGGCCCATTCCCACTCGGCATCGCGCGTCTCGGGCATCACCGCCGTCAGGTAGTAGCGCAACGGGTCGGGGTCGTAGCGGCTGAGGAAGTCGAGGCCCCACACCGCCCAATTGCGGCTGCCCGAGATCTTCTGCCCCTCCAGGTTGAGGAACTCGTTGGCGGGCACGTCGTAGGGCAGGTTGAGGGTCTTGGCTGGGTCGGCCTCGTACAGCCGCTCGACGCCGAGCAGCTCGGCCGGCCAGATGACGGCGTGGAAGGGGATATTGTCCTTGCCGATGAAGTAGTACGTCTTGGCCCGCGGGTCATACCACCAATCTTTCCAGGCCTGCGGGCTGCCCGCGCGCTGCGCCGACCACTCGATCGAAGCCGAGAGATAGCCAATGACGGCTTCGAACCAGACGTACAAGCACTTGCCCTCCCATCCGGCCACCGGCACCGGGATGCCCCAGTCGAGGTCGCGCGTGATGGCGCGCCCGCGCAGTTCGCCGCTGTCGGCCTGGCGCCGGGAGGGGTTGAGCACCTGCGGCCGCCAATGGGCCTTGTCGTCCGCGAGCCAGCGGCTGAGGGCCGGCGCCAGCTTGGCCAGGTCGAGATAGTAGTGCTCCGAATCGCGCAGTTCCAGCGCCAGGCCGCTAGTCTTGGCGCGCGGGTTGATCAACTGGGTGGCATCCAGCAGGTTGCCGCAGTTGTCGCACTGGTCGCCGCGCGCGTTCGGGTAATGGCAGAGGTAACACTCGCCTTCCACGTAGCGGTCGGGCAAGAAGCGGCGCTCGGCGGGCGAATACCACTGCTGGCCGGTGGCGGTGTAGAGCATGGCCTGCTGCGCCAGCCGGGCAAAGATATCCTGCGAGACACGAAAGTGGTTCGCGGTATGCGTGCTCGTGAACAGGTCGTAGGTCAGGCCCAATTGCTGGAACAGGTCCAGGAAGCGCGCGTGAAAGTGCTCGTAGATGGCCAGGGGCGTGGTGCCCTCGGCGTCGGCGAGCACGGTGACGGGCGTGCCGTGCGCGTCGGACCCGGAGACCATCAGCACGCGGTTGCCCGCCAGGCGGTGGTAGCGCGCGAAGATGTCGGCCGGCAGATAGGCGCCGGTGAGGTTGCCCACGTGAATATCGGCATTGGCATAGGGCCAGGCCACGGCCACCAGGATGTTCTCTGACATGTTGACCTCCACTGAGCCGGCGCGGCGGCCGGGTAATCGCCAGGGCACAACAACAAAAACCGCCAGCCGAGGCTGGCGGTCAGTCTACCGAGACCGGTCGGGCGCGCGCGGTCAACTGGCGCAACCGGTCGTCGCGGGGGCGGCGCCTCGGCTCGCGCCCCGCCACGGCAAGCAGCGCATCATCATCGCCAAACCTGAAGCACGGAGAGCGCCCACGCTGATCATGGGGCTATTGTAACACGGCTGTCAAGGCGGCTGACCCCGCCACCCCCACCCGGCAGGGCTTTCTTAAAGTCCCAGAATGATGGCCAACGCCTTGGCGGGATCAGCGTCCAACTGACGGCGGGCCTGGGCATGATTGCCAAAGCCCTGGCGGTTCAACAGGCCAATGACCAAGTTGTTGATACAGGCCATGACGCGGCCCATGGCGGGTCTGGTCATGCGGGTCTGGTCTTCCTGGAAAGTCACGTCGCGGCGGTAATGCAGCCCATTCTCGATGCCCCATTCGCTGCGCACAATTCAAGCAAGCGCTCCGGGGAAGCGTCGTCCGCGGTTAGGCTGGTCAGCCCATACTGGGCTTCGCGATGCACGGCGCCGGTGGCCAGGGTCGTGAAACGGCGTTCGAGTTTGAAAACCTGCCCCAGACCGGGCCAGTCCAGGTAATCATTGAGCAGACGGCTGGCGGTGAGGGTGCGTTCTTCCAAACGGCCATGGGCCTTGTTAACCGTTGGGGCGGTTCGGAAGTCGGTGGAGGGCTGGTTCCAGCCCGGAATAGCCGGTGGTGGAGCAAAGAGTTGCTCCACCGCCTGGCGGGTCAGCGGTTGATTGTCTTTGACCACCCAAACGTAGTCCCCGCCAGCTTCCATGATTTGCAGCGATACTTCGCGTTGGGTGTGCAGCGCATCGCCCACCACCACTTTGTGGCGTAAATCCAGGCAGTTGAGCAACTTGGGGGCCACGACGATCTCGTTTTCCTTGTCTTTCTCAACCACCATCTGCATCAGCACCAGCCCTTCCCCCGGTAAATAGGCCGTCAAGAGATGCACGCCGAAGGGGTCTTCGCGGGTAATCGTGCCGCGCAGGGTCTTGCCATCGATGGCAATCACCACACTTTGCCCCGCTGGCGGCAGTTGGCGGATACACTCGCTCAGGAGGCGCTCCAGCTCATCCCCGTTCAGGCCGCTCTCGAAAATCCGCCGGTAGGTTGTGTGGTGCGGCAGCTGGCCCCGCTTTAGCCGTAAGGCCTGAACCAAGAAACCCCGCCGGTGGTGTGCCCAGTCCGCGATGCCATACGGCTTGTCTTAGCCGCACAGCTTCGCCAGGATGACCAGCACCAGGATCACCGCCAGCGGATACCGAATCCCGCGCCGCTTCCGCTGGTCGGCAATTTGCGCCAGATAACTATACAAACTGCCCAGGCTGAAGACGCATCCCGGGACCGGCAACGCCACTGGGCTGGGGGATTGGCTTGTGCTAGACTCCATTTTGACCTTCCTCGGTTGGATTGGGCGGTGATACCCCAAATCTACCGAAGAAGGTCAATTCTTTCAAATCCCTACCGACTTTAAGAAAGCCCTGCCCACCCGGCCGAGAGTCAGGGACCGCTTTCGGGCTCGAGCAAGGCCCAGCTGGCGCCGCCGTTGGCCGACTGCACCAGGGCGGTTTCCTCCCCGGCCCTGGCCAGCGCCCAACCGTTGGCCGGGTCGACAAAGTCAAGTTGGGCGCTCCAGGCCATGGTGTTGATCTCCGGCCAGGTCTGGCCGCCGTCGGTCGTTTGGTACAGACGGCGCAGGGCGTCGGGATTGTTGGGGTCGGCCGGGTCGATGGCCCAGCCCGTCATCCGGTCCAGCCAGGCATAATCGCGGGCGGGCAGCGGGCTCGATGTCCAGGTCGCGCCGCCGTCCGCCGAGGCGTACAGGAAATGGCGCACTTGCAGGGTCTCGGCGTAGCGGATGCAGGTGACGGCCACTAACACTTCGCTGGGCGGGAACGCAACCAAGTTGTAGGTGCCGCAGCCGCCGTCCTGGCGCTCGAACGCATCCAGCTGCTGGGCTGGCGCGGGGAGATCCTGCTGGCGCCAGGTGCGGCCGCCGTCGTGGCTGCGCTGGAAGAACAGGCCCGGCGCCACACCCTGGCAATCGCCCGTCGCCCAGCCAGTCGTGGTGTTGAGGAAGACCAGGCCAGTCTTCAGGCACGACTGCTGCAAGACGTCCTCGGCGACTTCGAAAGGATCGACCACGCGCGTCCAGGTCTGGCCCCCGTCGGCCGAGGCAAAGACGACCACGTAGTCGTGGTTCATGCCAGCGCCCACGTGCGCCATCAGCCAGCCATTCGTCGCGCTGGCGAAATACAAGTCGGAGGTGGCGAAGAATTCCATGTCGCTCATGTCCAGCGGCCTGCCGGGCAGCCAAGTGGCGCCGCCGTCGCTCGTGCGCCAGACCAGCGCGGCGGCCTCGGTGGACACATCCCGGGCGAAGTAAGTCACCCAGCCAGTCAGGCCGTCGCGAAACTCGCCCACCGCGGCGCGGCTGCTGGCGGTCGCCGCCACCGGCTCGGGCGGCGAAACGTCGCGCCAGGTCAGGCCGCCGTCGGTGGTGCGCAGGACGTGGTCGTTGGGATCACCTGGCGCGCTGCCGATGGCCCAGCCTTCCGACAACGTAAGCATGTCAATCACGGTGAGCGTCAGCGGCTGGCCGGCTGCCAGGCGGGGCAGCACATCGCCCTGGTCCAGCGGCGGCACGGCCGGCGTCGCGCCGGGCGCGGTGCTTTCCGTCGTTGCGCTGCGAGCGGGCGGCGAGGTGGGCGACGGTGCAGGGCCGTGGGGAGTGACCACTGGCTGAGTGCTGGCGGCCGGGATTGTGGGGCCAATCGTCGCCGGCGCGGGCGGCGGCGAGCCAGAGCCGGGCGCGAAGGCATTGCAGGCCAGACTGAGGGCCACGGCCAGAGCCATGATCAAGGCAACTCTGAAGCGCGGGGTAGGCATGAGCATCTATCCAGGACCGCGGCTTTGCCGACCCAGAGACGAGGCCGGCCCGCCGGAAGTTCCCCACAATCGTATCATGGCTGGCAAAGCGCTATCGCCCAACCGGCGCCGCAGGACGCTAGCGGCGCTAAGACGCGGGAAAGGGAGCAGGGCGCTCACCCACGGCCAGGACTTCATCACCAAGCGTGATGGTGACGGGGTGTGCTTCGTCATAGCCGCAATAGAAGCCGCGCCGGCCAGCGTCGAGGAACCGCAGCGCGGCTTTGACCGCCGCGGGGTCGGCCGAGCGGCTGGCGTAGCCACTGAACTCGACACAGGGCGCCGCCACTCGCGCGCCGCTAAGCCAGATCAGCGCGCCGTCGGCTCGACGAATGGCCAGGCCGCCGGCGAGACGCGCCAGCGGGACCGGTTCGGCCACCGCGACGAGGATGTTCTCACCGGCGCAGCCATCCACCAGGTGCGGCCCGTAGGTGGCGCGCATTGAAGCGTAGTGAGCGGTGAAACCGACCGAGAGGTCGTTGGCGCCGCCGTTGTTGCGCGTCTCGGGGTGCGCGGCGTGGTGGAGATCGACGAGCGCGCCGCCATCGGGCAGGCGAGCCAGGGCGCCGTCGCGGGTGAGGATCAACTCATCCACCGCCAGGATCGGCGCCGGGTGATAGACGCGATTGGGCTTCTCGCCCAGCTTGAGCCTGGAACGCTGGATCTGGAGACGGACGATTCTGCCCAAAGGCAGCAGGCTGGGTTCAGCAGGCATGGTCTCCTCGGGTTGCGGCCGCGAGCGGCGTCAGTCGCGATAAGCCAACACCACGCCCGCGTCCTTGGTAATGCGGAAGCCGCCGTCCGCATCGATACGGGCCGGGAGCGTAATCGCCAACTCGGCTGGGGAGCCGCGCGCGGCCAGGTCGGCCTAGCTGGCCGTCGACACCACCTAGTCGACCAGCGGCTGGGCCTGCGCGACCCACAGCGAGCCGGGGTAGCGGCGCGCCTCCACCCGCCGAAAGGCCGGGCGCAGCACCGCGGCGGCGTTGCCGGGGCGAATGCTGAACGCGGCGGCGCACAGCACGCTGAGGGGCGCCAAGGCGCGGCATAGCGCCCGTCAGCCTACGAGCCACTCTGCCAGGCGCTGGGTCAGCGCCTTGGTGTCGGCGGCCTCGATGCCCACCGGGCCGACACAGGCCGGGCAGCCGTCGCGGCAGGCACAGGCGCGCACCAGGTCGAGGGCGCCCTGCAGCAGCTCGCCGTGCAGCTCGTAAAGACGCTCAGCGAAGCCCAGGCCGTCGGGCGCCAGGTCGTAGAGCGTAATGGTGGGCGCCTTGGTCTCGGGCGAGCGCGGCTCGCCGCTGACGCCCAAGTCGCGCGGGTCGCACATCAGGTAGAGCGGCGCGAGGTTGCTCAAGGCGTAGGCCAGGCCGCCCAGGGCAGTCTGGGTGCCGCGGCCGGCCTCGGCACGGGTGTGACAGGCCCGGCACAGGGTCTGCAGATTCTCCAGCGCGTTGGCCTCGCGGTAGTGCTCGTTGAGGCCGGGGACGTAGCCGAAGCTGCGGAAAGGGACGATGTGGTGCACGTCGTGCTGGCGCCCGCCCGCGACGGCTTCGGGCGCGCCGCACTGCACGCAGCGAAAAGCGTCGCGAGCCCGAGCGGCGTTGCGCTGGACTTCCCAATTGGGACCGTAGTTGTTGGGGCCGACCAGGATGCCCTCGGCCGAGAGCGCGCTCACGGTGTGCGGCGGAAGCCAGAGCCAGTAGCCGGTGGTCTGGAACTGGCGTGGGGGCAGATCGATCTCGCCGTAGCCGAGCGTTTCGTGGGTGTAGCGCTTGACCTGGCGGAAGGAGGCGGCCTGCGACGTGACAAGCAGTTCGCCCCAGGCGCGCGAGACCGGCAGCGGGCGGCGCGCGGGCGGCGCGCGGTAAGGCGTTGTGCCCCCGGCGCCGCCCGCCGGGCGCTCGTGATCGACTGCGGCCGCTTCGGGCGCCTCGCGGGCGTCGAAGACGGTGACGATCTCAGTCTCGACGGCCTCGGCGGCCTGGGTGAAGTAATCGACTTCTTCAGCTTTGACCTGGGCAATGCCGGCCTCCCAGTCCAGGCGCGTGACGACGTAGCTGCGGCCCTCGTGCAGGTAGACCGCGCCGGTGTGGACCCGCACCGGCGCGGTGGCGCGATCCACTTCGCCAATGACCACCGGCCGGTCGCCGCTGCCCCCGGCTTGGATGACGATCTTGTCGGCGCCGGCCGCGCGCAGGGAGACGCCCTCGGCCGGATACTGCGGCGCCACCCAGCGGTACTGATTGTTGGACAAATGCAGCTCCCCCTCTTCGACCAGCGCCTGCAGAACGGCGTCGACATCGGCGAAGGCGCCAAAATCCTCGCCAACCTGGAAGGGCAGCTCGAAGGCGGCGCAGCGCAGGTGATCGACCAGCAGCGCCAGGTTGTCGGGGTTGATCAGGGCTTGCTCGGGCGAGCGCTCGAAAATATAGCGCGGATGGGCCGCCAGGTATTGGTCGAGCGGCGCGGCCGAGGCCACCAGCACCACGGCGCTGGTCTCGGCGCGGCGCCCGGCGCGGCCGGCCTGCTGGCCCAGCGAGGCAATGGTGCCGGGATAACCGGCGATGACGACCGCGCCCAACTGGCCGATATCGACCCCGAGCTCCAGGGCGTTGGTGGCCACGACGCCGCGCACGCTGCCGTCGCGCAGACCGCGCTCGATAGCCCGGCGCTCCAGCGGCAGGTAGCCCCCGCGGTAGCCGCGCACGACCCGCGGATCGCGGCCCTGCTGCTGGGCGTCATCGCGGACGTACATTAGCAGCACCTCGGTGGCGTTGCGCGTGCGGGCGAAGATGGCGGTCTGGACGTCGTCGGCCAGGAACTCGCCGGCCAGGCGCTGCGCTTCCAGCAGGTACGAGCGGCGTAGCCCCAGCGCCGGATCGGTCAGGGGCGGGTTGTAGATCAGGAAGTACTTCTCCGCCCGCGGCGAGCCGTCGGCCTCGGCGGGCACCAGCGCCGCCGGCGCCTCGATCAGCTTCTCCACTAATTCCTGCGGGTTAGCGATGGTGGCCGAGGCGCAGATGAACTGGGGTTCGGCGCCGTAGAAGGCACAGATGCGGCGCAAGCGGCGGAGGACGTTGGCCATGTGCGAGCCGAATACGCCGCGATAGGTGTGCACCTCGTCCAGCACCACGAATTTGAGATTGGCAAACAGCTCGGCCCAGCGGGTGTGGTGCGGCAGGATGCCGGTGTGGAGCATGTCGGGGTTGGAGATGAGCACCCCGCTCGCCTTGCGGATGGCCGCGCGCTGGCCCTGAGGCGTGTCGCCATCGTAGGCGCGGACGGACAGCATGGGCGCGCGGGAATGGGAAGAGGTAGCCGTGAGTGCTTCGATGAACTGGCCGAGTTCGGCGGCCTGGTCTTGCGCCAGGGCTTTGGTGGGGAAGAGGTACAGGGCGCGCGCCCGGGGGTCGGCCAGCAGGCTGTGCAGGACGGGCAAGTTGTAGCACAGGGTCTTGCCCGAGGCCGTGCCGGTGACGACCACGACGTTCTCGCCGCGCAAGGCCGCCTCGACCGCCTGGGCCTGGTGGGTGTACAGCTCGCCCAGGCCGCGCCGGCGCGCCGTGGCCTCCAGGCGCGGATCGAGGCCGGCTGGCCAGGGGGCGTAGCGCGCCGGCCGTGCCGGGAGGCGCTCCCAGGCGACGATGTTCTTCATCAGGCTGGGATCGAGGCGCAGGCGTTCGAGCGTGTTCATGCTAATCAGGGATGGCAAGCAGCGCGTCAGCCCCTAATCGGGCGCTGCAGTGGCGACAAGGCGAAAGATCGTCAAATCCATGGCGACATCACGACTAAGGCTATGGCAGCCGCCACAATGCCGCCCACGATTGAACTCAAGAAGTTCACCCCATCATTATCGAGCCAGCGCCAGCCACGCAGGAGGCGGGTGGGCGCGCCGCAGCCATGCCGCGGGAAACGCTCGGTTTCCTTCTGGCAAACGTCGCAGTAGTAGATGCCCTGCGCGCTGGCGCCCAACAGCGAGTCGCACAGCGATCCGCACACGCCGGACAGGGCAGCCGCCAGCGCCAGGCCAGCCGCCAGCGCGGCAGACCCGCCGGCCGCCAGGTCGAACGCGGCCGCCACCAGGCCGATCAGGCCCGCGCCGCCGAACGCGGCCAGGGCGCCGGCCGGGGTGACGCCGCCCGACGTGCCCGCCTCCACCGGCCGTCCAGTCAGGATCAGGCGCGGCGGCAGGCGGCTGAGCACACCCAGTTCGGTAGCCCAGGTGTCGGCGTTGACCGTGGCGAAGATGCCGGTGAAGGCCAGCCACCACAGCGGGTGCGGCCAGAGCGCCTGGCCCAGGGCGGCCAGCGCCCCCGCCCCGCCGTTGGCCAGCGCCTGCGCCAGGTCGCGCCGGCTGCCTTTGCTGAACTTCTCGGCCAGGGCCTGCTTGGCCGCCTCCTGGAAGTGTGAGAGCGCGCTCGACGAAAGAAAGAAGACGACCAGCAGCGCGCCCCAGGCCCAGCCCCCGGCGGCAAAGATCGTGGTGCCCACCAGGATCGCGCCGAGCACGCCCGAGGCTGACAGCGACCGGCGCCAGTAGCCGAGCAGGCCGAGGGCTGAAGAGAGGACCAGGCCGAGGAGGAGCATAGGAGAAAGGCAGGTGCCAGGCGGTAGTCGCAGTTGCGTCACCAGCTTCGTAACAGGCAGCTAGGCGCCGCCCGCGGTGATGGGCCGCCGGCGAGCCAGGACGGCGCCAACGATATAGACGATACACAACCCGAGCAAGGCGAACTTGAGCGTGGCGGCCACGCCGGCGACCGCGAGCAGGCGGGCGTCTGGCTGGGTCGTGTTCGCCAGCACCCGCAGCAGCGCCAGGTTCTCAACCACATCGCACAGCCAGGCGCCCAAGGGCAGCGCCGCCGGCCGGGCGCCCAGGCGGCGCGCCCAAGGCGCCCGGGCCAGGCGCGCCTCGGTCAAGGCCAGGCCGGCAAAAAAGAAGGCGTAGGCCGGCATAAAGACGAGGTCGATCCAGA
>JADLEU010000122.1 GCA_020845955.1 Anaerolineales bacterium
CACGTCTAGGTAGCCGTGTACCCCTGTGAGGTCAGGGGCCAGTGAGTGCGCCGGTCGTCTGGCGCACCCGCCGCAGTTACAGTCTGCGGCTAACCATTCATACGCCACGCTTCGTGGCACACGCCCGAACCCATCTCGGCGTTCACGAGTCCGGCGCCCGTTGCCAGGCACAGCCGGCCCATGGCGATGGCCAGATGGCGCTGGAAGTCTGTTAGACCGGTCTCGCTCCGACCAGGGAGCTTGCGCTCGCACGAGAGCGGATCGAACACCGTCCACTCCCAGGATTCAGGCTTGAGGTCATAGCGCGGGACGTTGCGCACCTGGACGATCTCGGCCAACTCGCGCACGTGCTGCTCGAGCAGGCGGCCGATCTCGGCCGGGTCGCGGTGCTCGATGAGCGTGCCGTCGGCAGCGAGCGTCATCATCACGGCTTCGAACTTCTCCTTGACTTCGATCCGTCGCAGCCGGCGCTTCTTGTCGTCGTCGCCCGCGTCGTCGTCCAGCTGGTCAAGGGAATCCCCTTGCACAGCATAGCGGCGCTTGTGGATGTGGCCCTTGAGTGCCAGGGGCTGCCGGTCGGCCGGTGAGCGCACCAGGTTGGTCCCCAGCAGGCCGCTCAGCATCTGCGGCCCGATGTGGCCCTTCTTGGGCGTCATGGCGGGGGTGATCGTCTTGGGCGCAGTGGGCGGTACCAGGTCCCGCCACTCACGGCTGGCCAGCAGCCGGCTCGCGGCGTCCTGGGCCTCGCGCAGCATGTCGTCGTCCGAGACGACCATGTATTGAAAGCGGAACGCGGCACCGTGCTTGCCCTTGAGCGGCGTGATCGGGATGGCGTACTCCCCGGCCCCTGCTCCGAGATAGGGCATTTCAGCCAGCACCGGCTGCCGGATCTTCTTGGACTTGCCGGTCTCGGGATCGAGCGCTTCGATGGCAGCATAGCTGGTGACTAAGGCGGCATCAGCCCAGGCTTGAACGGCGCGCAGCGCGTCGCCGGATGGTGCCTGGTAGTCGCCGCGGCGCTGGCCGAAGACGATGACCTGCTTGAAGATTGCGTACTCGTCTGCCGGCAGCAGGAAGCAGCGCAGACCCTGGTACCAGCCGGCCAGATGCCGGGCGATCTTCTCGTTGATGCGAGCGTGGGGAACGATGTAGATGAGCACGCCGCTCGGCGCCAGGCGCGAGGTGGTGTTGACCAGGAAGGTCTCTTCCATGCGCGTGCCGCTGCCGGTGATGTTTTCGCCGTCGTAGGGCGGGTTGAGCAGGACCAGCGAGAACGTCTCGTCGGTGAGCACGGCGTATTCGTAGCCGGTGTTGATGACGTGGGTGAGCGCCTGGCGGGCCTCGGCTGCGCGGACATCCGAGAGCTCGATGCCGTAGGTCTCGGCCGGGCCATGCGCGGCAGCTATGGCGGCCAGTGCCTCGCCCTTGCCGCAGCACGGATCCAGGTAACGGCGGAGTCCGTCTCCAGTGGTCGAGAGCCAGGTGAGCAATAGCCGAAGCGTCAGCTCAGGCGTCGGGTAGTAGCCGAGCTTGGATTGCCCTTCGAGTCGCATGTAATACCTCCATGTAGGTAAACGTGTGTACGTTGGCTTGTCAGTTCAGGGAGATTCGCCCGGTGCGAACACCCTGGCTTAGGATGTCGTCCCAGGGCGCGGGCTGGATGAGCCAGCCTTCAGGCGCGTTACCGCCGCGAAGGACGGGCTCGGCGAGATCGCGGGTGCGAGCTTCGTCCAGCAGGTATTCGCCCCAACCAATGCGGATGGGGAGCGGGGTGTAGCGTTCGAGCATGGCCGCCAGGCTGGTGGCTGGATCAACGTGCTGGGCGTGGCCGTCTGTATCATGCCAGCACCAGCCCAACGCCACAAACGGGCGTGTGAGCTTCTCAACCTGGCAGACCAGCGGCGCAACCAGGCGCAGGTGCTTGGGCCGGGCGCGGCCAGCGATGCGCGGCGCGTCCATGGTCAGGCGGTGGTAGCGGCGGTTGAGGCCGCGGACCAGGTGAGTCTCGCCAGTGTTCTCGTCCGTCAGCCGCAGCCGCTCGCGAGCGCCGTTGACCAGGCTGGCCCAGATCGCGCCCAGCACCTTGGGATGCTGCGGCGCGAGGTCGAGGAAGATGACCGTGCGTTCGCCGTCGAAGTCGGCTAGGCCGTAGCCATAGACCACGGCGCTGACCGAGTTATTGGCAATGCGAATGCTGTTCATGTGAGGCTCCATGTGGGGAAAGCTAAACGCCGGGCACGTCTGCGGGTAGCAGGCGTGCCCGGCTAAGCTTTGACGTGTAAACGTCAAAGCGTGATGGATCAGGTTGTCGGGTGAGTGTCTTGGCGTTGGCAGTCAGGCCGTTTCGCGGGCCGGACCGGGGCAGGTCAAGCGAGGGTTGGATACAGCGGGGTATTTAGCAAGTTGAGTCGAGAGCGGGGTTGGGCACATCGAGGGTAACAGCGAGGGTCCCGTCTGGTCTCTTGGTCCAGCGGCCAATTTGCCCACGTAATGGCTTCACGGTCTCAGGCAAGCCGAACTCGGTCTCGTCGCGAACCACGAAACCCTTGGTCAGCAGGAAGTCACGAAGGTGCGTTTGTAGCGTCACCATCCCATCGGCGATCTGCCGATCCTGTGCGCCCGCCGGCCCATCACCGTTCCAGTACATGATTTGGTGGGCCTCACATAACCAGGCCACGGCGCTGGAGGCCGTGAGCGCTTGGGCGTGCAGAAACAGCGTGCGGAAGGCTTCGTTCTGGTGGTGAGTCTGGATCAGCCGCACTGTCGCGCCGGGCGGTAGTTCCGCCAGGAAGGCCGCCAAGGTGCCGGCGCGGATGATCACGCGCGCGTGGTTGTGTCCATTGTCTTGACTCATGGGTGTGTCTCCTTGATGGTGTTTAGGTTCATGCTGAACACGCCTCCGCAGGCAGCGCAGTGGATAGGCGCGGACTCGAGGGTGTTTCGTGCGGCGCGGATAATGCGTGGCGGGTCGCAGCGGCAAACGGCCTTCATCAGGCGCCCTTTCGAGGCTGGCACGCCGTTGGCGCCACCGTGCCCGTTCTGGCCATTGCCCCTTGCCCAGATCGTGCTGCCCGCATCATCCTGCCAGAGCCGGCGCGATGCCGCGCCTATGACCTGCACAAGGGGGCCGTACGCGCCGGCCAGCCACTCCGGCAGCAACCGCGGCGTGCGGACCCCCAGCTTCTGATCAGGCTCGGCAACCAGCCCCATTTCCTTGGCTAACTCAGCAAACCGTTGGTTGTGGTAGCGCCCTTCGCGGGACGTGTCCTTGATGTCCCGGGCGCGGGCCAGCGCGTGGGCGGCCTCGTGCACCAGGGTCTTCAGGATTGCCTCAGGCGGGTCGCTGAGGATGGTCGAGTCGATATGCAGCTCGGGCAGGAACGGGTCCGCCTGGCTGCGCCATTGACCATCCCAGAAGTACCCGCGCACGCTGCGGTGCCGGTCGTAGAAGACCGTGATCACCACGGCCGGCAGCTCAGGCCAGCGCCGACGCAGCGCTGCATAGGAGTCCTCCAGAGCGATCACCACGCCTGAGATGGCTTCCTGGGCACGAGCCGGCTTCATGGCCAGCCCGGGGCGGGCGAACCCATGGCTCCCGTGCAAGCGGGCCCGCTCGGCCCTGGCTTTCATGTGCTTCTTCATGTCGGCACCTTCACGTTGAGCATTTTCGGGTGGCTCAGGCTGGTAGCCGTCACCCTGGCAGGATCGGTAAAGCCCTGGGCGCGCAGGTTAGCCGCCCACAGCCGCGCGAAGTCTTCGAGCTCGCGCAACAGCCGCGCGTTCATCACGCGCCGGCCGCCCACAAACAGGAATACTTCGCGGTAGATGCCGACCGGGTCCTGGGTGATCGAGATCGGCTCCCACGAACCATGCCGGAAGACAACTTCCGGATCCCTCATCAAGTCGCCGTTCTGGGTGAAGTAGTGCATCACGGCGACTTCGTCCCCCTGACGTTCGATCACCAGGGGCATGTACGGTGCGTTTTCCAGCTTCAGGTGGAACTCGGCCGAGCGCGTGAAGGCCTCGGTCAGGCCGTGCGCCTCGAGGATGGCCATGACGACGCCCTGCATCGGTGCCGGCCCGAGGCGGCTAAGGCGCGTTGCCATTGCTGCCTCCTTGGCCGGTATCGCCCCGACCCAGCGGATGCGCCTGTGCGCCGACCGGTTCCGCGGTAGCGAGCAGAGCCAACGCCGCTCGCAGCGCGGCGATGTTGGCTTCGACCCGCTGCTCGTAGGTCAGCGAGCGATCGTAGGTGAACTCCAGAGGCGTGATGCAGTCCCCCAGGCGGGCGACGCGGCCACGGCTGCGGCAGCCGCACTTGCGCCGGAGGTACCAGATGTGCGCCGCCCACTCGTCAAGCTTGCAGGGGTTGGCGGGGTTCACCGGCCACGACACGAGGCCCAGTGCCTGTTGCCCACAAACTGGGCAAGTGTAGATTGGGCCAATCTGGACAAGAGGCGGACGTGCAGTGGGAATCAAGGTAGTCTGAGCATTTTGAGTCAGCATGTGTTGTTCTCCTTGGTGGAGCACTTGTGCGGCCCGAGGTGGCTTCCGTGCGTCCGGCACGCTTGGGCCATCGGCGTGGCGGGAAAACAAACCGGACTGTGCTCAAGGCGAGCGAGCCCGGTCAGGCGGTGGGCGATAAGACATGCAGCCGCCCTCGCAACGATAAAACCGCCTCGCTAGAGGCGGGTTATCAGCACGTTTCGGACAGCAGCCAGCCCAATTCTAGGATTCAGAGTGATCCATTCTCGGGCGGGCTGATTCGAGGGTTTCAACGAGCAACAACTATATGAGCGGTAGGTCCGGGTCTGGCTGAAACGGACCCGCGCCAGATCCGATCCGGATAAGCGCGGTCCGATTACCTCGTTTCGGACCAGCTAATTGCGACCAGGGGTCGGATGATATAGACTATCAGCGTGCCGATCTTTTGAAGATATCGGGGGAATCCCATTACTCTACAGCACCAATCCAGACTTGAGCACACCGTCCAACGACGGCTGTTGCGTTCTACACGGCAGCAGGCTACGCCACAGGGGAGGGAAGCATGCCGAAACGCGTGACTTCGCTAGTTCGCTTTCTCGTCTTCTTAAGTGTTTTGTCACTTGCCACCAAGTCAGAAGCACTCGTGCTTGCCTCCTCGGCGGCCAGCAATGTCCCCGCGACGGATCAAGTCCTTACGACGAGCATGGGTATCCCAAGCCTTATGCCACCGGATAGCCCGCGGCAGGAGCAAATAACGGTTGACAGCACCGTTCCGATCGCTGCGGAAATGGCCAACGCCCTCGTGGTGGCAGCCCAGTCCGAGCTAAAAGATCAGACCGTTACTCATTTGCTTGTCGCCTCGCTGGACTGGTATGGCGATCGCGCACTGGCGACTTTGATCATCAATCCGTCAGAGTCGGCTAAGGAAGGGTCGCTTGCCTTCATCGAACGCAGTACGACGGTTGCCATAGACCATCTGGGTGGAGGCTGGCACGCGAGTTTTGAGGGGAGTGCTGATTACAAGTCTATCGTCTCTGCAATTCCGGACTCATTGATTGTTCCGGAAGCCAAGGAAGCTCTATTAGTTGGTGGTGAAGGGGTTGTCAATACGCCCAGCATTCCAACCAGTCTCAAGTTACCCTGGGCAGCTGGTCAGACCTGGGTATTGATGCGGAACCCACCACTCCACGATAACTCCATCGACTTCGCGCCGCCCCATGCAATCGACGAAGATGAACGCTACGTGTTGGCAGCCGCTGGCGGCACGATTATCCGCCGATGTGGAACTGCCACTAACCAGGCATGGGTGGTAGTGCGTCATCCGTCATCAGATCCGACCGATTACTGGACTGGATATCTGCATCTTGATTTGAGCACGACTCGCTTGACGGTCGGGACACAGGTGGCTCAGGGACAACTACTCGGAATCACCTACAACTCGGGCGGATCTGACCAATGCGGCATTTCCTCCTCAGGGCCACACGTGCATTTCTCCGTTGGGCATATCGCAACCGGTAGCAATGACGCCAGCCAACTCGTGAGCGAGTCCATTGTGGGGACAAGCATTTCGGGATGGCTGGTTGACAGCCGCGGTTGCCTTACGAAGCCCAACGAACTAGACAAGTGCGGTAATAGTTCGATTGGATCGGATAACAACCTTCGTACCGGAGAAGTGGGTGGTACGGTGCGCAACCAGCAGGATCAGCTCGTCGCAAACGCCAGCGTCAAGCTTGTTGGCAGCGGCTATGACAAAACCACCCAAACCAACGGCTCGGGGGTTTACTCCTTTGGCATCGTACCCAGTGGGCCGGCTACCGTGATTGCGTGGAGTGGCTCGTATTACGGATCGGCTGCAATTATCGTTCCGGCCTTCCAGAGCCAGGTGATACCGCCCATTATCCTCGAGCCGATCGCGTGTATCCCGCCAGGGAATTTGGCTCAGGGCACGCTGGCCGCGGCATCAACGGACGACTGTGTGCCCGTGAACCGTGATGACGCCGCCTTCGTGTCCCATGTGACTGTGCCGGCTCAAACTGTCCTGCCCGGCGGCACAGCCACGACAAAGACTTGGCGCGTCCAGAATACAGGTACGACGACTTGGGGATCCGACTACCGGCTCGTCTATGTGGATGGCAACAGGATGAATGCCGCGAGCCCGGTGAGCGTGCCGAGTACTGCGCCGAATGCCACGGCCGATCTGAGCATTAATCTCACCGTCCCTAGCTCGACCGGCGAGCACGCCGGCTACTGGCAGTTGCGCAATCCGCAGGGTATCTTCTTTGGCCCGCGCCTGGAAGTGCGGATCAGCGTGCCAGGCACCTCGACGCATATCACTGAGCTGTCCTTCAGCCCCGGCTCACCCTCCAATGCCAACCCGGTTCGAGTCCATGTGCTGGTGCAGGGGTTGCCCAACTTCCGCGCAGCGCGACTAAAGATCGACGGGCAGCAAGTCTATGAGATCGGCGCACCCGAGTTCTACTGGGACTGGAATACTAGCGGCTACAGTGCTGGCAGCCACGCTGTCGTGGTAGAGGCGACCGACTGGAGTGACCTGAATTGGACGCGACCCGAGCGGCGTGGGGCGAGCTACACCATAAACGGACCGCCAGCACCGGCTAATCACGCGCCTAATCGACCCATACTGGTCGCTAATCCCACCTATGATTGGTACGCTACCATCGGCAGCCCGCCGCAGTTGTGCGCGCAAGCCCAGGGAGACCCCGACGGAGATGCCATCACGGGCTATCAGTTCGAGGCGAGTGGTCCGAGCGGCACATACAACAGCAGTTGGATCGGCGGCTCCTGCCATACGTTCAGCAGCGTCAATCCAGGTACGTACGAGTTCAAAGCCAAGGTCCGCGATAGTCACAACGCAGAAAGCGGCTGGAGCGATATCTGGCACTTCACTGTCGAGCCAACTGGAGTAACGATCAGCGACGTCCACTTCGAGGCCAATACCAGTTCCGAGGAAGTGAAGATCTTCGCCTGCACCACGGGGCACGGCGGCGTCAATATCACCCTGCGCGTGCTCGTGAACCAGGCCAACGACGGCTCCACCACCGGCCCATGGGACATAGTCAAGGAACAGGGCAGTCCCTGCTTCAACGCAATCGATGTGCCTATCTGGCGCACCCTGCGTTATGCGACGGGCACTCACGCGGTTCGTGTCTTGGCCTGGGCCGTGCAACCCGATGCAGGCGATGTGTGGAACGGAAGTTATGCACTGCCTGATCGCAAGCCAGCCCCACCACACCTCCAGGCGCCCATCGATGCTGTGCAGGGCGCGGCCGGGAAAGTCTGGCTCAACAGCCAGACCGTGACTTTCAGGTGGGACAGCGACATGCTCAACGGCTATCCCACCCGGGCGGCATCGCAACGACTCGTGGTAAGCACCAACAGCGATCCGACTATCAGCCCTGTGGTTGATTATTCCGGGCTCAGTCCGAGCGTCGTCAGCCAAGTGGTAACCCTGGCGAGTGCATACCCTGATTTGTACTGGGGAGTGTACGCGACGAATGCGTTGGGTACATCCAACACTATTGGTCACTTCGGCATTGACGTGGCCGACCCGAGTTGCACGGTTCAGGCGCTGCCAGATGTGCAGTACGAGAACAGTTTTCCAGTCTACTGGGATGGCACAGATGATCGCTCGGGCGTAGCCTTGTATGATGTGCAGTATCGCGACAACCAACGCGGCGCCTGGCTCGATTGGCAGATAGGCGTACCTGTCTCCAAGACCTTTGACCTGTTCATTGGACAGAACGGCCATCTTTATGAGTTCCGCTGCCGGGCACACGATGCGGCCGGCAACTTCCCATTT
Source organism: Anaerolineales bacterium (assembly GCA_020845955.1). Lineage (GTDB taxonomy): Bacteria > Chloroflexota > Anaerolineae > Anaerolineales > UBA6663 > JADLEU01. The sequence continues at coordinate 8,306 of JADLEU010000122.1, forward strand.
GACTTCCCAGGTACCGCCCAGGCCGAGACGCAGGTCGACCCCACGGCCCGGCCCGATAACCCATGGTGGAATGCCGCCTGGAGTACAAGCCGCAACATCGTTCTGCTGAACAACGTGCCGGCAGCCACCATGCCGGCTGAATACCCTGTGCACTTGCACTTCGACAGCGGGACCACGCCGACGGCAGCCGAGCTGTATGCAGCGTCGCAATCAGCGGTCAAGTGCAACGATCTGCGCGTAGTGCAGAACAACGCCACCGAGCTTCACCGGCTGATTCCGACGTGCTCCTCATCGGCCATTGACATTTACTTCCGTGCGAAGGTTGCCATCGGCGGGGGAGGAACCGACAGCACAACGCACCAGCTCTACTACGGCAATCCAGGTGCCGCCAGCCCGCAAGCCGACCCGAACCAAGTTTGGTTCCCGTTCGACGAGAGTGACAGCACCAACCTATATTTCTTCCAGGAGGGCACCAGCACAACCGCGAACGACTCCAGCGGCAATGGCCGGAACTGCTCGATTGACAGCTCAGTGCAGTGGGCTCCAGCGAAATGGGGCTGGGGCCTACGCTTCAACAGGTCCAACGCCGGCGACAGTCGCTCCTTGAATTGCGGCTCCGTCCCATCCCTGGGCGCCTTCACCATCGAGTTCTGGTATAACCCCGATTCAGATGGTGATGGCCGCATCGCTGGGGCTCTGTCTGGTGGGGGCAACGGCGGGGGCGGCAACAACTGGCTCCTCCAGGCCTTCGAAAAGCGAATACGTCTCGACGTCTGGCCATGCGGGCCGTGTGGTTCATCCGAAGTTCGCAGCAACTTCCAGATGGATCAAGCGCCGTACCTGGGCCACTGGAACCACATCGCCGTGACTTTCAACGGCGGAAACGAAGTGAAGTTCTGGATCAACGGGCAGCTGGACTCAGCCAAGACCCTGGGCCAGAGCGGCATCAATACGTTCAGTCCGCCGCTTGAGATCGGCTCGGTGGAAGGAAACGGTCAGATCAAGGCGAACCTAGGCGCCCTTCGGATCTCAAGTGGTGTCAAGACCAGCTTCCCGTACGGCGCCTTTGGAGCCATTACCAGCGAGCCGTCCGCGGCTGTGGGCGGGCCCATATACCCTCCGGCAGCCGGGTCGGCCGAGCTTGAGATTGTCTCCTTGACCGCTGAGCCTTACCTTGACGGTGCCGTGCTTGTGCGAGCTGTCGTGCAAAACTCCGGCAACTTGCCCACTGAAAACGGCTTCTCGACGGACGTCTACCTCGATCACGTGCCGGCGGGCGCTCGCGATTATACGGGGAGCGTCAACTTCTGGAACGCCAGCTCGATTGGACCGGGTGAGATCGTCACACTCACGACGCTGCTCGAGGGGCCGGCAGCGCTAGCAATGCACGGATTGCAGACAACCGCCGAAGTCCATTACACCCTGTACGGCCAGGTGGACTCGGCCGGATCAGTGAGCGAATCCAGTGAAGGAGACAACATCCAGCTTTCCGGAGACTCCGTGTGTTTCCCAGCCTCAGACCCCTACGAAAACGATGGGTCGCCCGGCCAGGCTATGGCGATCGGCATCGGAGCCACGCAGACCCACAACTTCCAGGCGCCAGGTGATGAGGACTGGGTGAAGTTCACGGCCCAGGCAGGGATCACCTACACTCTGAGCACGTCTGGACTCGGCGCTTTGGCCGATACCTACCTCCAGCTCTACGCGCCTGATGGTGTGACCCCGTTAGCAGCCGACGACGATTCCGGCCCGGGCCTGGCATCTGCGCTCACGTGGCCCATCACTCAGGCCGGAACGTATTACATCCGCATCCGGCACTGGAGTCAGCAGGCGGGGGGCTGCGACACGGGCTACAGCGTTTCCGTGACACTGGCCGAAGGCACGCCACGATATCTTTATTTCCCGCTGATCCATCGCTAAAGCCTTCCTGCCGTGGCGAAGCAGCAAGCAAGCGCAGCCAGCTACGTAGCTGGCTGCGCTTGTTCGTGGAATGCCTGCAGGACTGCCCTGAAACCTGCTCGGCATCATTTGAGCTTTACGGCCGGGAACAGCGACTACACGGAGAGTCGTTGTTGCGGGTGCAGTTAAGGTACTCTCTGGGGCAACGCACAGCATAACCCTGCCCGGTCGTTGCGACGTACACCTGACTGGTATCGGGCCAGTCAGCTTTCAGCCTCGCCAGCGCCTGGTCATAGGCGCGATGCCGCAGGTGATTGGGCAGGTCATCGCGGAACGTGTAGGTGATGAACGTCGAGCCGTCAGCACAGGCGATCTCGGTCCTCACAATCTGGATCACCAGCGACTGGCGCACGAGCGGATAGCCCTGGAAGGGCACGTAGCCGCACTCGCTCATGGCGAAGACGGCCTCCTTGGGGTCCGGCTCGCTGTTGGACTTGCGCCAGATGGCCCATGCCAGGGGCCCTTCACTCGGGCAATCCGCTCCTTTCGCAAGCCCGACGAGCAGTGGCCAGGCCATCCGCTGGAGATGGTGAGCGGCGCTGTCCGCGTCGCCACGTAGCAGGGCGGCCAACGCTTGCGTTGTTTCCAGACCATCTACATTGCAGCGTATCGTTTGGTCAGACATTGTGTGTATCCTTGTTTAGAGTTCGGTGGTACCCGGTGATGGTCAGCGGTTGAAGCCGAGCCCCCTCTCTTTCATTGACACCCATCTCACCCCGCCGCTGCCCAAAACCAGGTGGTCGAGCACCGCGCAGTCGAGCAGCTTGCCGGCGTCAACCAGGGCGCGTGTAACGGCAACATCTTCAGGGCTTGCAGACGGATCGCCACTGGGATGGTTGTGCGCGACAATGATCGCGGCAGCGTTCGCCTTGATGGCGTCACGGAAAACTTCGCCTACACGGATCAGTGATGTGTTGAGGCTGCCGTGGTAAACCTCACGCGGCTCGCCAATCACCCGGTTGCGGGTGTCGAGCAGCAGCGCCATGAGGAACTCTTGCTCCCGGTGCATCAGCAGTGGTTGGAGCAGGGCCGCGGCGTCGGCGGGCGACCGGATCGTCAGCCGCTCGTCCTCAGGCGCGAGCAAACGGCGGCTGATCTCAAGAGCCGCCATTAGCCGCGCCGCGACGTTCTCACCGATGCCAGGCACGGCCGTGAGGTCGGCCAGACTGGCGCGGGCGAGGCCGTGCAGCGAGCCGAATCGGGCCAGCAGCGCTTCTGCCTTGGCGCTGGGGTCTGTGCCGCCGATGAGGGCGGCCAGGAGCTCGATGGTGGTGCAGGTGTTGGGCGCGGAGGTGACGCGGTAGACCGGTCGCTCGCGCAGGGGAAGCAGCTGGCGTCTTGGCTGGCCCGCTGGCTGTGTGTCGTCGGTGAAAAGTGGAAGCATGTCCGTCTCCATGTGGGTGCAGGGGACGGACTCCGCCGCACAGGGGCGGGTGCGAGTCCGTCCCCTGTGGGGATCGTGCGTGGTAATGTCAGTTGTCTGGGGCGTAACGTTCCGCGGCCCACGCGGCTTCGCGGGCCGCAAGCAGCTCTTCGATGGTGATGCCGGGATAGTGCGCCCGGTTGTGTGGGGCCGGCTGCTCTGTGATGTCAGCGACCCAGGTGCGCACCTTTTCAACGACCACTTGCAGCACGGTGCGCGAAGCGTCCAGGTCCATCACGTCGTCGCTCCTGACCGCATCCGGTGGAGGCACGACGTAGAGCCTGGCCGGCTTGGCCACCATGAGTGGGACAGCACGCGCGGCCCAGTAACACAGGCCGCCGGTCTCCGCGCAGCGCCAACCGTCGCCGTGCTCGCGTGAAAACAGGCCGGGGTCGGCCACGGTCTGCCCACCGCAGATGGGACAGGCCTCAGGAACACTGGGCCAGAAGTCGAAGGGCGGGTCGGGGGCGCGTTGTCCACCAGCGCGCAGGTACTCGGCCACCGCCGGCACGGCCGGGCACTCGGCACCGAGCAGGCATTGGCAGCGGCGTTCTTTACTTACCGTGTGCCAGCGCGGGCGCACGCCGGAGCCGTAGTCCACGCGGTACGCCCACTGGACGACGCTCACCGAGGGCCGGATGTCGCGCAGCAAGTCGGCGAGCGTTGGCTTGGAGGCTGTTCTCGGTTCCATCGGCGCCGCCTAGTCCGCATAAGAGCCTGAGACCTGGTCTTCATAGGCCATCTCCAGGTGCGTATCGGGCGCGACGGTGAGATCGGCGGCCAGATACGGCGCCAGGAAGCGCCTCGCGGCAGCGAGCGCGACCGCGTAGCCCTGCGCGTCGAGCGCCAGGCCGGCGGCCTTTTCGATACAGGCGACGATCGCGGCCAGGTCAGGCATCTCGTCCTCGTGCACGATGTCGCCGACCAGGGCTTGTGCGGCTTCGAACTCCGTGTCCGCCAATCCCAGGCCAAGCGCGGCCTCGACGGATTTGACCAACTCCCCAGCCAGCGAGAGTGTGTAACTTGCCATTGCGTTGCTCCTTCCAACAAGCTTCGGCCTGGCCTTGTTGGTTCCAGCCAGGACGGCCGAAAACGCAACAGCCGGCGGGAGACCACCTCCCGCCGGCTGTCGGTGTCACAGGTATGGGTGTGTCGGTCAGTGCCCTTAGAACGGGACGTCGTCTTCAGCCGGGTCGGGTTCCGGCTCGGCCTTGGCACCGGAGCGCGCGGCGCCATTCTTGGAGCTGCTCAGGAACTTGACGATCAGCGCCTTGAGCTCGAAGTTGGCCCGCGGCTCGCCGTCCTGGCCGGTCCAGATTTGCGGATTGCCGGTCTTGGGGTCGGCGTTCATCGTTCCCTCGACCAGCACCTTCTGGCCGGACGAGAGATACTCGTTGCACACCTCGGCCAGCTTGCCAAAGGTGCTGACGCGCCACCAGACAGTGCGCTCCTGCGCCTGGCCGTCCTGCCCGGTCCACTTCTCGGACGTGGCCACGGTGAAGTTGGTCACGGCCTTGCCGGCCGGGGTGTAGCGCATCTCGGGGTCACGCCCGAGGTTGCCGAGAAGGATGACTTTGTGATACATGGGTTGGGTCCTTTCAGGTAGTGTTTGTTCAGGTTGTGAATGTGAGCGAGCAAGCCACAGACGGACGCCCTCGATGTGCTTGCAACGGAGGCCGTGGGAATGGCCCAGGTCCTGGAAATCGGGGCAATCGCACTGCCACTGACCCGCTGCAGCCTGGCTAACGCGATAGCGTCGGCCGGACTCGCTGCGCACCTGCCACTCGGAGGTCGAAAGCTCCCGGATGGCAAACTCGCGGGTGGCGAGGGCGGCCTGGGCCTTGGCCGTGCGGCGAGCCTGCTCGTCGTCAGGCTTGAAGTGTGAGCGCCAGCGGGACATCCCTGCCCTCCTGACTACTCACCATGGCCGTTGCCGGCTGCGGTCCCCTCGGGGCGGGTGCCATTACGAGGTTGATCCCACGCGATGGCCCAGTCGAATGACTCGTGGTAGAGCTCCTGCAGTTCCACCAGTCGCTCCCGGCCCACGTACGCGGCCGACAGGTAATCGGGTGTGAAAGGGTCCGGCAGGTTCAGCGCCGGCGGCGTGATGATGGCCTCGGCGCCCTTTTGGCCCGCTTTCTGGTGTGACCCTGGCGCGACCTTCATGTAGAACGCGAAACGCGGCAGACGCGGCGGCGTGCTGCCATTCGAGCCAGGCTTCCCCAGGGCCAGGCGGCGCGAGGTCTCGAGCACCTTGTTGTTGAACTCCTGCATCAGACGCTCGAACTCCTGCGAAGCCCGGCCGGTGAATGTGACAACCACTGGAAACGAGTAGCCGTAGATCCCACACAGCACCTGCAGGTTGCCGCGCATCCCGGCGCCACCGACGTAGCCCGTGCGTGGGAAGTAGGTGTTCATCCCGTCCTTCTGCATGCGCCAGCGGAAGCGTGTCCGCACGACCGCCAGGGCCACCTTCTGGCTCGCCAGCACGGTCTCAGATTTGCCGGTCGCAAACGCGATGGTGGTCTGAATCCAAGCTGGTGCCGGCTTCACGCCGTCGTCCAGGTGTCGGACCGGCAGAATGACACCGCCGGTGTGGGCGACCCCGCCGGTGGCCGCCAGCTTGGGATCTCCGTTCAGCCATTGCGCGAGCGGGTACTGTGGGCCACTCTCCACAGCCGTCTCGTCAACCACGTCCAGGTCGTCAATGAAATTGCTCATGTTTGCCTCCATGTGAACTTAAGTGGGTCGAAAATCGACGGCGAAGCTGGCTCAGTCGCTCGTCCAGGCGGCGTTGCGGGCTGCGGGCATAGCGGATCACGCGGATGCCGTGCGCCAGCATTGCCGCCACGTAGAGGCCGCAGCCGAACATGGCCGCGGCGAGCAGCGTGTCAATGTCCATAGCGATCCTTCCTGATAGAGTTGGGGTTGAAGATGGAGTAAGCTGCGCGGCCGGGGGACGCAGCCGCGCAGGACGTGCATTCGGTGGATGGTGCAGCCCCAGGTCCGCCGAGGGGTTGCCGCGTTCGAGCTTGGCCAGGTCACGAATGCGACGGGCGTTGCCGGGCAGCCCCATATCCCCCGGGTTGCCAGGCAGAGAGGATTGCCGCCAGCCGGCTGGGGCTCTCAACTGGCTGGCGGCGCGAGGAGGAACGGTGTGCCAAGCCCATGCTCTATGGGCACACCGTGCAGTCGGGGGCGGCGAGACTGTGCGAGGCTTGGCGCGTATGACGAGCAACGCCAAGTCAGGTGACAGTAGCCGCCTGCGGTGATATGCCTGCCCAAGAGGGGCGAAGGCAATCAAGATCGGCGCGCCGGGCACGACCCCGGCTGATCGCCATAGCTCACTACCCTGCCGGCTGGTGCCGGTTCGGCAGTGTGCCCGCGAGCGCCGAATTTCGTGTGTGCGGTCAGGCCAGGCCGGCGTGGAGATGAGACAGGGTGAACGACCCCAGCCCGGTGCTGACCGCACTCGTTTTGGCCGCCCGGTCGCGATGGACCGCGCGGTAACGTGTGTTGCGAATATGATCTGCCTGGCGGGGTCGTCACGCCGCCAACGAAAAGTGCAGGCAGATGTTTGTAAAAGTGCAGACTACGCCGCGACCGGCGCTTCCGCTTCCTCTCGCGCCGGCGGCGTGGACCGCCCCACCCGCCTTGAGGTCGCCTCGGCACCATCAGCCGGTTCGGGAGCTTCCGCGCGCCGCCCGTTGCCGGTGCTGGCCCCGCTCGACGGCTTATCCACTTGGATCAGCCGCTCGGCCACGACCTCAGTGATGGCCCGGTTGTGCGTGATCTCGCGCCGCAGCTCGTCGCTGACACTGAGCATACTCGTCAGGCCATGGGCGCTCTTGATGTAGTCGCCCAGCGTCTCCTTGTACTCACGGCTTTGCAGAAAGCCGTGGACACGGTAGAGCGCGCCCTTCTGCAGTGCGAGCGGCACCCCCGAAGCCGGGATGCGGATGGTGACGTAGTCTGGCTGTTCACGGCCCTCCACCTGCGGTTTGGCCGGGCGCTGCCGATCGCGATAATTGCTGAGGCGAAAGAGCAGATCGCCGGCGTAGTGCCATGCCTTGCCTGTGAACCAGCCTTCGATGACAACCTCGTTGAGCACGTCAGTCTCCTTGTCCAGTTGACAGCCCTGTGAGAAACAAAAAAAGGGCCGCACGGATTAGCCCGTGCGGCCAGCGTTGAGCATATTGGTTGTGTTCGTGTTGGCGACGGTGGCTCTCCCTTTGCTTTGGGTTAACCTCCTCTCCCACTAGCCTGCTTAGGCGGTGAAAACGAAAAGCCGAACAGTCAGCCCGTGCAGCTTGCGGTCAATACCGTCGATCTTCGCGACTATGGTAGGGTAGCTTGAGCCGCAAGTCAATACACTTCTGCCATCGTCCACATGACATGTTTGTGCTATTTGGGGGATGACATTGCAGTGTCAGACCTGGCACTTCGGTGGGCAGAGAACCTTTCCGAGATACAGAAATCTGGCAGTACCAGAGCCCAGGGCAACTTATGTTTTCGTGCTCACGTGGGCTGCAGCCCGCTCCTTGAGGCGACACAGGCTTCAAGGGTAATTGATTCTTTGGGCAGGGTTACCCCGCAAGCATGACTGCTCAAGAGATGATTTCAGCGGCAGCGCGGCAAGCGGCTGATGTGACGCCATTAGGTTGCGCTAGGAGCCTAGCCGCCTATAATACACGTATCAAGAATCTCGCGTGCAACTTACCGCTGCAAGCTCAAGCCACAAGATTATGCCCATCGATAACAATTCGGGCCATAATGGTCGGACTTAATATCTGCACTGGTCCTGCCCACGCGCTACGTTGATATGCGACCATTAGCGTTAGCCAGGTTCTTCACTGAAACCTGACCAGAATAAGGGGAGACCGTCATGAGTGACCTAAAGCTGCCTTACGATCAGGGATGGGAGCTGTTCTATAGGGCTCGATATCGTGACGCGATAAGTTGCCTCAACCAAATACTAGAGGAAGATCCGAATCAACCAAGTGTCCTGAGTCTACTGGCTCTATCGTACGCTTTTCTAGACGACAACAATACGGCTGAACTACATGCTGCAAGAGCATTAGCTATTGATCCAGAAACGGCACTGGCGTATACCGTTCGAGGATACTTACTCGACGATAGAGAAGAATCCGTGTTGGCGCGCCAACACCATGACCAGGCAATTCGGATCGCGCCCGACGATTGCTTCTGCAGGGCGCGCAGCGCATGGAACTACTGGCTGCAAGATCGGCGCAAGGAGGCCATCCTTGAGCTAGACCTACTTTCTGCCAGCAAGCCGGACTGTGCTTACGCCTACTATTTCCGAGGCCACATCCTAAAGAAAGATGAGAAATATGACGACGCTCTGCGCGCCTACTCCAAAGCAATCGAACTGAGAAAAGACTTCACCCTTGCGTACTATTGGCGCGGGCTTCTGTATAGAGATAGACGGAAGTACACAGAAGCATTGAACGATTTCAGTAAGGTCCTAGATCTATGCCCCAACCACATCGACAGTTTGTTCCAACGTGGTTGGTGCCTCGCTCAACTAGACCGAGTTGACGAGGCTATCGCCGCCTATTCTGCGCACATCCAACACGCTGGTGACGGCGCTTACGCCAGCGCATATAACAATCGCGGCTCGGAATTGAAGGAGAAAGGTGACATTGCAGGAGCCCGTGCTGATTTTGAACAAGCTATCAAGCTAGACCACGAGTATAAATACGCATGGGCAAACCTTGGGCACTTGAAGATGACACAAGGCGACCTTGACGGAGGCGCGGCTGACCTCAAGATCGCCGTAGGCCTAGACGCAAAGTATGAATGGTCTCTTTCAAGATTGCGTGAGATTTATGAGAAGAAGGGTGACTACAGGTCCGAGCTGGCCGCCACGGCCCACGTTAGGCAAGTGTCCCCTCAACCCCAATGGACTTACCAGGATGCCGACACGCAGTTCTTCACCGAGACTGTCTTCAAACACTTCACCAATGTCTTACTACCGGCGATCCAGAAGAACAACGAAAGGTTTGTCGACTACTGGGAAGTACGAATGATGTGGGGAGCAAGAAAGAGCCAGTCAATCTACCAAGGTACGTCCAGTATCGTCCATGAAGGGAAGTATGGCGCAGGATACATTGTGCTCGCAGAAAAGAACATCTGGATCGTGAATATCGGCGAACTGAGCAAAAGGTATGTTAAGACAACGGGCCTGGTTGGGAAGTTCTTTCTTGCAGCCCTGCGTAACCTAGATATGACTTCTGCGGAAAAGAGCGACAAGGTTTTCTGTATTCCACATTCCGATATTCAGTATGTCAATAGCACGGATGGTGCCATCGTACTTGGTACAGGGCCTGACAGCTGGCAACTCTTCACTTGGTTCAGCGATGTTGACAATAGATTGCTTGCGGCCCTCGACCTGGCCCGGAAGGATATGGTGGCGGACCTTTGGAAGCCAATAGGCACACCTCCACCGCGCAAGCCAGAATCGGTCCCAGCTTCAGAGGATGTCTACGGGCAGATCGAGAAGCTCAAGAACCTTCTGGATATGAAGGCTATATCGCAAGACCAATATGACAAGAAAGTCCAGGACCTGCTGAGTAGATTATAGAACCGCTTGGCCCAGGTCGTTGAGAGCTACCGCCGGATGCGGCTATGCTGGGTCACCATCGATAAGTTGGGCCAATTCCGGTGTTTGCTCTTCTGCGATCGAACACAAGAGCTCCAGGCCAGATCCAAGACAGGCCTCGGTTAAGTGACTGGTCGGAAATTCCACACTTAGCCGAATATCATTGTCGTCACTAATTGAGTATTTGGCCACTGGCATGTAGAAGTTCGCCTTGGCGATATATATCGAGAATTTGGGTATGAGGTGGGGCGGGAGCGGCTCCGGGAGTGGCGATGTCACGAACGAAATCCAATCCGACTCCCAGTAGACGTTGATAGTAAAGGAGCGACCAATACTGGTGCTCTTAAAACCAGTCACAATATGGTCCTCACTAATGATTTCGTACTTCCAGCCGAACTCAGCCAAAACTGCCTCTGCAAGTTTGACCACGGGCGCCCCTCCTACCGTCGGAACTTTCCGCCACGATACTCGTTCATGTCGGCGTTCTCCCAGGCGAAGCGTGCTGGGTCATCTATGCCTTTTACCCTATGGCCTACCTGAAATCCAGGTGGATTACGTATGTAGCCACGCTTAGCAAAGCTGTTCTTCTCCTGCAGAATCCAACCTTTGATGTAGCTTGGGGCATTGGAATCATCCGGTGTACGCAATTTGAACGCCTGCTTTGCCCGCTGAAACAGTGCCCCATGCTGCCCTTCAGAGGCTAAGGTACTCGGGTTGAGCGCCTGCCGATCAAACTCCGCGCCGGTTTCAAGCGATCCTGTCGAGTGGGGGCTGAGCCTATAGTGATATATGGCCTGATATTTCGAGATGAGAATGCCAAGCCGCGATTGTGCCTTATGAGTGTGGTTCAGGAGCGTATTCTTAAAACGGTTCTCCTCTTTATCAAATTCCACCTTCGCTCTCATCAAACGTTCTTTCCAAAGCACTGCTTTCCGCAACTTCTCGCTGACCACCCTCTGCTGGCGGAGAACATCCTCAAGCACCCGGGTTTGCTCTGCCACCTTCGTCCTGGCTAACCGGTCGGTTCTTGCAGTGGCTCGGGCTTGAAGTCCACGCAACTCTGTCCGCAAATTATCAATCTGCCGCTGTTTGAGTTGCTCCTCTTTCTGCCAATGACGAACACGTTGATCCACCCAATTCAGCGTTTCAGCCAGGTGGTGATCGACGGCTGCTAGCTCTTCAATTGTGCTTTTCTTAAAGGTCCTTAGTGCTGAACCGATGTTAACGAGAGATCGAACGGTCTTCAGGCTGACGGAGGACATAGCCGGTTCACCTCTGGAAGCACTGATGATTAGGCACTCTACCTGCCTGTCTTACCATACTTCTCATCGATCTTCGCCTTTGCTGCCCTGCTCTCCTCCATCACTTCCTCCATTTGCCTTTGCTTGAGGTGAGCCAGGTCACTCTCCCGCAGCTTTCGACTTTGCTGGGCGTCAAAGAAACTAAGGAGGATTTCTTCCAGCTCTTCTGCCGCTGCTTTCGCGTTCCCCTGTTGGCCGGTTGTCACTCGATTTCCCTCCTTACGTGTTCTACCAGACTCGCCATCGAATCGAGTTGCTTAACATATAGATTGGTAGCCGAAACAAGCGATTCCCAGTACTGTTTGGCAAACTGCGACTTGGACGCATCACTCCAGGAATCGCCAGTCCTCTGCCACACGCCGATTAGTCGCTGCCAGTGCTTCTTTATGCGGTCATATCGAACACGCAAGGGACTCATAAAAGGCCTCCTTCGCATGCGCAGGTGATAAAGCAGACGCGGTCATGTGAGAGCAGTCCGACACGACTTGAAAGGCGGCGAGGCACCACGGCTAGTCGATTGGCCGAGATTCCGAGTATCCCTATAATAGTGTGATTGTCGTTACCAGACAAGCAAAGTAGGTCAGTTTCTGCACCCGATGTGCGGCAATACCAGAAAATCGTTGGCAACACTCAAGTAAACGGTTGCCCAGACTGCTCCCTGCACATGCCGACAAGACCGTTGTGCCAACTATGTCTGCCGGTGGCAATATCGCGCCCGTTCCACGCCAGCCACACCACGCGGCTGATGAACAATGACGGGAGTGTGACATGAGCACGTGGTCAGATGAGATATATCGACAAGCCCTGATCCAGCTAGATGAAGCAAGACAGTCAGAGCTGAAACAGCTAGAGAGCAAGTTCCGGGAATTGCATGGCGCAATCACCTCTAGCTATCACGACGCCATCTCACTGCTCGAACGCCGAAGAGACCAAGTAGCCGGTGGATTTGACCTGTCGCAGGTGGAATGGGACCATGCCAAGTGGGACACGTACGTTCCCAATATGCATGGCGACTTGCCTAACCAACTTAGGGTGGGAACGCTGAGGTTTCACGGCTGGTATTCAGACTTTGATATTCCTGCTTTGCTCACTATAGGCGGTGCTCGAAGAAACGTTGTTCTTAAGGCAGGTACATCCCAGCTGGATACAGCTCGAACAACACTGCAGTCACTTGTCATGCGGTTGTTGGCGCTGGCACCGGTCAGGAAGGTAAGGCTGATAGCCTTCGACCCAATAGGCCTGGGCGACACAATCGCCGGGCTTGTTCAGGATTTGCCGGAGCTGCTTGTCCAGGGGCGAGCCTGGACTGAAACCTCCCAAATCGAGGAACAACTGGGAACCCTCGAAGCTAGCGTAGCTCAATTCAAGCAGAAATCTCTCGGCAAGAAATATGCAAGCATCGAAGAGTACAACTTGAATGCGGGCGAACTTGAGGAACCCTATCGGATAGTTGTCATCTCGGACTTTCCACACCGCTTCTCGGATATCGCCGCTCAGCGATTGCTCAATATTGGCAAGCACTCGGCATCAGTTGGCGTATATCTGTTCATGATGGTGAATTCTGATCGGCCGGTACCCGACGGCTTCGTGCTGGCCGAGTTTGAGGCCACTGCACACGTTATTTCACTGACATCGGAATGGATACGCTGGGAAGCTGACCTTTATCGAGAATGTGAACTCATACCAGATCAGCCACCATCCATTGATCTATACAAGCACCTGGTTACACTCATTTCGGAATGCTCGTCCTCATTGCTCAGGAGAATGGCACCATTTACCCTACCCGGGAGAGACATCTGGTGGCGCGCCAACGCCGGCCAAGAGATAAGGGTGCCAATCGGTAAGCGCGGACCGGCCAGTGTTCAGGACTTTGTTCTCAGAGAGGAAGAGCATTATGCTGCCCTTATTGTCGGCAGATCAGGATACGGGAAGTCCAATCTGCTGCAAGTTATCGTTGATACGATTTGCGTCACTTACTCACCTGATGAGGTTGAACTCTACCTCATAGATTTCAAGCAAGTCACCTTTCAGGTCTATGCACGATATAAGATTCCTCATGCACCCATCATCGCTGTTAATGCGGATCGAGAATTCGCGGTCAGCGTTCTAAGAAAATTGGATCAGGAAGTGACAGCGCGTGCAGAGCTTTTTAGCCAACATGATGAGGAGAAACTTAGTGAGTACCGGAGAGCCACTGGGCACATGGTACCAAGAGTTGTCTTGATCGTTGACGAGTGCCAGGAACTCTTCCATGACGACTCGTTGGGGCGCGAGGCGGATCTTATTATCGAAAGGATTGTTCGACTTGGGCGAGCATTGGGCGTTCATGTAGTGTTATCTTCACAATCGCTCCGTGGTTCAACGTCAATGTCTAGTGTTACAAAAGACCTGATCCCCATTAGGATCGCGCTGCAGTGTTCCGATGCAGATGCGCGATTTGTCATGAGCGATGACAACAATGAGGCAACGCTGTTGGAACGCCCTGGCCAAGCCATCTACAACACAAGCAATGGCTTCCAAGACGGAAATAGACGCTTTCACGTCTATTGGATCGAGAAGGAGCAACGCCGCCGCATTCTTGGGGATATTCAGGCCTCATCAACTGGCACTCCCCCAATTTCGCGGGTTCAGATTATCTTCGATGGTCGCGCACAAGGTGCTATATCCGGTAACACCAAGCTACAAGAATGGTTAATTAGGTCTGCCCCAGATCGGCGTGAGGACACCCTGACGGGGTGGCTGGGCGAACCTATTGAAATCCGACCGCATACGAGAGCAGAGTTCCGATTTGCTGAGGGCAGCAACTTGGTGATTCTTGGTGGATCGAGCTATTTGGAGTCAGTGCACTCCATCGTTGTAAGCTGTTTCGCAAGTATTGCTGCGCAATCTACCGAGACAAGGTTCGTATTTGCGGACTTCAGTGGCTGGGAGCGAGGGCCTGAGTACCTATCGCGCATCCAGGGCGTACGGCCCGAACATGTCGAAGTCGTCAGCGGGCAAAGGGAAGTCGAAACGTTGCTCAAGAGCCTCGACCGCGAAGTCCTTCGGAGGCAAAAGTCGACCGAATCAGCCAAGAATCACACTACTACCTTCTTGATCTTGATTGGGCTACAGTCGATTGGACGACTGCGAAAATCCGACGACCTTGTTGCTGACACACATAAGCGAACGATTGGGGATATACTACTCGAGCTGTGTGTGGTGGGACCTAAGCATGGCCTGCTAACAATCGCATGGTGCGACTTGCTCCGCAATTTGGAGCGCGCTCTTGGCGGAGACGCGCTCGACGCCTTTGACATGAGAGTAGCTCTGCAAATGCCGATGGAAGATTCCCGATTGTTATTCGAGAGCGATGCTGCCAGCGTGCTTGGACCCTATCGCGCCATCTATCACGATTACAATCGGAATCACACAGAAAAGTTCCGACCGTATGCTTTGGAGGATGTAATCGGAGTCATCGAGCAGTTGGCTCAGGCGCGAAAAGCCCGAATTGTGTAAATTGGGCAACCATACGCACCTATTGATCGGAGCGAGCCATGCCATATGCTGGGCCTATCCGCATAGATCCGAGAGAAATCCGCCGCTTCGTAACCCTCTTGCGGAAGTTTAGCAACGATCTCGCATCCAGGCGGAAAATCCTTAGTGCTCAATATAGGCGCTTGGGTGAAACATGGCAGGACCCGCAATACAAGAAGTTCGAGCTTGAGTTCAACAGCACGATGGTCAAACTTGATCAATTCGAAAAGAGCGCCAATGAGATTGTGCCCGAATTGCTTAGGTTAGCGAAGCGCGTTGAAGACGTATACAAGTGAATTGCAGCTACCGTCAGTGGTGCAACACCATGGAGAGCGGCCCTGGTTGGTGCACTTCACTAAACATAGGAGCCCTGGCGATGGCGTGAGACCGACTAGGATTTGCTACCCAAACGGCCCCAGTCCTGGCTGGGGCCGTTTGCTTCTAGAGATTGTCACCTTGTTTTGGCCCAAAAATCGGCACATCGCTTCTGGAAGCGATAGGCCGAATTTTGGGCCAAAATCGGCCTATGGCTTCAATTCACGGAACAAGCGTTGCAAGCACGACTGCATTTTCCGGGCATATGGGTGGGATCGCTGTAAAGCTACCATTTCCAGCCGATCCCCCTTGCGGCCACCAAAGCGGACTCGGCCAGGGATCGTGAGCAAGTCTTGGACAATGCGCAACGGGCCATAACCTTGGAAGTCGGAACCGTGCCACATCCACTCGTCCGTCCACTTCAGCAGGTTGTGGGCCAAATCCGTCAGCACCACCCACACCGCTTGCGCCGGCCAGGCGTGTTTGCGGCGCTTGACCAGTTGCAGGCCGACTTTGTCGCCGCGGATCTCGGTCTCCATGCCGCCACGGGCGTTGTAGAGCCGCACAATCTCGGCCGGCGCTTGACCAAAGAGTTGATGGATCAACAACGCACACTTCTCTTTCCCGGTGCCGGTGATCCAATCCAGCGCCAGCGTCTCGGTGCGGCAGGCATAGCGCACCACGTTGGGCACGGGTGCCGCCCACTTTCGCGGGCCAACTTCAACCCAATCTTCGTCGGGCACCTGCCCCACGACCTTCTTGGCCCGACGATTGTTGAAGCCCTTGACCAGCAATTGGCAGCGCCGGGGCAACAGCCAATTGATCCCGGCGTCGGTGCCAAAGCCGGCATCCAGACGCCACAGCAAGCGCGCCAGTCGCGCAGGCGGCAATGCCAGGACCTGCTCGGCCATCAACACCATCGGTTGCAGGCAATCCTTGCCCTTTTGCGCGCCGGGAAACAACAGCGAGCCCAGGCACTCCCCGTACGGTTCCACCGTGACCCGCGCCACCTGGCGGCCGTAACAGTTTTTTTGCCCGCGAAGTATCCCTTCTGGCTGCCGTCGGCGCGACGCGAGGCGGGCAGTCCCGTCAGGTCGCCGTCGAGGATCAGTCCGCCACGGCGAAAGTCATGCCGGCAGACCTGGGACCAGTTCTGCGTAATGTTGGCGAAACCGGCGCGCAGCACCTCCACCCCCTCGTCCCGCAGGACATCGAAGGTATCCGAGAGTGTGGATTGCTCAGCAAATTGCGCCTGGCCCCAGGCCCGGGCCAGGCCGAGGTTGGGGCGCAGCAGCAGATTGGCTTGGGAGGTGGCGCGCCCACCGGCTAAGATCAGCACCAGGCCTTCCAGCAACTTGTCAGCCGGCGTGTGCTCCATGGCTTTGATGGGCAACTCCATGTCTGCCAGCGGTCGCAGAACTTCGGCGCGCCGCAGCGCGTAGCCCAACGCGGCTAAGGGCACGTGCGACATCTTGGAGCTGGACGTGAGTGAAACGGCGATGCGGGTCATGGGGCCTCCAGGTGGTAGCAAACCGGCTGCCACTGGAGTATACAAAACCGTGTTTAGGCCAAGAAGCGATAGGCCGATTTTTGGGCCAAATTCGGCGCATCGCCTATGCATTTTTCGACAAGCGATAGGCCGAATTTTGGGCAAAAATAAGGTGTCAGTTGAGAAAGTTTGGTGGCGGCTCATGATCCGGGAATCCGTGCATGAGCATGTTACTGGGTGAGCACTCATGCCGATCATGTGTACCCAATCGATTTCTCACGATTGTCAACGCCCGTCGCCAACCGCGTGTAAGCGCAATCTTGAGTGCGGTCAACAGAATTACGGAACACGCGCCAACCACGACGGCTGTTGCGCCAACAGCGAGCGCAGCGATCAACAACCAGACGGCTTTGAAGAGTTCTGGGTCAAGATGCACTTGTCAGTCTCCTTTCTAGTGAGCGGCAATAAGATGCAAGCGGTAACAGGTCGCCACAAGCGCCTCGTGGCGAGTACGCTCGTGGTTTCACCACCGCCGGCAAGCATATACTTCCCGCCAGAGGAAAAACCACGAGCTACCTGTGCTTCTGTTGTCTGGAAGACCTCGGCACCGGGCGCTGGGCACCTACTCTAGAGGCGCCCAGCGCCAGAGACAGACGCACTGGCTACGGTGACCCTCTCAGTCTCACCTCCGCCTCCCCCTCTGCACGTACAACGACCCCGCCTAACACCGCCGGGAACAGCGACGACGCATCAGCCGCCATGCTGATGGCGACCGTGCGCTGGCCCTGGTCCACGACGATTCCAGTAACCTGCGGATGGATACCCCTGGCCGCCAGATAGCTCGAGTTCATCGTTGCGTACGATCCAGCCATCGAGTAGGCCGAGCTCATCAGCTCGATGCGCCCTTCATCTCGGTAGACCGCCAGGTCCACCTCCTGTGCAGCGGCCAGGGCAGCAGCGTCGGCGGCTTTCTGCACCTCGGCCCGGGCGTAGAAGTATCGGCCCAAGCCGACCGTGAACGCCGCCAACGGCACCAGACAGAACGTCATGAAGCCAATCCACCACAGGGTAGAGTAGGCTTGCCGGCCACGGCACAACATGCTTCACCACCCTTCCGCACGGAAGGTGGCTTCGGCGGAGACAACGATCGGCCCGCCGAGGCCGCCTCCATTGAGCGCCATGAGCGGCCCCATGAGGTTGGGCACTTCGCCGGTCACGCGGATGCGCAGTACGTCACCAACCGAACCGCCGGGCGCCAGGATCTGCACGCTGGCGTTGCGGACGAGGCTGCTCGAAACCGCGCTGCTCGCGGCCGAGTAGGCGGCGCACGAACGGCAGTCCTGAGCAACCGCGCCCATCCGCGCGCCGTAGGCAGCGGCGTTCTGCACCGCCTGCCGGGCGTAGACGGCGAAGCCCAGGTTCACCAACGCCACCAGGATGAGCAGCATCACCGGCAGCGTCGCGGCGGCCTCGATCACCTCCAGGGCGCGCCGATTCTTCGTCAACATGGCCGACCTGCCCTTCTAGCCGATGGCGGCGGCGACGGTCTGGATCCATCCGACGATCTGGCCGCCCAGCACCCGATAGGCCAGCACGGCCAGGATGATGAGCACCACGCCGATGCCGATCCATTCGATGGTTTCCAGCGCCTTGCGAGAACGAGTAAGCATTGTGAGAGATCCTTTCTTGCGAACTGATTATCCGATTGTCGGTTCATTCGTATCTTCGTTTCAATGTCGGTCTCCCCTAACCACCTCCTCTCTGTCAGCCTGACAAACGACGCGGGCCAACCTCACGCCCGTCTGGCGTACGAAGGTTGGCCCGCGAAAACACCGCCAGGTCAGTTGTACGGGTGCCAGTCGCGATGTTAGCCTGGCGATGCTCCCATGTGGAATCCGCGCCGGCGCTCCAGGACCGGCCGAAACCGCTCGCGCTCGGCCGTGTCCAGTGCCATCACGTCGCGCCAGTGCTCTGGCACCTCAGCGACATAGCCCCTTTTGCGTTCTGGCCTTGCCATATGCTTCCAGCGCCCTGATTCCTCGTACTGCACAAGGCGGCGGAAATGGACCTCGCCGTCGCGCAGCCGTTCGCCCACCTCGACCATCTCGAATACCCGCCGGCAGCCATCCTGGTCGAAACCGACCTGCAGCAGCCAGTCTACGGCGCTGACGAACATCTTGCGCGCCGCACGGTCGCGGGTGTTGGTGTCGGCCTCGAGCAGCAGCGCCATCCGCTCGACCGCCAGCTCAGGGCTCTCGGCGTGGAAAGTGGACATGCCGGGATGGTCGGACATCATCGCCCGGAACAGCGCCTGGCCGGCCAGGCCGTCGCGCACCTCGCCCACTACCAGGTAATCCGGCGTGAGCCGCATCGCGTCGTCCACGCCGTCCCGCAGCAGGTAGGGCTTGAGCTCGCTTCCCGCCCCCGCCGGCCGCGCTTCAAGTGTCACCACGTGCGGGTTGTCAATCCAGATCTCCTGCGGATCCTCAATCGTCACGATGCGGTACTTCACCGGCAGGAAGTTGCACAGCATCGAGAGCAGCGTTGTCTTCCCCGAGGCTGTGCCGCCACAGATAAAGCCGCGCCGGTTGCCGCGCACGAGTTGCGCCAGCAGGTCCAGGGTCGGCTCGTCGAGCATGCCCCATTCCAGCAATTGCTCCGGCCGGACAGGCGTAGGTTCAAAGAGCCGGATGTTGATGGATGGATATCCAAGCCCCGGCGCGATGACGCTGTGGATGTACTTGATACGGCCCCCGCCCGGGTTGTGGCGCGTGCGCGGCAACTTGGCGTTGACAGACGGGTTAGCCTCGCTGGCGGCTTTGAGCTGAGCGCCAAGCAGGTTGGCAAAAACCGTGTCCACCTCTACCAGGTCAAGTGACACCTCATATGGCTCGAACTCGCGGACGCCCTTGCGCTTGAGCCACAGCGTCCCGAACGGGTCAATGGCGATTTCGGCCACGTCGGTGCGCGCCGGCGGCAGCAACAGGTCCAGGAAGCCCAGTCCAAGCAGGCGCCGCGCGATCTCGGCCGCAAGCTGTTGCTCCTCACCGTAGTCCACGCCCGACAGGCCCCGCCGGCGGATGGCCAAGGCAGTCAGCTGCCCGATCCGGGCCTCGGCCCGTTGGCGGTCGGCCTCGCTCGGCGACCGTAGTACTTCCACAGGTAACTCAGGATCCGAGCGAATTCCGGCTGCCACTTCGGCGACGACCTCGGCCCGCACCGCCGCACTCAGCTTAGCAGGTTGCATCCCAGCCAGTAATTCGAGCACACTGCCCGTCTGAGCGTTGCCGTTGGTTGGAATCAGCGAACCACCCTTTTGCATCCGTCTCTCCTGAGTGCTATACTTTGTCCGCCCTGGAGAAATCCAGGGTGGCGCGGCTGCCCCCCCTCAGTCGCGCCTTCTTGTTTCGGTTTCCCCACTGCTGCGATTTTTGAGGCTTCAAGCATAATATTGCCGCCACGGCAGAAATATGGTTGCCGGCCGCCAGCCGGTACTCCCCACCGGTAGCCTGTAGCGCCCCAAAACCTGGCTTGCGGCCCAGATATGGCGGTATCCTGCGGCAACGATATGCGTTCATTTGGGAACCGCGGCAAGATTATGGTTTCAGGCGTCTCCTTCGGCAGCGTCACAACGCTACACTCACCAGGCTTGTCGGCCGAAATCAGGTTGAAACTACAGTCACTGCGGCAGAAATATGGTTTCACAGCGGCATAATTATGATTGAAGCCACAATTCTGGACAGTCGTTAGCCGTAGCGACGTTTCATGCGCCTACCGCACACTCGCGGCAATTAAGACGAGAGCTTCCTGAGCGACAAAGCCATCATGGGTATCTGATCCAATGAAGGCAATCTCGAAGTAGAAGCCATCCTTCGCCCACCTCAAGGTTTGAAGGGGCACCATCGTTCTCTCCCAGGTGAATTGCTGCACGATGGTGCCATCCGCCTCTACTTGCGTTCCGCTCGGTTTGTATAACCAACCGCCGGCAACATACTCTCCTGGAATGTCTCCAATCGTGACCGGGTCGATTGTTGCGCTAGGACCGATCAGGCTGTCGAACGGGCCGGGCTGCTGTATGAGCGTAAATTGTGGTGTCACAACCTCGCCGGTGTGAGAGGCGAAGACGTAATACTGCTCAATCGCTTGGCGGTTCGCATCATACCGTGTACCTCGAAACTCGAATCCCTCAGGCAGGGAAGTTGGTGCGCGAGTTGGAAAACCAGCCTCGGTGGCGGCCTCATCCAGAGTCAATGGAAAGTCTTCGTCCAGAGTGAGCGGCCCTTCCAATGTTGGAGTCGGTTCGACCCTGGTTACTTCTATCACGTTCTCCTCTGGCGTCAGCACCGGAGGTACCTCGGCCGTAGTAGGAGCATCAGTCGGTTGTGGTAATGGGGATGTGGAGATTGGCGTTAGGCGGACCTCGATCGTATCGCTTTCGGACCGTTGGAAGAATTGGAGGATGTCTTGCGCAAGCGCTCGAGCTCCAGGGCTGATCAGGATTGCAGATGCCAGTGCCAACAGGACGAGCGCGGACAAAGCCACCTGGCGCAGCCCTAGAATCGCCCGTGGCATTGGGCGATTCTCCCGAGGCACCCGCAGCCAATTGCGAGTCGGCCGCCGGTGGTTTCCCGAAAGGGAGATAGGCTGAGCGGATACTGTCGGCAACTTGACGTCATCTGGCTGCATTTGCTCAGCCAAAGCAAGTAGTTGGTCAGCTAGAACCACCTCCTCCGTCACCTCCAAAGGTACGGGATGATGAGATTGCCCGTTCTGGCGAGCCGTGATCAAGGCGTCAACTGCCGCCCCGAGCTGTTCATCTGTAAGTGTCATGGTCAGCTACTCCTCTTTAAGAACGCTCAACGCTTTCTTTAGGTCTCGAAGGCCGCGATGAACCAGCATCTTGATTGCCGCTTCACTTCGGCCCATGACTTGGCCCACCTCAAGGGCACTTAAGCCAGCAAAGAAACGCAGTGTGATGGCCTCCGCGCGATCGGACGCTAGCTTTAGCAGGGACTGGCGCACCAATTCGAGGCGCAGTCGTGCAATAGCGTGGTCTTCCGGTTGTAGGTCAGGACTCGGGATGCTCATGGCTGTTTCGATGGGCAAGTCGGGCCTCCGGCTGCGAAAGTAGTCGGCAACTTTGTGGCGGGCGATGCCCAGCAGCCATGCTACAAATGCACTGTCAGCCCGGTAATTTGCTATGCCCTCGAATGCAGCTAGAAAGGTCTGTGCAGTGAGATCCTGAGCCTCGGCGGTGTCGCCGATGCGCACCAAAAGATAGCGATAGACACGTGCAACGTGCCGGCGATATAGCTCGTCAAAGGCGGTAGGTTCGGAGCGGATGCGTCGAGCGAGTTGTTCGTCAGCGAATTGCGATAGATCTATCTGATGGCTGAATGCCATTCGCATCTCCGGTCACAGAATTAGTCTTGCCGCTCCCAGCTTGGTGCTCATGTAATACATGTCGGAAAAAGAGCCGAATCGTAACAGTCCCTTTGGGCATCGCGTTATGGTGACTATCAACTCAGGCACCTCCTGCAGGATGCGACACTCTCCAGACCACGTGCAGGACGGTTGCTAAGCCAATTACGGGGAGACCAGGAACTTCCCTCGTGCCGTCCCCAGCGTCTGGCTGGCTGTGACAACCGCGTCTGCCAATGTCATAAGGAGTACGGCGCAGGAACCTGAGCACTCGGAGACCGAGCGCGACGCAGAGATGAGCGATCCCGAGCACCATGAGCAATCCGGCATCGGGCCACAGTAGCGCCAGCGTAATGGCCGCCAGCGCGTCCGCGCCGGCCCACCATCCCGCCTCGTAGGCCAACCAAAATCCCAGTATCGCAAATGCCCCGGGAGCCACCTCACCGCTCACAAGCGCCATCGCCCCGCCCAAAAGAAGCGTTGCTCTGAACACCCACTTCCTTGCTCGCCGATACGGCAGGGCTTGGCGTTCACTGGCTGAGACAGCAAGGACAGCCATGACACCGGGCATCCAAGCTTCGGTTACGATTGAGTAGGCCACCGCTGCCGCGCAAGGCACCGCCACGCAGGCCATATGTGGAACTTCCCGCTGGCGCAGGTCATAAACCGCCAGTGGAGCCAGCCAGATCAGAACCGCCATCTCCAACCAATACGTCCGGACCAGAGTGGTATTCAGCGCCACGGCAACGACCAACGTGACGGCCCCACAAAGCCAAGTCACGACGATGAGCCGCTCGTTTGACAGTGCATGTCCCGAAGTATGTGCCATCGGCAATTACTCCATCCCCTCTGGCAGAACATAGACCGGTACGGTGATCACTTCCGATGCAGTAACGGGATCGCCCATCGGGCTGGATGGCGGAGTGACGTTGGCGGTGGATGGCTCTTGGGGCATCAACCGTATTTCTACCGCTACCCCCTGCACAACCACGGTGCCCCCGCTTTCAGATCCGAGATTGACGACGATGACTGTGGGTGCAGGCTCTGTATGCGCCATATCAGCAGATGTCTCTATATCACCAATCCCTGAAGACGCAGGCGTCAGGACGAAAACCGTGACCACCGCCGCCGTCACGATGGCCGCGTAGCGAATGCCAGCGGGCACGGTGCGTAGTGCCGCGTTGCCGTAACCCAGAACCTGAAGCGCCCGGTGACGCTGGCTTCGCTGTGCTATCCTCCAGCGCCATACCAGTGCAAGCCCTGCGCTCGCGGCTATACCTGCAAGCCATAGCCCGACCTCAGGGTTCAAGGTCGAGAGCTGCTCAAGAATTGTCATGTGCCTGACCGCCGTTCTCTTGACGTTTACACGACAAGGCGCTCATGGTGTCCCGGCCATTGCAGCGCCGCTAAAGCGTTGCAGAATCTCCGCGTCGCTCGGCTCAGTCGCGCTCACCCGCAACGGCCGCACCAGCATCGGCTCCACATCCGCAACCTGGTCGCTCCAGCCCAGCTTGACGATGGCCTGCGCCATCGGGATTCGCGAGATCCAGCGCTTGTACTCCTCGTCATGCACGCCACGCTCGGAGCGCGCCAGGTGCCCCACCGCCAGGTCGCGGTCCTTCAGATTCTTCATTTGCCCGAAGAAAGCGTTATTGCACGACGACAGGATGCCGGGCGGCAGCTCCGAGAGCGTCTGCACCAGGGGGTGCAGGAAGATCTTGTACTTACGTCCATCGCGCCACATGGCCTGCCAGAGCTGTGTGACCGAAGCGGCGCTAGACGTGCCCACGTCGTCACCCGTCGTCTGCACCGCCCCGTTGAGAATCTTGTTGGCCTCTTCCCAGAAAATATCCATCTGCCGGTTGAATCCTCCGATGCTCTCGCGCCGGCGGATTACCGAGTCGTTGTAAAGGTGCCAGGCAACCAGCGATAGGACGACGGACTTGCTGTAGTCGTCCATCTCAGCCCCGCCTTCCAAAATACACAGTCCCCACCTGTCGGTGGGGTTTGGCTCCGGCCCCAGCAGCCCCAGGTCTTCCACCGCGATCGAGCCTTCGCCCCCACTGTACATCAGCGCCAGCTCGCCTTGCGTGAACGGCTCTACGCGCAGGAGCACGCCCTCCAATGACTGGCGGGAGGCCAGGTCACGTGCGCGGTCGAGGTAGCCCTTCAGGATTTCGTAGAGTTTGGTCAAATCGGTCTGTTTGGAGCGATGCACCGCCAGTACCTGCCGCTCGAAGGGCTGCAGGTCCAGCAGGCTTGCGCCGGTGCGATCCGGCCCGGCAGATAATCCGCGTTCCACTCGTGCTTGCGCCAACGCTTGTGCCTCACCAGGGCGGACCGTGTTCCAACTCGGGTCGGCCAGGACTTTGGGATCCGAGGTCAGCACGCCGTAACCCTCGTACAGCTCGCGCATGGCCCGGCGGATGAATCCCAGTTGCCGTGGCCCCATTCGCCCGGCATTGGCCAGCAACTCCGCTGTCGCAAGGAGCTGCCGATCGGGCTGCATCCGCCTGCCGATTTGCAGCAGGTTCCACCGGAACGGGCGCACCGCCCCAGGGTAAAGCTGGTAGAGGTCCACGCGCTCGGGCGGAAGCGGTCCGTTGGCCAGTCGCCGCCAGCCGGCGCCAAAGTCGAGCACGACGGCACGGTGGTGCCACTGGTTCACGACCTCAACCGCCAGCCGTTCGGCAGCCACGGTCTTGCCAAAACCGGTGTCGGCCGCAAATACAGTGTGGAAGTGCCGGTCTTCGGCGAGCGCCAGCCGCGCCCGCGTCATCTCGCCGCGTTCGGTCGAATACAGATGCCCAAGCACAGCCTCACCCGGCATGTCCGGCACGAAGGCGAACGGCGGCGTGCGCTCTTGGGTCGTCAGGGCCGTGCCCTCTTCAAACAATCCGGGCGCGGCATAGGCCGCCTGCTGTGTGAGGGTCAGGAACGAGGCATAGGCATAGCCGTTCAGGTATCCGAGGGTCTCGGTCAACGTGGACGGCGAGAAGCAGCGGGCATGGCCGCGCAGGTGCTCGGCCTCGGCGTCGCTGCGCGGCCCGCGCACCTGCACGTGCGTGACCACGTCCTGCGAGCCGCCAAAGGCCTGAACGGCGGCCGCCTCGGCCACGCGCCGACCGTTTTCTGTGCGGGTCAGAAGGTAAACATCCGAATACAGGCCACCCTCCTCGGACGCTTCCTTGAGCAAGTTGAGTTGCTGTTCGAGCAGGTTGGCGAGCACGATGGCCGTTTCGTCCTTCCAGGCAAAGGACTTCGAGACGGAAACCGACGGAGCGACGCCGGCCCCAAGGCCATGCGTCTGCGCGGCGCCGAGCACGCGGCCAAGCGATACGCCCGTCCCGCGCGAAACCCCGTGGGCGACGCTGGTGGCGCTGGATACGGTATCGGCTTCCGAACGAGTCACAGCGCCGCTGACGGTGTAAGCTCCGCTCTCGGTGTCGGCCTGGCTGCGCGTCTGCGAATGGCTGGTGCTCGTCGATTGAAACGTTCCGTCAATAGCGCTGACGCCATGGCTTACGCCTTGAGAGTGACTCACCGTGTCCGCCTGGCTCGTGCCCATCATGTCGCTGACCGAGGTTGAGCTCATTGTCGTGGAGACATCGCTCACCGCGCTGCCGGTGGTCGTCGCCTCGCTGGTGCCAAACGACACCCCTTGCGAGGCGCCGATGGACGGCGTCACGCCGATGCCGACCCCGGCCGGAGAGACCGAGAGCGGCACGGCCACGCCCCAGTTCTGGCTCTGGCTTTCGCTGGCCATCGCCCCGCTGGTCTGCGCGCTGCTGCTGCTCACACCATGCGACTGCGACCCACCCGTCGTCTGCGCTACGCCGTGGGATTGTGAAACGCCCTCCGTGTGTGAGATGCCCTGCGTCTGCGACGTCGCGTCCATGACACTGGTCGAATGCGTCACGCCCGACGTGTGCGAAACGGCATTCGATTCCGCATAGCCCTCGGTGTGCGCCCAGCCTTCCGTGTAGCTCCAGCCGGAGGTGTGCGCTTCGCCCTCGGTGTGGGCCTGCCCGTGCGTTTCACCGGTGGTGTCCGACTCGCCATGCGACTCCGAGGTGCCGTAGGCCTGGCCGGCGCTGTACCCTTCGCCTATCGAGAGGATCATCGGCACCGAGATACCGAAGCCAATGCTGGTCATGCCCTGCTGCCGGCTCGCGATTGGGCTGCTCAGGTTGCCCAGGCCGACGAGCATCTCGGCGACGGCGTGGCGCGGAACCGGGGTGGCAATGTTGACGAAGCAGAACTCCTCGCCGGCTCGGGCCAGCGCCCGAAACATCAGTTCGTTCTGCTGCTCCGTGAATTGCACCGGCCCACGCAGCCCTGGCTGTTGCTGCTGGCCGCCCCGGCTGGCCTCGCGTGGGTCGGGCGAACCGATCAGTGCCGTGATGTGCGGCATGTTGTGCAGCGCCTCGAACAGCCACTGCGCCCGCTCACCTGAGAGTGGCACGAGCCGGCTCTGCGGGAACTGCGCCGTGAACGCACCGATCAGCGTGGCATAGGCGCTCTCGGCGAGCCGGCCAGCGGTCTCCTGCACGGTGTGGCGCGCCGCCACGCCGTAGCATTGGACGATGCCGAGCGGTGGATCGAAGATGGCGAAGTCCACCACGACGAGCTCGACACTTGCGGCGTAGAGGCCGCGCAGCAGCGCCGCGGTCTTGGCAATCAGCGCCGCGTCGGCGCGCGCTTCCTGCGGCAAGTACCGAAGCTCCGCCAGCTTGACGACTCGGTAGCCGCGCCAGACACTGCCATCCGCGGCTTGCTCCACGAGTTCGTACCACAAGTGATCGAGGTGGCCTGATGGCTCACCGGGCGATCGGCGGAAGCTGAGCCTGGCCTGGACCGCCTCGAGGTCATCGAGACGACCGCCGAAGCGCGGTGCCTTGCCTTGGACACCTGAGAAAACATCACGTGTTCGCTGTCTCAACTCGGTCAACACTGTTAGCTACCCAATCCTTGGTGTTATGTCGCTGCCGAGTGTCCAGAAGTCGCGATCACTGGACTAAAGCCATAACCACGGTTCCGGCTCGACTTAATCTACCGTCCAAAACACACTGGTTACGGGTGTCGAAAACAGCAGTGTTTTCGTACCTGATACGAGCCATAACCGGGAGCCTACACCCCATAACCGCCCTACGATCCAGGTATCTGATCGCCGTTACCCCTCGTCCGCAGCGTCGCCAGCACCTCCTGCGCACCCTGCAACGGCCCGACCAGGCTCATGGGTTGCGCCAGCCAGTTCTGGAGCAGCAGCCCGAAGAAGCCCGCCGGCAGGATGACCCATAGCAGCCACGATCCAATCGTCGCGAAGGTTCCGGTGTTCTGGGCGAGGACGCGGGCCGCCGGCTCAGCGCCGCCAAAGACATCGGCCAGTTGTTCGGGTGACAGTAGGGTTGTCTGCAACAGGTAGAACCGGAAGGCGAGCACGGCCAAGCTGTACAGGATCAGGTAAGCCTTGGTGCTCCAGAGCAACGACCAGCGCTGTTGGGGCATTACGAGCAGGGCTGTTAGGCCGCCAGCCCACATCAGCGCGCCGATCAGGGGCACGAGTGAGCGATATGACCAGGTTGCCAATAGCCACAGAGCGAGTGCCCCTACCGTGATGGCCTGGGCAGTACGCGGCATGCGGGAAGCTTTGACGGCCTCTGGCCCATAGCGGCTCGGGGCGAAAACGGCTTGCCGTTGAGCCATACGGTCGAACGTCACGCATATGACCAGGGCAATGGCCAATGAGGCAAGGTGCGGGGCACGATCAGCCAGGAAGTAAGCGATGACGAGTGCACCGTTGGCCAGGTAGACCAGCAAATCCACGACTGCTCGACCGAACTCTTCCATGGCCGGAACTAGATGCCCGCTCACACTTTGTCAGGCGCGGCCTCTTGTGGGACCGCCCCGGCAGCGACGCCTTCATCCGGCGCAGTTGACACGACCGTGAGCGGAACCGACATGGCGAGACGGTCCTCAAGCCACGTGTCCAGGCGATACTCTCCCGGAAACCGCAGTTCGCCTCCCACCACCGCATGCTGCACGAACATGGTACTGGCCTGAAACGAGAAACGGGCCTCGGCCACCGTATCGCCGGCTGGATCAACCAGTTGTAGCCGGCCCTGGTACTTGCCCGCGCCACCGCAGAAAATCATCGTCACAGGGATGCGCCGCGCCTGGGCCGGGTAGGTAGGCGCAAACAGGTCGTAGAACACGCGATGGATCGAAATCCGGCGATCAGGCATGGACAGGGACTGCAAGAAGTCTTCCGAGGGAACAACGGCCACAAGCTTCGGTGTTGACATGTGCAATCTCCTGCGTGGATCACGGCACAAGGACGCCACTCAGCAGTGGCGCGCCCAGGACCATCAGCAGGACCGCCACATAGGGCAGAAAGAAGAAGAAAACCATCGGCAGAATGATCTCGCTCCCGACTTTCTCAGCCCGGATGTGAGCCGCAGCGATATACTGGGCCGCCGCCGAGCGCGCCGTCTGCGCCAGCAGCGCCCTGGCGCCGGTGCCGCGCTGATCGAGCTTGTCCAGGTTGATCGCGAGCGCAATGAGGTCTTCGTCACCCGACAGCCGGGCTTCGCGCATCAGTGCCCCTTCCTGAGTGTCAGTCGAAAGCAACAGCTCACCCACTGCGCCTGTGACTGCACGGCGCAGCCACTTCGCTCCTAGGCCGGAGCCGCGTGACAGGCGGTTCAGAGCCTCCGAAATGGACGTGCCAGCGCCAACCTCGGCCGCCAGGAGGGCGACCAGTTCGGGCAGTTCGGCCTGAATTTGCCGGTGGACCTTGCGCGCCGGCGACCGAAGGGCAAGCAGGTTGAGCAGAAACGGAGGCACGGCCGCTAGGGCGAGCAAGAGAACCGCATCCGACGGCGCCAGCAGAAGTCCGATCACTGCACCGATGACGGCGGACGCGATGTGTAGCGCGACGATCTCCGGCAGCGTCCAGCCCGTCCACCGGCCGGCGAGTCGGGCCCAGTAGAGCTGCCGGCCAATGGCCTTCAGCCAGGCCGTTGGGGTGTACCTCACCAACTGCCCCAGCAGTGACAACAGGCCGCGGTAGAACGGCAACGATTCGATGCCGTCGTTCTGCTCGTACGCCGCCCGAAGCCTTCGGGACAGCAAGCCCGCTGTCACGATCTGAATGCGGCTCGCCATCAGTGCCGCTAACACGGCGACAAGAAGAGCGATGGTGTATTCCATGAGTCACACCGCCTCTCGGGTGATGTCCGCCATGATCGTGTAGCCGAAATACATCATCGCCACGGCCAGCGCGAGCGCCACTTGTACCAGCGGCACCTGGAACGAGATGCGAAAGCCAGGGTCATTCATGAAGAACAGCATGGTCGCAGCCAGCAGGATCGGAACGATTCGAGCGGACTGGAGCTGCTCGGCCGCCTTAGCCATGGCTCGCTGGCGCGCCTCGAGGATGCCCTGCACGTTTTGGGCAGCGCGTTCGAAGGCTTCATAGAAGCGCCCGCCCTCGCCTGCCCCGGTCTGCGTGAACCTTTCCAGCAGCAGCCCCAGGTTGGCAAGGCTGGTCGAGGCGGCGCGCTGCTGCAGGTTTCGCAGCGCCTTCTCACGCCCGATCTCGGTGCTCGTCGCTTCCATCGCGGTGTGGCGCAGTTCAGTGGAGAGCGGCGTCGGTCCGGTGGCCATCTCCAGCGACTCCGCAACTTCTCGGAGCGCGGCGGCCACGTCCACATTGGCACGCAGCATGGCCACCAGCCGCGAGTATGCGGCCGGCAGTTGTTGGTCAATGCGGCGCCCACGTTCCTTGATGCGCCCGTCCAGCCATTTGCGCGGCGCCACCAGCGCAACGATCGCTGCGCCAGCGGTGACCGCCAGTGGAAACCCAGCACCCCAGAAGGTTGCAAGGGTAACAGCGGCAGGGAGCCACTTAATGGCCGTCCAGGTCAGGCGTGGGTTATCAGTCTGGATGCCGGCGGCGGCCAGCTTGTAGGCGAGGCTCCTGGGATCGGCCGATGCGAGGACCTGCTGCACTTCGTAGGCTGCAGCGACCCGGCTGGCAGCTCGCGACCGCAGGATGGCGCGACGGTAAAACAACTGGTATCCGACCACAAACGCCAGGACCGAGATGAGCAGAGCGATAAGGTATTCCATGTCCTCACTTCTGAACCCGGAAGGTAATGCCGAGCACCTTCCCAAGCAGGCCGGCGTCGCTTGTCGGCTTGCGTGAGTTGTGTCCAAGCGCTCCCCCTACGAGCTTGCCCTTCAGGCTGCGCACGGCACGCCCGAACTCGTCGCATTCAGGCGCAATCGCCGGCAGATCCAGCCGGTTCTGGACAGCCGGCAGCTTGGCGATGAATGGAAACGCTGCCAACAGCGGCGGAAACCGCCCGGTAAACTCAATGATGGCCGCCTGGAAGTCCTTCGCGGAGAGGCTGTCGTCCGGGGTTGTGAAGTTCAGGACCGCGAAGATTGCTTCCGGTGGGAGGCGCGCCTGAACGCCCAGTTCCTCGGTGAGCAGCTGGTAAGCGCGGATCGCTGCGTACTGATCGTGAAGCGTGGGCCGGCACACCAGCACCGCCGCGTTTGCCGCAAGTAGGGCCTGCATCGCCCACATCGTGTCGGCGAATGGCGGCAGATCGAGCAAGATCGCGCCGTAGTTGAAGGAGTAGGCCGCCAGAACCAGGTTTTGGATGCTGCCGTCGTCCTTCATATCGCGATCATTCCCGAGGGCAAGAATGTGCGGGTCATTCGGAGCGAGCAGCACGTCCAGGTCGTCAAACCCGCGCACGTGCTGAAGGGAGCCGAGGAACCCTTCCACGGTTGGGCGGTTCAGCCACTCCGTCGCATTCGGGGTGACCTTCAGGCCAAGGTGCCCGGCCGCGGCCGGTGGTGAGTTGAACGAACACAGCAGCGTCTTGATGTGCTCGCGGGCCAACTCCACCGCCAAGGCCTCGGCGATGGTGCTCTTGCCCGTGCCGCCCGCAAAGCTTGTGAAGGCAATCGTGCGCGTCCCGACCACAAGGGTTGAGCCAGGGCCAGACGGTGCGGCCTGGCGATGCACGCTGGTCGCGGGCGCCAGGTCCAGGGTCCGGGCTCGCTCGGTGGCGACGGCGCTATACGTGGCATTCGCGATGGCGGCCCAGTTGACCGGCGCCAGGTACACGCCGCGCACGTTTGTCTGAATCCCTTCGAACATGCCCTTGAACTTCACCCATGCGGGGGACAGCACCACCAGGACGATGGTGCCGACGAGCTGGCCGAGAAAGTCCCTGAGCACTTCCGGCCCAGGCGCGACGTCGGCATCAATCACCAGCGCCTCGGGCCGGTATTGCGCGACCTGGCGCTTGATGTCCTCCCATTCAATTGCCATGGAGAGTACCTGGTAGCGCGCCGTGTCTTGAAAGGCCGGATACATCTGGCGCAATACCTGAATGGTCATGTCTGGGCCAGCCAAAAAGACGGTGGCCGGCGGCGTGCTTTGGGCCGTGAGCTGCGGGCCGTTCATTTTCCAACTCCCAGGTTGACGATCTGCTCAATGGCGATGCCGGGCGCGCGCGCGGCGGTCACATCTGCCGCAGGTTCAAGCGCCAGGTAAACCTCCGCGTGTGTGTCCAGAAGCGCGATCAACTCCGGCAACGAGACTTCCATCGGACCATCTATCCCGGTCACAGTGATGGGTGTGACCGGCACGTCCAGCACGATGACCGATTCCTGCTGCCCCGAGAGCGAGCTCTGTGCCATAGCGAAGCCTTGCGAGTCGGTGCCGCTAGTGCTGACCTCTTCGTAGCGGAAGGTCTGCGGCACCAGCAGCACCCGCAGGCCGCTGGCCGTCACTCGCGCAAACGGACTTTCCGGCACTACCGGGCCGTAGCCCGGCGTCGCGGTCGGCGCCGGCCCGGAGGCTCCAGGCGTCGTGGTCGCGCCTGGAACGTTGGGCAGCGACACCACGTCGAGCGCGTTGAACTGCGTGTCCGGTTGGACCACCGCAATCAAGGTCACGAAATCACCCGGCCGCAAGATGCCGGCTAACCCAGACGAACGCGTGACCTTCACCGCCACGGCCCGATGATCAGGTTCCAGGCCGGCCGCAATGGCCGACAGCGCCTGGTTGCCCAGCATGCTGACGGTGATCTGGTCACCAGGCAGGCGTTGCGTGCTGATGACCTGGCCGATGGCGTCTTCGATGCGCGACAGGGCGCCGGGCAGTGCATCGGCCTGCCGCACCAGCTTGATCTGAAGATCGCCTTCAGCCAGGCGTGCGCCCACAGCCACCGGATTGACGGCCACGACAACCGGTGTGTCCGCTCGCAGTGAGAGGAGGAACACAAGCGTCAGGATGCCGGCCAGGGCCGCGATCACGATGACCAGCAACAACGACGGAAGTTTGTGGATGGAATGCGTCATGGTGAGCCTCGTGTGAAAAACGTGAAATTTGCTTACTTGGTGAGTGCCGTGAAGGCGGCGTCAACGGTGAAACCTGGTTGCTCAAAGTGCAGAACGCGCGGCTCGGTGTAGGGCGTGCCCAGGGTGCGGCCATCAATGAAGAACAGATACTCGCCCGGGTCTGCGAGCGGCAGGCGCAGGTACGTCGCCGCAAACGTCATCCGGTCGGCGCTGAAGCCGCCCGACGCCGGCGGCCGGCCAGGGTACAGCGGCCACATCGCCTGGTACACGCGCGCACCCGGATACTTGCTCGCCAACTCGCCCCGGATCCAGGCAGCAGATGACTCCGACAGGGTAGCCCGTACACTCAACGCGCCGATGCGGTCCAGAAAGACGTCCGTGTGCCGCCGGCAGTCGCGCACCTCGGCGCTGCGGACACCCCAATCGGGATCGCTCGCCATCCACGACTGCCAGCCGTCCTGCCAGGCCACCGGCCCGGTCCAGCCGGCGCCACACCCACCCCCCTGCCCTGGCCCAATCCATTGGCACGATGCCAGCCCGCTCTCCACGTGCTCGTAGGTGTAGCTTACGTAGACCGGATGGGACGTGACACCTACTTGCACGTCCACGCCGCGGCGGGTGTCGTCCTGGCCGACGACGACCGGGAATGGCGGCGCCAGCTTGCCAGCCGAGTAGGTCGGGTCGAGTTGCGAGATCTCCCAGTTGCGGTCGGGACATTCACCAATTGGCTGGCAGCCGCCCAAGGACTCGCAGATGGCCTCGTAGACGTCGCCCAAGTCGGGTGGTTGCGTGCTGATGGGCGCACACTCACCGGTGATCGGATGGCAAGAGAAGACGAACAGGCCCGACGCGTACAGGAACATGCCCGAGAACAGGGGGCTGTTGGGGTCGTTTAGCGCCAGGTTGAGCTGCAAGAAGAACAGCGGGTCCATAGACTGCAGCGCTTGCAGCACGCTCTCCGGCGTCACCATGTCGGGCGATAGGCCCATCTGGTCGAATACGCCGGCGGCCACAGCGGCAGCGATGATGCCATTGCCGATGACCAGGTCGGGCTGGGTCGTGAACGGGTTTTGACCGGTCAGCGCCATGACGATGGCGGTGTAACCATTTGGCACCACCACCGTCTCGCCATCAGGCGTCGTGTAGGTGTTGAAGCCCAGGCAACCGACGCACACGCTCAGGTCGGTGCCCGGCACGCCGCTTTCAAAGGACGGCCAGCCTTCGGGCGGCGGCAGAAAAATCGGCTCGCCCGGCGTCAGTCCGGTCGGGTCGAACGTGATGTTGCCGTTTTCATCCATGCGCAGGTAGGGCGGCAGATCGTCTGCGCGGGCCTCACCAGCAATCAGCAGCAGGACCAGGGTCAAGAGAACAGCCGTCAGAGCTTGCTTCATCGAGATCATCCCTCATCACTCCTTGAACACTTGTGTCACTACGAGCGACGCGCCGGCTATGGCTTTGCCTCAGCCGACCGCCGCAATTCGTTGAGCTGTGGCTCGCTCAGGAATGTCGCGAACTTCCACTGCCCGGCCTCTTGCCGAAGCATCACGTATGCCGTGAAGGTGTTGTGCCGCATGCCGGGCCAGGCAACCCCATCCGCCAGGTTCACAGCCACTGACCAAGCTTGCCAGGCGCTCCCACCGCTTACTGGCGACTTGCCTTCCAGGGCCAAGCCAATCTCCTCGACGCTGACCTGGTTAGCCGGCACGACCGTCTGTGACTTCTCCAGTTCGGGCCAGAGCACGACGGCGATGCCTTGCTCCAGCAGGGCCTGGCCCTCGGACGCGGCGAGAGGCGCTAGCCTATCCAGCCAGCCCCGCCGGTCGCGGTAATCCACCGTGTAGAACTCCCGAACGAAGTCCACTGCTGCCTGGCCAGGACCGGCCTCGACTTCTACAGACGGCGGCTTCAGCAACCGAGGCCAGGCCACCGTAGAGGCTACGAGCGCCAAGAACGCCGTGACGAAAATGAGCAGCGTTCGACTTACGACAATGGTTCTTTCCATAACCTCGTCCTTTCGCTAGACAACAAAAAAGGCAGCACGTAGGCACGTGCTGCCCTCGAATTCTGATGATGGGTTGTGGTGACGCTAAGCTTGGTTCGTTACGTCAGCCGCCGTAGCAACATGGTTAGCTCTTCATCCAAGGCCGCCTTTCGAAGAAGGCCCGTTCTTGCCTGTGTCGTTCCAGGATGTTTCGTCGCCGCTCCAAGAAGATGGCATCGCGCACGTAAAAAAACTGTTGGAGAGTTGACGGACACGGAAAGTCTTTGGGCGCATAGCGGTTTCCAAAGGTGTTGCAGGTTGTGCAACATAACACTCGGTTGCTGTTATCTTCTCGCCACTCCGCCGGAAGTCCCCAAGCAGAACATGTGCTATGAGGTACAACGTGGTCGAGCGCCATGCTGAGCCAGTGTTCATAGGTAGAAGCTAAGTCGAGCCCGCAATACGCGCACTTGGTCTGAGCTGTCAGCCGCATAAACTCCAAGCCGTAGCCATGTCGGCAGTTGTCTCCTCGTACACGTCCGAGGAGTTGCCGTCCCTGCTGGGGATAGCTCTCAAATGGTAGTGCCTCCGGGCTCTGGATACAATTGTCACTCATTATTGCCCCACTATCATTCCTGCGCAGTCTGCCGGTCAACCCTGCGGGTTAGGCACTGTGCAACTGCGTAGCGGTTTTGACGTCACCTGAAACTGCTTGCTACGCGAGTGGCTCGGATAGCCTAGCGAGTTCTCTAAAATCACTTTCTTTGAGAATCCGTATCGATGCACCCTCGGCAATAAGCTGTTCGGCCTTTCGGTGTTTCGAACTTTTCTCCTGTCCGGCGAGTTTGCGAATGTCTTGGTCGCCCACGACGAGCAAAGTGGTATTCTTTGTAACGCCAGATGCGACATTGCATCCCAAGGAAGCTGCAAGATCGGCTGCCTCTCGGCGCGGAATTTCAAGGGCGCCGGTAAACACCAGAACTTCCCCGAACAATGCCCCATCCGGGTTTCCCTCTCGTCGAATCGCCGCGCCCGAGCTTACGGCAGACGGGTCGATTGGCTGTTGAACTCGCTTCAGCCAAGCGTCCAAATCCAGGCCACATTCGTCAATCGCGGCGAGCAAAACGCGCGCTGCCGCTTTAGCATCCTCCAAGGCATCGTGATGCTGGAATTCATAGCCGATGCGTCGACACACGTCATACAGTCCGTATCCCTTCCAAGCACAATCCTTCCATGCTCGGCGAGCCACCCGCGCAGAATCCAGCCATGTCATGCTTGGCGCTATGATCCCGTAGCGAGCGCATGCTTGGTGAATGGCAACTCGATCGAAGTGTGTGTGGCAAACGACCACCGAGCCTTCCAAGTGGGGCCAAAGGCTACTGGCAAGTTCAAGAAAGTTAGGGGCGCCTCGGACAGTGGATTTGTCGATTCCGTGGATCGAAACGTTGAACCCGTCGAAGTGGCCTTCCGGGTCAACATACGTTTTCCACTCGCCTCGCGGTGTGGAGCCCAGAAACTTGGCAAGGCCAATCTGGCAGATCGAAGCCATATCGGCATTTGCGGTCTCTACGTCGATCGCAACAAAATCCATGTTTCAGTTTTCCTTACATCGCCCAACGCTTCTGTTCGGTGGCGGGCCGCTCCGCGCTCCGTCGGCTGCAACCGGTTGCGATGCGGCCCTCATTCACGAGAGTTCCTGCTCCACCGACAGCAGGTAGGCAAAAGGATTCTCCCTTAGCGACTCGCGCCTGTCCACGTTGTACATGATTCCAGTCGTGATGAGTGAGATGCCGGCGCCCGCAAGGAGAGCGGTAGGCACAGCCAACCCAGCCATTACAAGCATCGTCGACGAACCAGCGGATAGGAAAGCGACCTTCAGGAGTCCGTCGCTCAGCCACCTGATGCGGCGGCCCTTGAGGGCAGCCTTGAGATTCGAGATCGCCGGCACTACCTCGCGAGTGTGAAGGTCCGTGATGCGCTGGCGAAGCGCCTCCGCAGGGAGGTCCGCCTCAACGGACGCAGCGAGCTGCTCAACCTTCGTTCGGAATTGCGCGAGTTCGTCTCGATGTTTCTCCCTGAACTCAAGCAACCGGTCAATTGGGGTGTCCGGCGCGATTCCCACTCGTTCGATCGCCAAGTTGGCGAGCATTCCTGGGGCGAGATGTCGTGGCATTCGATGACGTGGACCGAAGGCCTCATACTCGCGCCAGCGTCGCCAGTGCCGGTGCATGCCCCACGGAATCAGTCCATTCAGTTGGGCGTCGAGGCGCGCCGACACCGCGAGCCTGTCCGCAGCCGGGATAGAGGTCAGCAAGCACGCTCCCACCCGTTCGGCGAGCCGGCTGGCAAGCAAAGTCATGTAGAAGTCTGCAAACCGCTCGTCCACGCGCAGCCATTCCGGCCCCCGCTCTGATGGGGCCGCCAGTTTGTGGAGCACGTGGCGTATCTCGTAAGGCAGTTTCTCCGGGTGGATCTCGGCAAGCCTGCCAAGCTGATACGGGAGCTTCTCCACGTGAATGTCGTACCTGTGGCCACCACGCTCGGCGATGAGGAGTTCTGCGCCCTCGGTCGTACCCAAGTAGGCAAGGACGTCTTCTGTAAGTTCCTCGATCTCGTCCATCCCCGAGGAGACTCGGAGGGGCACGAGAAAGTCGGCCTCTTCGAGAGCACGGCCGGCGTCGGTGGAGTATGGAGCGTCAATCGACTCTGGAACGATAGTGCGCACCGAGTCCCAATAGAGGAGAGCTGTCTTCAGCCATGCCTCGTCTCGGATATCGATCCACGGGTAGAAGAGTGCTTGGGACATGGCTACCTCATATCAGCGCTGGGGCTGGCCGCATAATTACTGATGACACTGCAAATCTGCCCCATGGTATCCCATCTTGGATGCTTTGCGGCAGGTGATGACCGGCCAATCAGCTAGAGTCGAGCCACCATGACGCCTGCCCGCCAAGGCCATTCCACCTATTCTAGGGACGAAAAAGACGGCCCGGTTACTCTGGTTTGACTACGGCGCAAACAACTGCGTGACAATCGCGCCCCACCGGCCGCCTTCCGCAATGCCGATCCCGATCCGGCCGAACTGCGGCCTCAAAACGTTCTCACGGTGTCCGTCGCTGGCCATCCACCGATTAACCACGTTAGCCTGGGCGTCCGAGAGGCTCGTGGCGCCGGCGATGTTCTCGCCACAGAATTTCACATTGAGCGGCACGATGCAGTATGGACCAACCATCGAGGCGCCCGTCTCTGGGTCGGTGTGGCTGAAGTAGTCGCGGTCAATCATATCCTGGCTACGCTGACGCGCAAGTAGCGTCAACGTCGCGTCCAATTGTAGCGGCGGCAGGCCGGCGCTCTCGCGGGCAGCGTTGGTCTCGGCGACGAGACTGGCCTCGACCTGCTCTACCGTCAGGGCTGGGACAGCGGGAGCGGGTTCGCTGACAACCGCGACAGCCGGCTCGGCCTTCGAGGATGAGAATGGCAAGTGTGCGGCGACGAAGTCAATGGCCTGGTCGAGCACCTTCGAAACTCGCGCCATCAATTCAAGCAGCCAGGGCAGTTCGTGCCCGAGTGCATTGGACTGCACCAGGTCGCCAGTCCACCCTGCGACCGATCTGTGCGCGTCGCCGGCCAGGCTGGGCAGATTGGGCAGGGTCTCCGCTGCGCGCCCTGGGTCAACGGATAACAAACTCAGGCACACGGCAAGTGCAGCAGCAAGTATCAGACGCATGCGCCTCATCCCAGTATTCCGATCATCGCGGTTGTCGTTTTGTCGTCTAAACATAATCGCGCATCCCTTGCTTTGCATTTTGCATAACTGGAGTCGGCTGTCAATAGGCAACCCTCAGCTCAGCGCTGATGCAGCCAGATTGAGCCATCCTGCCCGCGCGCCTTGCCGAGATACTCGCTGATGTTGAAGGCTGAAATCTTGAAGGTGCTGCCCGTCGTTGCCTTGATCTCAGATGTGATCGAGTCCATTAGCTTCCGGTTGGGTGTGACAAGGAAGATGGTGCCGCCGTTCACCTGGCCGGCCCGGCTCCACTTGACCTCGCGCGCCTTATTCTGCGACCGCTCACACTCAATGTAAACGAGATGGCCGTTCTTCCGCGCGGTGATATCGGGACAATAGTCGCCATCGTCAACCCGGACGCAATCAGGAAACTGGTTTACATCCGTATAGCCCTCAGCCCTCAGGATGTCGGCGGCCTTGAGCACCACATACAGGTGCTCGGGCGTCTTGTGATGCTTCAGGCCGGTTTCGTATTCACTGGTCACCGGTGCGACCCCGAGCTGCTCGGCCCGGATGCGTCCTGCCACAGACAAAGCGAGGACCTGGCGGGTTTTCTCGCCGGGCCACTCGACGGTGCACGGGTACGCCTCCAGCAATCCTTGGTGCGCGGCAACTCTCACCGTGTAGCCGACGCGACCGCTGGCGCGGCTGATGCACCACTGGGCAGCCAGTTGCTCCCGGATATCGTCACTGCGCGAGATGCCCGTAGACGCAATGAGCTTGACCAGCGCATCAATTCTTTCGGGTGGAACGGGCTCCAATGGCGCAGCACTCTCGTCTTCGCCCTCAAGTCGTGACTCGGATTGATCAGGTATGTCTGCGCTGCCGGCTGCGTCTTGCTTGCTCTTCGTGCCCTTTTTCCCGGCCGTGAGTTGCGCCACTCGCTCTGCCAACGTGCGCGTCGAAGCCTGGAAATGTTCAAGTTGCAGTTTCAAGCGGTCGATCTCTTCGCGATCCGCTGCGCGCTCTTTCAGCAGCCGTTCGGACTCGTCCGGCAAGTCCGGCCTTTCCATGAGCCAGGCGCGCCGCTGCTCTGCGCGCGCATGCCGGATGACGAATGCGCCAATTTGCTCGCCCGGCCACTGCTCAGGATTGCGGCCGGCGCGCTTCTCTGCGTCCCACTGGCTGACGCACGTGGCCTCGGCCACTTCGACCAATGCCCGGCGCAGAACGGAGCACTCCAATTGAGTTGCCTCGCGTAGCCGGATCTGCCAGTCCAGCATGTCGCGCATTTGCTGGACCTCCATCGGCGCGCTAGGCCCGGACGTGCTGTGTGGGAGGAAGGCCATTTCGGCTGCCATCGGTCCGCCGACATTGATTGGCAGAGCCCTGCTGAAGCCATCCACGGCGCCATTGTTCCTGGTCATGGCTCGTTGGCGCCCTGCTCGCTGACCCAATCGTTTGCTTGGAGCGCCGCCAGGCCTTCCCCGGCGACTGCGACGGCCTCTTCGGCGGCCACCCGGTTCTCCGTTGACGGCGCGGACAGCCACCGCGCTACGGCGACACTCGCCCCCACGTGGTCAGCCGCCACTTGAGCCGATAGATCTCGCAATCCGAGCAGCGCCGGCGGGGATTCGCTTGCATCCACATCCCGCGCCAATGCGGCCGATTGCTCGAAGGCGCGTTGCGCCTTTCGGCTCAGTGCTAGGAGTTGCGTAACGTCGCCAATTAGAACTTCATTCAGCGTCTCGTCCACGCCGGTCCAGTTGCTTACCCAGCCTGTCACCTGGCGGCGATACAGATCGACAGCCCGCACATCCGGCAGCAGCAACACGGGTCGCCCGTCGGCGTCACGCGGCGATACGGCGAAGCCCAGCACGGGTAACAGCATCACTACAGCAACCGTGAGCGTGGCGAGCAGCGCGCCAGGCCGGATCTCGACTTCCATGTTCGCCTAGGCCGCCTCAGCCAGGATCTCGTCCGGGTGCAACACGAACGCTCCGCTCTTTAGGTCAAACGGGATCGCCGCTCGTTGTGCCTCTAGTTCCGCCAGGATGCTCACCCGCTGGCGCTCACCGCGCTCAAAATCGCAGCCTCGCCCGTAGCTGACCTTCTGGGAGTTGACTTCCATGATGCGGCGCATCCGCTTGACGCCGCGGTCGTAGTAGCGCCGGGAGCACAGCCAGCCGCTGATGCACACATGCGCCCCCTTCTTCAAGTAGAAGAAGTCAATCCGAGCGCGCGTGCCGTACTCTGTCACCCGGATCAGATCGGCGCGCCGGTCGTCTTTCCGCTCATCGGCCTGGGTCTGGCCGCCATAGCCGTCCTTGCTGTCAGGCGCGTCCTGTGTACTCTGGCCGCTCTGTTCGGGGTCGCGCTCGACGACCAGGTCAAACCGTATGTATGGGGTCTGGCCCTTTTGCCCACGGAGCATCTCAAAATACGGATCGTCCGCCAGATTGCCGGACAGGTGAATGAAGTTGTTCTGCGGCACTCAGGCCTCCAGAGTTTGAACTCGGCTGTGCGCCAGTGTCCGTGCCAGGGTAAAAAAGTCGTGCGCAAAGCCGGTTCGCGGCTGCGCCAAGACGGCTGGCAGGCCGGATCGCCTGGCCCTATGCAGTCCCGCCTCGAAACGCACTTTCCCTAGGAACTGGGCCGACGGCCAATGGGGATAGTCCGGCCGCTGCGCTCCTGCCGGATCATCAATCGATTTGCTCGCCACGAAACCTGTCTCCCCAGACAGATGGGCCAGTTGAAGTGGCGATAGCAGGTCTTCAGGCAGCGCGTAGATGTCGTCTTGCCCGTACGGGATGATCACGCGGTCGGCGACAGACAAAGCGGCGGCGCCCACAGCCCGAGGCCGAGTCGGACAGTCCAGCACGATGAAGGCGTACTGGTCCAGAACAACCTGCAGCGCCAGCCTCAGGTGAGTCCCCTTAGCGACGTGCGGGCCGTGGAATGAAGCGATTGCTCGATGACCGGCCACGAGATGAATCCCTGAAGCTGTCGGTAGGCGCAGCGCAGTGACCGGAGCCGTCCCGTCAAGCACTGCACACGCGGAATGCGAACTGCTCGCCATGCGGACGCCCAGTGCCCAGCTCGCCTTGGCGTTGGGGGCCAGGTCCAGCAGCAGGCACGGGTAGTCGAGCATTACGAAGCTTGCGGCAAGGTTCACCGCGATCGTCGTCTTGCCGATGTTGGGCCGCGTACTCGCCACGGCGATGATCGTGGCCCGTACTGGTGGATTGCCTGCCTTCGTCGGATACTGAGTGGTCTCGCGTAACACGCCCGCATACTAGAGCAAGAAGGCGGTTGTTGTCTATGACACGCGCATGTTATTTTGTCGTGCACTCCAGTGTGATGGGTTTCCGAACACGTGTTCCTGGTCCCTGGCTCCGTAGTGCCAGGCACCATAACACCCCAGTGTCAAAGCATCGCACCCCAGTGCTATGCCCATAGCAGCAGCATGTCATAGCATCGCGTCAGATTCGCCCTTATAATTTGAGCGTGTTTCAGTCCGACAGGTCCATGCGTCCGATCAAAGTCGTCCTCATTGACGACCACCACCTCATTCACGATGCGGTCGGCAGCAAGCTCGCCGGCAGTTCAGAGTTCCAACTGGTGGGTCAGGGCACGTGCGGCGAGGAGTTGGAGCCGCTCATTGAGAGGCACCGCCCCGACGTCGTTCTCTTGAACCTGGGTCTGCCCATCAAAGTGGGCACCACGATCCGCCAGGGCCGCTATCAAACCTTGCCCGCCGTCAAGCGCCTCCGCCAACAGTACCCTGAGACGCAGTTCGTCATCCTGTCCGCCCACGCGGACCCATCGCTGGTGGATGGAGCGCTTGCCGTGGAGGTCAAGGGGTATCTGCTCAAGGATGACGAGTTGTCGGTGAACCTCCTGGACGCCATCCGCGCGGTCAGCAAAGGTGGGGTGTACTTTTCCAGTGAACTGTCTGAACAGGTCTTCTCAAAGAAGCCACCACGGCCGGCGGTAGACCTCTCGGAACGCCAGATGGAGGTGTTGCACGCCATGGTCCAGAACCCCGGTGAAGGCTACGCCGGGCTGGCGGAGAAGGTGGGTGTTGCTGAAAACACGATTCGGAGTCACGTGCGCGTCATTTACGAAAAGCTGGAAGTGAACAGCGAACCCGCCGCTATCGTGAAGGCCATTCAACTGGGCCTTATTCCTCCCCACCTGCTTGGTCGTCACGATACCTAGAGCTGGCACGTCATGTCGAGGAGATTGCCTATTGCCTTTTACCAAGCCCTCATGCCCAACTGCATCAGCCGTTGTTGTGTTCGGAGTTTTCTGGAACGGAGGGAGACAATCATGTTTGACGAATTGCTGGAAGAATCCATCGCTGAGGGCCGAACCATCACTTATGCCATCGGTCGCGACGGAGGCGAAGTCCCGCCGGACCCGGTGCTCGCGGCGCGCGTCGAAGTGGCCCGCCGGCTTCTGGCTGATCGTGACCTGATCCCCGGTCTGGTCACGAGGATGGATTGGACAAAGGACGCTCCCTGGTGGTAAT
Organism: Anaerolineales bacterium; assembly: GCA_020845955.1. Classification (GTDB taxonomy): domain Bacteria; phylum Chloroflexota; class Anaerolineae; order Anaerolineales; family UBA6663; genus JADLEU01. The sequence goes on from JADLEU010000122.1 coordinate 50,980, forward strand.
GCCCGGGTCCTGCAACGCGCCCGGTCTGGACAGCAGCCCATGACTCTCCGGGCTGCTGTTTCTACCTGCCTGGAAACATGAACTGGAATCCAGCGGTCCTGGCCTTCATTGACCAGCATCCTTTCCTTCGCAACTGGACTGACGCCCGCACCGTCCTGGACGCGTTCGAACCGCACCTCAGCGTCGCACTACCGACGGCGCTGCCTGTCCTGACGTGCTACTCGGCCGGCGGTCAGCCGGAACAGGCCATTCCACTCGGGGCGGCCTTCACCTTGCTGCATATGGCCGCATCAATACTCGATGACTTCCAGGACCGGGACACGGATGCCCCGTGGATGTCGTGGTCGTTCGACCGCGTCATCAACTCGACCCTGAGCATCATTTTTCTTTCCGAGTCGTGCCTGGCGCGGCTTGAGGCCGGCGACGTAGAGAAGCGCGAGATCCTAGATGGGTTTGCCCAGACCGGCATCTTGGCCTCGGCGGGCCAAAACGCGGCGGTAAAGCCGGACCAGGCCGCACCGAGCTATTGGCGCCACGCGCTGGCGAAGACCAGTCTTAGTTTCGCCCTGGCCTCGTGGAGCGGTGTGCGCTTGGCAACTGATGACACGCAATTGCAGAAGGCTGCCAAGGAATACGGCTTGGCGCTGGGCACACTTCACCAGATCGCCGATGACTTCCACGACTTCATGGCTGCGCCATCCACCGGCTCCGTGAGTGCACTGCGCGCCTCGCTGCCGCTCGTGATGGCCCTTGAACAAGTCGACCACCCACGCCATGCTCAACTGAATGACCTGCTGAGGCGGGACGGCCAACTTCAGGATATTGCGTGGGCCAAGACTGTTTGTGACCTGGTGATTGAAATGGGGGGACTAACCCGGACGGTCGCGATCGGCAATGTCTACGAGCAAAAGGCGGTCGCCGCCTTGGCTGCCTTTGATGCGGAGCGGGCAGCGTCCCTTCTTTCTCATGCCCATGCCATCCTCCCCACAACTCCTGCCTAAGGCTTTCTTTGTCGCATCTCGCAGGCGCCTCCTGCTTGGGCTGTGGGCGCTCTGCGCGATCGTGTACTTTACCTACTTGTTCGCATTTGCCGTTCCATTTGACAGTGTTTTCATCAGGTGGCAGGCCGACGGGTCCGCAGTCGTTGTGGAAGTCCCTCGGCCCGACGAAATCGCACTAGACCAGCCCACAGCACAGGTTGGAGATATCCTCCTTGCTATTGACGGTATCCCGCTCCGCCTATCAGACCTGAGGTTTCGCTTCGGTCCACCGGCACCCTTGCACCTCTACCAGTTGCAGCGCGGGCAAGAGGTGTTCACCGTCGCCATACCGTCTGGGGCTCCGACCGCGCGCGAGCTGTTCAATCTGCTGCTGCCGGGAATTGTCGCGCTGGAGGCGTGGCTGCTGGGCTTTATCATCGTGCTCCTGGCGCCGGCGGGGGATAGGGACGTCTGGCTCGTCGGCCACGTGATGCTTGGCTCGGCGATTGCCCTGGCCGCCGCGCCGGCGGGCGGAGTAGGCATTCCCGGTGCCCGGCTGGCTTACGAGGTCCTCACCCCCATCGTGAGCGTTGGTTATCTGGAAATGGCGTTCTTGCCACGCGAGCAGTCGCGACGGAGTCCAGCGTTTATTCGAGTCGCCTACGTTGCCGCAGCGGTTCTGTCGGGGTTGGCGCTGGTGGAGATCTTTGTCCTGAATCCTGGTTCCAGTTGGGAACTGTTGACCGGCGTTCGCCCGCGTAGCCTTGTTTTGGCGGTTCTCGCCCTCTCGATCCTGGCGACACCCCTAGTCATGATTTACCGCGCGCTGCGGCAGCCCGCGACTTACACACGACGCCAAATCATCATCCTTCTGGCTGGGACGAGTGTCGTGCTCCTCCCCTTCATCTTCCTTACGGCCATTCCTCTCGCCATCACTGGCAAGACTTTACTGCCGGTTGAAGTGACAGTCCCACTCCTCGGCGCCATTCCGGCGACCTATGCCTATGTTATTTATCGCCACCGGTACTTGAGACTAGACCTCTTCGCCGGGCGAACCATCATGCTGCTGTTAGCCGCCCTAGCAATCTCTATCTTCTTCTTTGCTGGCCTCAGATTAGCACAGTCACTTCAACAGATGGCACCGCTTGCGCCCCTGGTGGGAATGGTGTCCCTATTCGTTGGCTTTGGAATGGTCGGCAAGGCCAGTAGGCGGCTTCAATCGGCCGTTGACCTAATTCTGTTTGGTCCTGATCGCCACTTCGAGCAGGCCCTGAAGACCTTCACGGACGAGCTCCTCGCCAACCCTCAAAGCATCACGCTAAAAACGATACTGCTGGAAAAACTGCCGGAGGCCCTAGATGTTCGCCAGGCAGCCCTGTTGCTGCGAGACGGCGACGAGAAGCTGATCCCTTACAGCACGACCAATACGGGGGACTTGCCCGCGTTGGATTCAAAGATGTTGACTGGACTGAGTGACGTGGCTCTGCATCAAGTGCAGCCGGAAGCGCCCATCTTCCACGCTCTGCCGTGGGCCAGGTTAGCGGTGCCACTTCAGGTCAAGGGCGCGATCACCGGACTCTTGCTGCTGGGCAGGAAGAGCCCAGACGCGCAATTCGATTCTCAAGAGGTTGAATTCCTCAAGAAGGTCGCCGCCTCTGCGGCCGTGGCTGGGGATAACATCCAGTTGTTCGAATCCCTTCAAGACATGGCCCAAGACCGGTTGCGGCTGAGGAGCGCTGAGCGCAAGCAACTGGCCTTCCGGCTGCACGACGAGCCTTTGCGGCGGACGTATACCATCGCGCGGCAGCTCGAAGAATTGTCGTCCGCGTTTCCCGCAGATCATCCGCTCATCGACGTTCTACAGGCCCAGCGCGAGGAAATTCGCACGCTCTCTAGAGAGCTGCGCGATATATGCACCGGACTGCGCCCGCCGATTCTCGGCCAGGGTTTCCAGCTCACCCTGCGCAACATTACGCACTCGTTTCAGGCCAATAATCCTGACGTAACACTGGAACTGGCGACGGCCGGCGACGAGGAGCCGGCCATCAGCGAGGAGGCCCTTGAATCGGGCTACCACGTGATCACAGAAGCGCTCAACAACGTGAGCCGGCATGCCCACGCCACGCGTGTCAGGATAACTGTAGAAAGCGTCCAGGGTTCACTGCGGATTTGCATCACGGATAATGGCTATGGCACACGGCTCGCACAGCTTTCGCTGCCCGAACTGGCCCGCCGCCACCAATACGGCATTGTCGGAATGGATCACTGGGCGAAGTTAGTAGACGGGCGGGTGCGGATGTCTCCGGCGGTGCCACAAGGCACCGTGGTAGAGCTTATACTCCCCATGCAAGGCATCCGAAATTGATGACTCCGCTGGACGAAAGTTTGAACGCATATAGCTTTCTGACTGATCTCCAAACATCCGTAGGCGCGCGCCTGACGGGTACTCCCGCCGAGGCGAAGGCCGTTGCCTGGCTAGAGAACCACTGCCGAATGCTCGGCGTCGAGCCGGAAACCGAAACCTTCCAGTACCAGCCAGAGTTGTTGATGCATCGAGTACGGAGCCTGGGTCTCGTCTACAGCATCGTCGTCCTGACCGTTCTCAGCCTGACCTTGAACACGTGGTCGATCCTGCTTGGCATTGCGCTGGCGTTCGTCGTCTTTGGGCTGCTCTGGAGGCGACTTGCTCGAAGCGCCGCGAAAAGCGAAGGGCGAAACATGTTTGCCGGTGTCACGCGACCCTGGCATGAGATCGTCAAGAGGCCGCCAGCAAGAGTCGTGATTCTCTGTGCGCACTACGACACTGCGCCAAGCGCTCCTGCCTGGCGCCGGCGATTGGGCCAATTGAATGATGCCGCGGCTGGGCTTGCTTTCCTCGGTGTATTGGGCCTGACCCTCTTCTGCATCGTCTACGGCATCCTCCTTGCCATCCCTGGATTGCGCGGTTTGGCGACAACCATCCTTGTCTTGTGGCGAAGTGCGGGCTTCTGGCTCGTTTTGGCGGCTGGCTTGCCTGGCACAGTCATCGTCACTCTGGCTGCTCTCACGTATAGGCCAGCACAGGCCATGCCCGAGAACCCGGGCGCAGACGACAACGGATCTGGCGTTGCCGTTGTCCTAAGTCTTACAAACGACCTGAAACAAAGACCGCCTGCCGACACCGATGTAGTGGTCGCACTCTGGGGCGTTGAGGAAGGCGGAGTGTGGGGTTCGGAAGCCTTTGTTGACAGACACAAGAATCAATTCGATCCTGCCAATACCATTGTTCTTAACGTTGATGGGGTCGGACGCGGCACCCACCTGGTGGCCGTGTCAGGTCAGGGGGTTCTTCGTCGGCGCGCGGTGGACAGCACTTTGCTTCAGAAGTGGGAGGAAGCGTGCCGCTCCATCGGTGCCAGCACCATCCGGGAATGGCTGACGCCACTCACGGGTAGCAGCGATCACGCTGCCTGGCTCGACGCCGGGTTTCATCGCGCGTTGTCCATTGGCCGCGGCGACCTGGTGCCGATTGCTCTCCCACTGCGCATCCTGAACCGGCTCTTGGGTCTTCCAACTGGTGCGCAACAGGCAAACCTAAGCCACATCCATTCGTCTGATGACAGCCTTCAGAATATCCGCCCGGAAAGCCTGGAGGAAACGCGTAAGGCGATCCTCGTGCTTCTTTCGCGGATCTGACCGCCAGATCTGAGTATGAACAGAGTTGGCCTCTACATCAATGCGTCAGCCGACGAGTTTCTCGAATGGCTGGCGACGTGGGCAAGACAGAACCAGACCGTGCCTCGACAAGTTGCAGGGGGCCACGTTGCGCTGGGCGAGCCGCAGCGGCGCATCCTGCTCAATCAGCACCTTGTTATGGAAATCCCGGTGACCGTGGAGGATATCCCGGATATCCCGGAAGTCCCATCCTTTGCGCTTTCTTTCCGAATTCTACCGGTCGGTCTGGGCGCAAGCACTGAAGTCATCGCCACCTGTGGCCTACCAGAGTTGCTCCCAGACCTCATACGGCTTGTGTCAGAGATTTGCGAACGGTGGCCCTCCGGCACGGACAACGTCTGGTTTGGCCAGCCGCGAGGCTCCAACGTCGTTGTCACTAACCTGCGCCTCAAGGCGGATATCCGGCAGGTTGACCGTGAACTGAATGAATTCTGCAGCCGGTTCGAGAACTCCGACATTAGATCCGTAACCGTGCTGGCAGTAGCAAACACCCATCTGCTCCCTGCTCAGGATAACCGTCGGCCAAAAGCCCGAAAGTGGGAAATCCGGCTTGGTCTCCACCACGATACATCCTGGCAGGGAATTGACACCATTTCACTCAACTGCGAGGTATCCCGGATATCCGGGAACTACCCTGTGCGCGTAGTCCTCACGCGCGCTGGCGTCATTTATGCCGAAATCGGTCCGTTTCTTGCTGCCCTCACGGAGCACTGCAATTCCACTTGGGATACCTCAACAGGCACTCAGCCTTCTCGGGATCGTCGCACGCGGTCGGCGGCCGGTCGCAATACCCAGAAGCATGATTTGTTCGGCGAGCGGAAACTGTCGTTGGATGATCGGCCGTGGGAAATGATTGCAGACGTCGCTTGGGATCGCCTGGCCGTAGAGCTGTGGTGGAAGGACTACCCGTGCGCCAGGATCGCTGAAAGGGTCAGCGTTACCTCAAAAACTGTGAACAACCGCCTGTATGAGCTGCGCAAGACCTACGGCACCGCCATCGTACCGACCGAATTGCAGCGGCGTGGCCGAGGAGGTGAAAAACTGGGATATCCCGGATGATGACTCCGGGATAAGTTAGTTGCTAAAGTGACGGCGTACTCAGCTGAGTACGCCGCTTTTCTTGTGTGGGCCGTATGGTGTCGATGTACAGCCCAAGCGTTTTGGGATCGCAGACAGGAGATGCAGGACTGATGATGAGCGATGTCCTCGAGGTAGCGCCAACTCGTGCCAACTTGGGTCAAACGCTGCGCCTCTTGCGCGAGGCAGCAGGGCTGAGCTACAACGCTTTGGGCGACCGGGCGCATATTGATGCTAAGTACTTGTATAACCTTGAGGCGGGCAAGCGTGGAAATCCGTCGCGTAACGCTCTCATCCGCATCGGCGTTGGCCTGGGACTGGATGTTGCGAGCCTAGACGAACTATTGGACGCGGCCGGCCATATCGGCATTATCAACAGAGTTTGACAGGTTGGGCAATTAGGAGAATAGTAACGGCCCCGGTATTGACCGGGGCCGTTGGGTTTCTATGACGGTATGCCGGCGGCTGTCGCACGGCGAGGGAAGGGCTGGCCTTGCCGTCCAAACCGCCTCTGCGATGACAATACCATTCGGTCAAGCGGATCGTGCGCCTGGTATTTCACATGCACTTGCTGCGCAGAAAGGTGCAGGTAGATCTGGGTCACGGCAATGCTTTCATGCCCAAGGATGTATTGAAGGGTTGCCAGGTCGCCGCCACTAATGAGGTAGTTGACGGCGAATGTGTGGCGCATCAGATGAGCGCGCAGACGTGTGACCCCGCTTTTCTTCTTCAGACGGCGGAGTACCTCGTTGACCATCTTGGACGTGGCCGGCTGGCCGTCAGCGGCCAGGAACACCGTGTTGAGACTACCAGTCGGTTGGGACCGGAAGATGTTCAAGTACCGGGTGAGGGAACGTGCGGCCAGGTTTCCGAACGGGACCACCCGCTCCTTACCGCCTTTGCCATCTACCTTTAGCCGCTGCGTCTTGAGGTCGAGGTTAGCCAGCTCGGCATGGGCCAGTTCAGAGAGGCGGATGCCCGTGGACAGGAAAAGCGTCACAATGGCGTGAGCGCGTGCACCGGATTCGATGTTCTGGTTAAGGCAACCAAGGATTCGGTCAACCTCCTCGTCGCTAAGCACCTCCACCACTGTCTTGGGCTTTTTCGGACGCTGCAAACCAAGGCAGGGGTTAGGCCAATTCTCGCGCTCTAGCCACGAGCCGAAGGCCTTGATTGTGCGAACCATCTTGTCAACCGTGAAAGGCGACAAGCCACCGTCTTTCGGTTCGTGGTAGGGATGATCCTCGTAACGGACCTTGGCCGCCTGCAAGTCGGCCACGAAGGCCCGAACGCGATCTTGGTCAAGTTCTGCGATGGCGGTGTTCGGCCCAGCATAGCGGGCCAGGCGCGCCAGTGTCAACTCGGCAGTGCGCACCGTCTCCGGCGACAGACCCCGCAATCGCATGTCCCCAAGGTATTGCCGAACCAAAGCCTCAAGCGGTACCTGCATTTCCCGACGTGTCCTTTTCTGATCTACTCTACTTCCCTTCTTGTTCATGTTAGCCTCCGTCTATGGTTGTGTCTATGGTCTGGTATGGTCTGGACGGAGAGCACTTCGAGCGCTATGGTCTGGCGTGGTCTGGGCCGTTTCCTACCGCCTCCGCCGGGGGATATGGCCCTTGCGCGTCTTGTTCTATGCTGGCCCCTGCGCATGTTTGTTAAAAGCACTAGGGGCCTGGTCATTTAGTCCCAGGCCCCTAGTCGGGTTTCCCCGTGTCCCTTACTCGTGGTGGCGAGGAATGGATTTGAACCATCAACCAAGGGCTTATGAGCACCCAAGGTGCCGCTCGCGCCACCCCATCCCAGAGACTACCCCTCGGGCAATCTCTCTTGGACGTTGTTCTGATGTGTCTCTTGGACTTATCCTATGGTCCTGATTTGCTCCAGTCAACACGGCACATGCTGATTCTAGCTTAACCCGATTCGTGTTGGCAATAGTCAGTTCGCCGCGAATCTCTTGGACGGGCAGCGAGACGGCTGTCAACACCCAGTACCGCGTTCACCATGGATGCGGCTACGGGTTGCACCCACACCAGCGCGTGCCCGACCTGCTGCGATAGAGACTACTCCGCCGCGCCAAGCTGCCGGAGGCACTCAGCCGGCGTCAACACCGGCAGGCTCGCAGCGGAAAAACTTGCCTTGTCGCGCGTCACAAGCGCGTCGAGGGCGCCCGCTTCAGCGCAGGCGATCTGCACGTTGTCCTCGAAGTCAGCCCCAGGCATTTGCTGCGCGCGCTCGAGGGTAATGCGGTGCACGGGCGCAATCTCAAAGACGTCCAGGCACAGCTGCAATGCCTGTCTGGCGCGGCTTACGTCAGTCGCCTTGCGGGCCACGTAGTAGATGTCCGTGAGCGTCGTCGCGGTCAGGTAGGCGGTGAGCCGCCCGATGTCATTGGCTTGCCAGAGCGCATCGGCCTCTGCCCGCCAGGGCTCGCGGCGCAGTAAAACGTCCAGGATAATGTTCGTGTCGAGCAGCACGCGCATGCCGGTTCACCGCGATGGGTTGGCAGTTACTTGCGCGTCCGCCGCTCATCTAGCCAGGCGTCAACTTCCGCTTCGCTGGGAGCGGCCCTGCCTGGCTGGATCAACAGGCCCGATGCCAGGGCCAGCGTGTTCCGCTTTCCGCGCGCCCGCCCGGCCCGCTCGTCGCTTTCCACCAAATAGGCAATGTACTCGGCCAATTGGGATTGCCGGCCCCGCTCCACCTGAAACCCGCGCCGTCGCGCTGCCCGGATCAGGCGGGCCTTCAGTTCTTCAGGCAAGTAGATTGAGCTCAACGCGCACCTCCGCAATACTATAGATTATTCTATACTTTGTGGCAGCGTCCTGTCAACCCGGATGGAGTAAGTGGGCATGGGGTGGCATCTTCCCAGCCGAAATGTGATACTTGCGCGCTGGTCTTGGGCCAAACGCCTGTTACGTTTTGCCCCCTGCCCCGATATGCTAAGTAGAAGCACGGCGACTACGCCGGTTGCCCGGGGTGAGTGCCATGGACATCGGAGCCAATATTGTAGGAAGCGTAGGGCAAGTGAGACCCAACACATTGCCTGATGAGGCGCAGTTAATCCGGGCCGCTCAGCGCGATTCGGCCGAATTCGCACCGCTCTACCGCCACTACGTCACGCCCGTCTACCGCTACCTCTACAGCCGAACCGGCAACGCCGCCGACGCCGAGGACCTGGCGGCCCAGGTCTTCCTGGAAGCCCTGCAAGGGTTGCCCCGCTATCGCCACCGCGGCCACTTCGCCGCCTGGCTGTTCACCATCGCCCGCCGCCGTGCCGCCGACCACTACCGCCAGCCCACCGCGCTGCCGCTCGACGAGTTGCTGACTCCGGCCGATGACGACGAGCCCCTTTCGCTGACCGTGCGCGCCGAGACCCTGGCGCACCTTCACCGGCTGGTCGCCGGCCTGGATGAACGTGACGTGGAGCTGCTGCGCCTGCGCTACGCCGCCGGCCTGACCTTCACCCAGATCGGCGCAGCCCTGAACCAGCGTGAAGGCGGGGTGAAGATGCGCCTGCACCGCTTGCTGGCAAGACTGCAGACCGCGCTGGGAGGTGAACGATGAACCGCCTGCCCGCCCCAGAGACCCAACCCAACGTCGAGGCCGGCCTGACCCGGCTCTTCGCGACGCCCGCGCCAAACCCGGCGTTTGTGGACCGCCTGGAGCGCCAGCTACTGACGCACCACGCCGCGCCCAACCGGCCGGCGCGGCGGTCGTGGCTGGCCGCCAGCCCCCGCCATCGCTGGGCGGCCGGCGCCGTGGCCCTGGCGCTGGTGCTGGCGCTGGCCCTGGCCATTGCCGGCCCGCGGCGCGTGCTGGCCCAGTTCCAGCGGCTGCTAGGCTACGTGCCGGGCGTGGGCTTCGTGGACCTGGACGCCACGCGCGTGCTGACCGCGCCGGTCCAGTTGACGCGTGATGGCGTCACGATGCGTGTCACGCAGGTGTTGGCGAAGCCGGACGAGACGCTGGTCGTATTCGAGGCTGAAGGCCTGCCCGCCTTCGATGTGCGCCAGGTGGATGAGACCGCCGAGCAGAACCTGGCGGCGGTGCTGCGTTTGCCCGACGGCAGCACATTGACCGGCACACGCCAATCAGTCGGGCGCGCTGACGACATGGTCTCGGGCAGGCTGCGCTTCCCGCCGTTGCCCGAAGGCGTATTCCAGGCGACGCTGCTACTGGCGCGCCTGCCCTATGTTGAGCCTGGGACAGCGCCAGAGGAATGGGAAGTGCCGCTGACCCTGCGCCTGGCCACGGGCGAATTGGTGGCCACGCTCTTCCCGCAGCCTTATGTGCCGGCCGGGGCCGAAGACACGTTGCACGGCATCACCCTGCGCGTGCTGGTGGTAGCCCATAGCCCGGAGGCCACCGTGCTCAAGCTGCAGGCCGAGTGGTCCAACCCAATGTGGCACTTTGGGTTCTTCACGACCGATCAGGACCCACGCCTGCTGGATGACGTTGGCCATCGCTACGGCCCACCGCCAGCGCCCGCGCCGAACGTCGTCGTGCAGGAGGCGATTGAAGTGCCGCCGCCGCCGGAGGGCACCATCGCGCCCGATCCGGGGCTATATCGCTATGAGCTCGACCAGACCTTCGCCAGCCTGTCGCCTTCAGCCACGCGCTTGACCCTGACGGTACCGGACGTCAACTTCGAGGTGCCCTTGCCAGTCGAGTTCGACGTGGACCTGGGCTCGCAACCGCAAGTGGGGCAGGCCTTCCCGCTCGACATCCCCATTGACGCGGCTGGGGTGCCGCTGCGCATCACCGGCGCCCGCCTGGAGCGGGAACAACATGGGGCCGAGCCACCTGAGACCTGGCTGCGCTTCGACATCGTGGCTGAGCCGGCCGCCGAAGGCCGCAGCGTGCGCGGGCTGCATTTCATGATCGGCACCAGCTCGCCCGCCTTCGACGGCGCATCGACCGGCTACGAGTTTGCCCCCCAGCGCCTGGACGCCGCCTTGCGCTTCAAGACCGATCAGCCGCTGCCCACCGGCCCAGTGCGCATCCAGGTGGCGGCGGCCACGCTGGTGGTGCCCGGCCCATGGACGCTGGTATGGGACGTTCCCGGCCGCAACGCCCCACCCAGCGCGCCGGTGACGCTGGCACCCGCCAGCGCCAACCAGACCAACGGTGGCCTGACCGTGGGCGCAGAAAGTGTGACGCTTACCGACCGGGTGACGGTCGTGGAACTCGCCCTGGAAGATGCGCCCGCCGGCACGCGGCTGCACCAGGTGATGTGCTACCTGCCGCAACAAGACAGCGCGGGCTGCTGGCTGGAAGACAACCGCGGCAATCGCTACAGCGACCCGGGCGTAAGCTGGCAAACCGCCACACGGCCACTGACCGATACCTTGGTGTTCGACGCCGCCCAACCGCTGGCGCAAAGCATGACTCTACACGTCCCCGCCGTGGAGATCGCGGTGGATGGCGCGGCCAGTTTCGACGTGACCGTGCCGGCTGAGTTTGCGGACAGCTCACTCGACCAAGCCTGGCCCGTGGACATCCCCGTGGCCGTGGCCGGGCAGGCGCTGCGCTTCTCGCAGGCGTCGCTGACCCGGATGAACAGCCTGCCGCAGTTGGTGCTCCGGTCCGATCCGCTCGACGCGCCTCGAGACCGCTGGTTGACGGGCCTGCGGCTGGCCGCCATCAGTAGCCCGGATGGCCAACCGATTGACATGAGCCTGGCCCACAGCAGCGCCGGGCCGGACTTCTTCAGCCTGGAGCGCAACTACGTCGCGGCAGTGATGATCCCTGTGGGCGCCTGGGACAGCCAATCCATCCAATCCGGCCGCTACCATGTCGATCTAAGTGGCGCCACGTTTGGCGTGCGTGGGCCGTGGGCGCTGACGTGGGAGCTACCCGGGCGATAATTGATCATTGCCTGCCGTAGGGCAGGCAGCCGATGAAGGCTGTGATTGACCATAATAGGCGGGTGCCAGGCCCGCCTTTTTGATTCGTGAGATATGGTTCTCGCTGGCTGTAGCCTGAGCCGGTTTGTCCCTTTTGCCGCCGATGGTCGTTTGTATCTCTAGAGACTGTTCTGCACTTATTGTCGCCACAGCGCCGAGCGTGCTAAGCTCGGGGCATGGAGCGAAAAGCGTACCCGAGCGATGTCAGCGACGACGAGTGGGCGTTTGTGGCGCCCTATCTGAGCTTGATGAGTGAAGCCGCGCCGCAGCGCGAGTACAGCCTGCGGGAAGTCTTCAACGGCTTGGGTTGGCTGGTGCGCACGGGGGCGGAGTGGCGGATGATGCCGCATGACTTGCCGCCCTGGGGGATCGTCTACCAGCAGACCCAACGGTGGCTGAAGGCCGGCGTGTTTGAAGCGATCGTGCACGATTTGCGTGAGTTGCTGCGGCTGGCCGTCGGCCGCCAGCCCCAGCCGTCGGCGGCCATTTTCGACAGCCGCACGCTGCAATCCAGCCCGGAAAGCGGTGGGCGGGCCGGCTATGACGGCGCCAAGCGCAAGAAGGGCAGCAAAGTCCATGCGGCCGTGGACACGCTGGGGCAACTGCTGGCGCTGTATGTGACCCCCGCCAATGAACAGGATCGGGCGCAGGTGGCCCAGTTGGCCCGCCAGGTACAGACGGCCACCGGCGAGACGGTCGAAGTCGCCTTTGTCGATCAAGGCTACACCGGTGACCAGCCGGCCCAAGCGGCCCAGGCGCAGGGGATCCAGTTGGAAGTCATCAAGCTGCCGGACGTCAAGAAGGGTTTTGTGCTCCTGCCGCGCCGCTGGGTGGTGGAGCGCAGCTTCGCCTGGGCGGCCCGTTTCCGCCGTTTGGCGCGCGACTACGAGCGCCTGCCGGAAACACTGGCCGGCTTGCACTTCGTGGCGTTCGCCATTCTGATGCTGACACGCTTCACGCACGGGCTGGCTCATTTACTATAAGTCCAGAACAGGCTCTAGAAGCGTTAGTCCAGACTATTCAGGCTTCGACGGTTCAGGAGAGCCGATGCGAGCGACACCGATGAGTGCCAGTCAAACTGAACTGGCTGTTGATGAAGACGCCAGCCTGGTCCTGGCAGCCCAAAACGACCCAACCCACTTCTTGGCCCTCTATGACCGCTGGGCGACCCGGGTCTACCGGTACTTTCTCCATCGTCTTGGGCAAGTGGCTGCCGCCGAAGACCTGACCTCGGCGCTCTTCCTGTCCGCCTACCAGGCCCTGCCGCGCTACCGACACCGCGGGCACTTCCCCGCCTGGCTGTTCACCATCGCCCGCAACTTGCTCGTGGAGCATTACCGGAAGCGGCAGCACGAAGTGCCATTCGAGCTGGCCCGGCACCTGACAGCGGCTTCGGAGCCTGCGGCTGATTTCGACCGCGATAACGAGATTCAGCTTCTGGTGGGGCTCGTTCGGCGGTTGCCCGAGGCGGAGCAGGAGTTGATTCGCCTGCGGTATGTGGCCGGGCTGAGCTTTGCCGACATGGGCGTTGTGGTCAACAAACGCCCGGACGCCGTCAAGAAGTCGCTCTATCGCCTGCAGGCCCGCCTGCAGAGCCTGTTGGAGGCCGACCATGCCTAGCCCTATTCCAACCAACTCCATCGAAGGCAAGCTCCATGCCGCCACTCGCCTGCCCGCGCCACGCGCCGAGTTCCTGGCGGCTTTGCGCGGCCAACTGGCCCAGCAGTCGCGACCCCCATTGTCATTGAGTGTGCAAGCGGCGCGCTTCTTTCGCCGGCACGCCCGGGCGGCGCTCATCCTGGTGCTCGCCGGGCTGATAGTCAGTGTGGCGCTGGTCGGGCCGCAGCGAGTTTTAGCTTCCATGCGCCAGCTTCTGGGCTACCTGCCTGGGGTGGGTGTCGTGGATCAGAGCGCCCCACTCCGCGTGCTGGTGGAAGCGGTGAGCCTGACGCGCGAGGGCGTCACCGTCTCTGTCAATCGCGCTACCCTAAGCGCCGACCGGACGCAGATCGACTTCGGTGTCGCCGGGGTGCCGCTCTCGGCCTACCCCGCTGCTGAGGCCGTCACCGGCTGCGTCGAGCACTGGCACCTGCGCCTGCCCGACGGTACCCGGCTTGCCGCAGACGCGCCGGTCCCGGCGAGTGTCAGCCAGGCCACCTTTGTGCTGCCCTGCATCTTCAACACCCTGCCCGGCGCAGCGCCGGAAGATTGGGAACTGCCCCTGCGCTTTGTCGCGGCGCCGCCTGACCTGGTTGTTTTGCCGATTGTCGAGGTCACGCCCCCAATCGTGCCGCCAGCCACCGCCACCCAAAGCGCCACGCACGCCCCGGTGGCGAGCCCGCCAGCGGCCACGGCCACCAGTTCGCCGGTTGAGGAGTCCCTGGCCGGTGTGAGTATAGACAAGGTGATCGAGACCGCTGACGGCTACATCTTGATTGGTGCAATCCGGCTTCAGGCGGCGGGCGCTGGCCAGGCGCAAGTGACCGGCGCGCTCGTGCTGCGCGATGCTAACAGGCAGACGGTGCCCTACACCTTCCCGCCCGACCTCAACGAATATGACCTGCTCGACCTGGAGCCGGGCGACGTCCCATTCTCGTTGCAGGTGGCCGGCGCGGGGCTAGCCTTCCCGCTCACCTTCGAAATACCAGGCATCGTCATTACTCCCGGCGATCCGCAGGCCCGGGCGGAGCTCACTTTCAACGCCGGGCCCAGCCCACAGCCGGGCCAGGAGTGGGTCTTGAACCGGCCCGTTGAAATCGGCGGGTATGCCCTGACGCTGGTCTCGGTCACGGCCGACTCTCTTAACGGTTACTCCTTCTCCTTCGAGGCTGATTCGAGTGTTTATGGCCTGCGCGTCGAAGTCGACGGCCACACCGCGCTGGGTGGCGGCGGCGGCACAGACGGCCAGGGGTCTTTCAGCCGGGTCGTCAGCTACGCGGAATTGCCCACCGGTACCCTGAAGGTCATCCTCTCCAATCTCACCCTGGCAAGCGAAACGCAGTTCTGGCAGGGGTCGTGGCAGCCGGAGAGCGTTCGCAGCGATTGGGCGGCGGCCACCCCGGCGACCGTTTGCCTCTTTGCCGAGGCCATCGGCCAACTCCCAACCTTGCCAGCCGGCCTGGACGGGCGGGCGCTGCTCAGCGAGCTGAATCCCCAGCAGCAGATCGTGCTCGTGGGCCTAGATGGCAGCGAGCGGCAAGTGCTCGTGCCGCAAGCCAGCCGGGGCGCGCTCTCCCGCGACGGCCTGCGGCTGGCTTATCCAGACTCGGAGGGGATCACCATCGTCGAGCTGGCAACCGTTGACACAACCGCGCTGAATGGCCTGGTTGGCCGCGACCTGTCCTGGTCGCCGGATGGAACCCGGATTGCGTACGTGAGTGCTGGCTCAGCTTACGGCGTATTCGTGGCCAGCCTGGATGGCGGCGACCCGCGCCAGCTCTCCGACCTGGGCTACGAGACCATCGCCGGTTGGTCACCGGATGGCACGCTGCTGTATTACGCCATCCCAAGCGCCAGCAACGACGGCTTCCTGCTGCGCGCGGCGGATATCGCTTCGGGTGAAGTGCGTGACTTGTTCGTCCTACCGAACTCGTCGCTGAAAGCGCCCATGCCGGCCGTCTCGCCGGATGGGAAATGGATCGCCTACCGCGGCCAGGACAGCGCCAGCCTGTACGTGATGGGGATGGATGGCGGCGAAAGCCGGCAGGTCATCGCCGCGCCTTCGGGCGACTACCCGATCACGGGCATCGTCTGGGGCCCAAGCGGCGGCCTGCTGGGGGTTAGCCTGAACACACTAGCCTCGCGCGACGGCGAGATTCTCCTGCTTCAGTTGGAGGCCTGCGAAGCCTACCGCTTGCCTACTATGCACGGCGAGCTCGAGGGGTTGCTGATACCGTGATAACGGCACACTGACAGGACATGTAGCGTAACGCCATCCGATAGACAACTGGCATGGAAATAACAGAGGCGCGGGGCGGTGGCCACACCCCCCCCCCGCAGTTGGGCCGCC
>JADLEU010000123.1 GCA_020845955.1 Anaerolineales bacterium
CACGTCTAGGTAGCCGTGTACCCCTGTGAGGTCAGGGGCCAGTGAGTGCGCCGGTCGTCTGGCGCACCCGCCGCAGTTACAGTCTGCGGCTAACCATTCATACGCCACGCTTCGTGGCACACGCCCGTGGCCATCTCGCTCATGCCGATCCCGGCGCCATGCTGTAGGCCGAGGCGGCCCAGCGCGATGGCCAGGTGTTTCTGAAAGTCGGTCAGGCCCGTCTCGGAGCGCCCGGGCAGCCGGCGGCCGCGCGACAGCGGGGTGAAGACCGCCCACTCCCACGGTTCGGGTTTCATGTCGTACTGGGGCACATTGCGAGCCTGCACGATCTCGGCCAGTTGCGCGACGTAGCGGTTCAGCAGGTCGCTGATGGCGTCCGTGCTGGCGTGGGTGGTGAGCGCCCCGGCGCCATCCAGGGTGGTCAGCAGGTTCTCGAAGCGCTCCTCGATCTCGACCTTGCGCAGGTGGCGCTTCTTCTCGTCTTCGTCGTCCCGGCTGAAGTCGAACTCCTCGAGCTCGCCGGAGCGGCGGACCGTGTACTTGCGGACGTTGCCCTTAAGCAGCAGCGCCCGCCCGTTCGGGTCGCGCAGCAGGTTGGTGCCCAGTAGCCCGCCGCTGACCTGCATGGCGATGTGGCCCTTCTTCGGCGTCATGGCCGGCTCGATCACCGGCGGCGCGACCTGCGGGACGAGCTCAATCCACTCGCCGCCGGCGTCCAGGCGGGCGGCGGCTTCGTCGGCTTCGCGGAGCATGTCGTCGTCGGATACGATCTGGTACTGGAAGCGGAATGTCGCGCCATGCCGGCCCCGCCGCGGCGAGACCGGGATGACGTACTCGCCGTGGCCGGTCTGCAGGTGGGGCATGCCGGCCAGGATCGGCCGGCGAACCTTCTTGCGCGTGCCGTCCGCTTCTTCGACGCGCTCGGTCCACTCCGCAACGATCTGCCCTGTGGCCCAGGCTTCCATCACCTCCCGCATCGCGTCGCCGGTGGGCGCACGGTATTCGGCGCGGCGCAGGCCGAAGGCGACGACCTGCTTGAAGACCGGGTAATCGTCCTCGGCCAGCTTGAAGCAGCCCAGCTCGCTATACCAGCCGAGTAGGTGGCGGGCGATCTTCTCGTTGGCCAGCCGGCCCTGCGGGATGATGTAGATCAGCACCCCGCAGGGCACGAGGCGGGATGTGGTGTTGACCAGGAACGTCTCCTCCAGCCGGGTGCCGCCGCCGGTCTCGGTTTCGCCGTCATATGGGGGATTCAGGAGGCAGAGACTGAAGGTCTCATCCGTCAGCACCGCGTACTCGTAGCCGGTGTTGATGACGTGGGTCAGCACCTGCCTGGCGTCAGCGGCCCGCAGGTCAGACAGCTCGATGCCGTAGGTCTCAGCGGGTCCATGGGCGGTGGCGATGGCGGCGAGCGCCTCGCCTTTTCCAGCGCAAGGATCGAGGTAACGGCGCAGCCCTTCGCCGCTGAGCGACAGCCAGGTGAGGATGCGGTGCAGGCTGGTTTCGGGGGTTGGAAAGTATCCCATTTTTGATTGGCCTTCGATGCGCATGGCTTACTCCTTTCATTCGGCCGGCCGGGAGACGCGGCAGCGCCCGGGAGGGCGAACCACGCTCCCGGCCGGCAGTCGGGTACGTTGTGGTGAAACGGATTGGACTCAGACGTGAAGGGCAACCGGTGCCGCAACGGGCGGGGCGGGGATCGCGGCCTGGCAGTCGCCGTCAAGCGTGATGCGGCCGTGCTTCACGCCGTCCGAGATGATGTCGGCCCAGGGGGTGTCGGGCTGGATCACGTAGCCTTCGGGCGCCGGGCCGCCGGTCACGAGCGGCGCGGCCCAGCCTTCGGCCAGGGCTTCGGCCAGCAGATACGGCCCCCAGCCGATGCGGATCGGCAGGTGGGTGCCCTGCTCCAGCATGGCGGCCAGGGCCATCGCCGGCGCAAGCTGCTGGCTGATGCCCTGGCTGTCGGTCCAGCGCCAGGCCCCAGCGAAGAACGGCTTCTTTCCGAAGGTGGCGGCGTCCAGCCTGACCATGGCCGGCGCGACCAGACGCAGAAACTTGGGCCGGGCGCGGCCGGCGATACGCGGGGCGTCCATGGTCTTGCGGAGGTAGCGGCTGTTCAGGCCGCGCGCGGTGTACGCCTGGCCGGCCTCATCGTCGCGCAGCTTCAGGAACTCGCGCGTGCCATTGACAAGCGAAGCCCAGATGGCGCCGATGACCTTGGGGTGCTGGGGCGCGAGCTCCAGCCACACGATGGTGTCGCCCTGGTCGAGCGGGGCGAGGGCGAAACTGCGGACGACGGCCGAAACGCCGTTGTTGGTGATGCGGATGGACATGGCCGTGACTCCTTAACGGATGCCTTCCGGGTGGCCGTCGTCGCCGGAGATGAGCGGCAGCCCGCGCAGCAGCCGGTAGGCGTTGGACAGCCGCCGCCAGGTCTTGCGCGGGGAGATGCGCTGCAGGTGGTGGGCCATGTAGGCCCGGCCCTTGGTCTCGGTTTGGGTGATGCCGCTGCGGTGGGCCAGCCACGCCATGCGCGAGCCGAAGACTTCGGCCTCCAGCCCGCAGCACGGGCAGCGCTCGGGCGGCGGCAGGCTGGCCGCGGCCTGCCCGCCCTTGGACTGATGGCCATCGAAGGGCTTGATGCCGCGTTCCTTCTTGGTTTGCCAGGCGCGGCGGGCGGCGTCGCTGCGCAGGGGATCCTTATCGTGGTCGCTGGACATGGGTCGTCTCCTGGAAAACGAAAAGCGCCGGCAGGGCGGGGGGCTCTGCCGGCGCTGGGCGGAAAGGTGATGGATGGGGTGAACTACTCAGGCGTGTAGTCCGGGTAGTACCTGGCCAGGATGGCGCGGGCGGCGGTCTTCAGCGCCTTCTGGTAGCTCTGGATCGCGGCGCGCTCCTTGACCTCGGCGCGGCGCAGCACCAGGCGCAGGCGGCGCTTCACCGCCCGGTCGCTCTCGCGGCGGATGGCGCGGCGCAGGCTCTCGCAGATGCCCTGCCGGCGCATGAGTTCCTGGAAGCAGCGGGCCGCGTGGGTAACGTCGGGCTGGACGGGTGCGTGCGGCCGGCGAGGCGGATCAATTCGGCCCATAGGGGGCCTTTGGCTCTGGACGCAGGGTGTTTGGTTCATGGCAGTCTCCGGGGATAGGCGCGGCGGCACAGCCAGGCGGCATGAGCCGCCCGGACTGGCGCGTCTGCGATTGGCTGAGAAGTGGAGTTGAGCGGGGCTACTTCGGGCTGCTTGGGGGGAGCGGGTGGGTCAGGCTGGAAACGGTGACGCCTGGATTTCCGAAGCCCTGGCCCATCAGATTGCGGGCCCACAGGTTGGCGAACATCCGCAGCTCACGCAGCAGCGCCATGTGGATCGCGGGGCGGTCGCCCACCATGGTGTGAATTTCGGCGTAGCGGCCGACCGGGTCCTGGGTGATGGACAGCGGCTCCCAGGTCGGCCAGGCGAAGGTCAGCTCCGGGTCGCGAATCGCGTCGCCGTTGAATTCGCCGTAGTGGGCGACGGAGATTACGTTGCCCTGCCGCTCGATGACCAGCGGCATAAAGGGCGGGTTTTCAATTCGAAGGTGGAATTCGGTCGCGGTGTTGAAGGCCTTATCCAGGCTGTGCCGGCGCAGGATGTCCAGGATGGCGGTCTGCATCAGGTTCATGGAAGGCTCCTTTCTCAGGTCCGAAAGACGGCTCACGAAACAGCGGTAGTAGCGCCAGCAGCCGTCGGGCGGCGCCAGCCGGCGCAGCGGGATGGTAAGCTCGGCGACGGCCGCGAAGCCCTGGCGGTGCTCTTCCAGCCGGCGCAGGCGGTACTGGCTGGCGGAGAGGAACCTGGTCCGGCCCAGCCGGTCCGCCAGGATCACGATGCGGGCTTTCTTCGGGTATCCCTGGCGCATGGTCAGCCTCCGCAAGCCGGCTCGGGCTGCCACTGCTGCTCGCCGGTCTTGACCCAGCGGGCGCACTCGAAGCGGGCGTTGAGCGGCTGGACGCTGGCCGGCAGGGCGTAGTCGCCCGCTCGCACGTCGTAGCCCAGCGACTGCAGGTGGTTGCGGACGATGTCGCGCAGCACAGGCAAGCCGGCGTAGATCGAGCGGTCGTCGCCGAAGCCGGGGCCGTCGGGCATCCAGACGATCACGTGACCCTCGTACAGCCACACCAGCTCGCTCTGCGCGTTGACGCCCTGCAGGGACAGGCCGACGGACTTGCGCGGGATGGCAGTCCTCCCGTTGAGCAGGAAGCTCTCAACGGCGTTGAGCCGGACCACGGCAGGGTTGCCGTTAACCGGCGGGATCTCCTGGACGAAGGCGGCCAGGGAGGGGACGCGGAGAACACCAGTCGGTTTCATGGTGAGGTTCCTTTCCAGGCTGATTGATGAACGGATGCATTACGACCAGGGGTTGTAACCTTCGGCCCGCCAGCGGCACCGGGTTGCATGCGCCTGTTCGCGCGCCGTGCGGACGTCGTCCACGGTGACGCCCGGGTAGAGTCGTTCACCGTTGGGGCCGATCGCTGGTGGTATCACCCAGCGTGGCTGGCCATTGAGCGCCTGTCTTGCGTGCAGGATCGGCTGCAGGCGTGCCTCCCAGTAGTGCAGGGTGCCGCCAGCGCGGCAGGTCCAGCCCAGGCCGTGGGCGGTGAAGTCCAGCGGCGGGTAGGCGTCGCAGATGCCGGCGCAGATGGGGCAGGCGTAGGGGACGGCGGGCCAGTAGTCGTCGGGGTAGTCGGGCGCGCGCTCGCCGCCTGCTTCGAGGTACTCGCGCACGCGCAGGACGGACGGGCAGGCCGGCCCGAGCGCGCACTGGCAGGCCCGGCGCTTGGTGACGTGATGGAAGCGGGGGCGCACGCCCTGGCCCCAGTCCACGCGGTAGGCATGCTCGACGACCGTGACCTGCGCCTGTCCCCAGTCGCTCAGGCCCGGCAACAGCGGCTGCGCCGGCGCGATAGTGTGATGAAGCTTGCGGATTAGCATCGCGCCGCCTTATTCGAAGCGATTGTCCCAATCGCCGTAGTCGCTGACCGTGCGGTCTTCGTACGCCATCTCCAGGAAGGCATCGGGCTCGGGGGCCGGCGGGGGCGGCGGCTGAAGGACCTGCTTCACAGCAGCAACGGCCGCGGCGTGCTGCTGGGGGTCCAGGCCTAGGCCGAGCGACCATTCCGTTTCCTCGACGACGCGGGTCGGGAAGTTCGCGGGCAGCTCTTCGAGCTGTGCGGCGTAGTAGCCCACGGCGTCGAGCGCGACTTCGTACTCCACGTCATCCAGCGCCAGACCGGTTGCGGCCAGCAGCGCATCCAGCATCTGTTGCTCGAGCGAACGAGCGCGGGTGTAGCCCATGACAAGCTCCTTTCGTGTCTGAACGGCGGCTTAAACGTCGACAGCCCCACCGGGCAGGTATCCGGTGGGGCTGTCATGTGATTGGGCTATTCAGTTTTCGAGTCAGTCAGGTGATGAAGTCTCCTTTCGTGCTTGAGCCGTTCGGTGGATAGCGGATGACCGCGGACTTGGGGACGGCGCCAAGATAGCGCCTGGGGCGTGGGTAGACGCGCCGGCCACCCAGCTCGCGTGACCGGGCACTGACCAGGTAGAGCAGGTCCCGTGCCCGGCTAAAGGCCACGTGCGCCAGCCGACGCTCGCCCGTCTCGCCGGCGCCATCCACCGCCTTTGCCGCCGGCAACAGGCCCTCTTCCAGCCCCACCACGAATACCACCTTGAACTGCAGGCCCTTGGCGGCGTGGATGGTCAGGAAGGTGACGCCTTCGTCATCCGCGCGCTCCAGGTCGGCTTCGATCTGCGCCTGTATTGCGGCCAGGAACCGGGCAGTGTCCGGGTAGCCTTCCGCTTCGCGCCGGAGCTCGAGGATCGAGTTGAGGCGGAGCGGGCCGTCCAGCTCAGCCGCCAGCCAGGCGCGATAGCCCGTGTCTTCGAGAACCCGATCGATCAGCTCGGCGGGTGGTTGGCCGCCGGCCGCCTTCCGCAGCGCCTGCGCCATGTCCCAGAACTGCTCGATGGCCTGGACGGCACTGAGCCTGAGACCTAAGGCGTCCGGTTCCGACATGGCTTTGACTAGTTGCGTCCAGGTGATGCGGCCTTGCTCGCCGCACAGCAGCCGCACCGCCACAGGCCCCAGGCCGCGGGGTGGGATGTTGATGACCTGGTCGAGCGCCGCTTCGTCGCCGGTCGTGGCAAGCGCCAGGTAGGCCAGCACCTCGCGCACCTCGCGCCGGTGATAGAGCCGCTGCCGGCCCGGGAGCACGTAGGGCACCCGCTGGCGCATGAAGGCGTACTCCAGCAGCGCGCTCTGGCGGTTGGCGCGGAAGAGCACCGCCATCTCGTTCAGCGGCGTGCCGCCCTGCGCCAGCCGCTGTGCTTCGCCAGCTACGAACGCTGCCTCATCATACTCGCTGGGCAGGCGCACGTCGCGGATCAGCTCACCCGCGCCGCGCCGGGCGGTCAAGTTCACATCCGGGTACTGCCCTGGACGGAACAGTGCCCCCGCCGCTGCCACGATCGGCTGCGTGGAGCGGAAGTTGTCTTGCAGGCATACGAGGGGCGCATCGGGGAAGTCGGCGCGGAACTGGGCCGAGAGGCGCGGGTAGTGGGCGTGGCGCCACTCGTAGATGGCTTGCGCTGCCGAGGCGGCCACCACCAGGTTCTCGCCCGGTCCGGCCAGCCGCCGCACCAGGCGTATTGCCCCAGGCTGGTGTCCTGGAACTCGTCCACCATAATGAAGCGGTAGCGCTGCTGCAGCTCGGCCAGCAGGCCGGCATCCGTACGCAGTAGCCGCGAGGCTTCGAGCACTAGGTCGGCGAAGTCTAGGGCGCGGGCCTGGGCCAAGAGCGCCTGGTAGCGGTCGTAGACGCGGCCCAGGGCCTGCTGCGCGGGCGAGTCCCGCACCGTGGCGAACGCCGCTGGCCCGAGCCCCTGTTCCTTGGCGTCCGCCATCAGGCCGGCGACAAAGGCGGGCGGCCAGACCGTCTCCGGAAGGCGCACGTCGGCCATAGCGCGGCGCAGCACGCGAAACGACTGGTTGGGATCGTAGATGGTCAGGGTGTGATGCTTGCGGTCGGGATGGCTGGTCAGGAGGCGGCGGGCGAAGGCGTGGAGGGTGAGGATGGGGAGGTTGTCGCTGTCTTCGTCAAGCAGAAGCTGGAGCCGTTCGCGCAGCTCCAGCGCGGCCCGGCGGGTGAAGGTCAGCAGGAGCACCTCGTAGGGCCAGGCGAGGCGCTCCTTCACCAGGCGGGCATAGCGCTCCAGCAAGAGCGTGGTCTTGCCGGTGCCATGCCCGGCCTGGAGCTCGAGGGCGCCATCCACATGCTGGACGACCAGCGTCCGGGCCGGGCCGTCGGTAGGAAACACATTTCATCACCTCCTTTCTACGGAATGCCAAGGCGCCAGTGCGAGCGATGGACTCAAACACGGGCTACTGTGGCCAAGGTGGCCGTTGCATTGCGATGCACCACAACGATGGAACCGTTAGCAGTGCTTACGCATCATGCAGTCGTTGCTGTCGTGATACTCGGAGGTGACTTCGAGGATTGGGCTACACGCTCGACATGGTGCATTCTGGTGAACGGAAAACCCGTAATTCGCCCACTAACAAACCGTCAAGACAAACGCTGAAATTCGCAGCTCGCCAAGCCAAAAGTTGGTTGTGCTGTCGCGTCCCGGGAAGCAATCGGAGAGTTGCCTGACCAGACCGGAGAAGACTTGCTGAATAGTTATATTGCAGAGTAGCACAACGATTGCCGTAGGGTCAATAGGATCGGGCAGCTTGCTCGAGGTAAAGGCATGCCGGCGACGAGGGCAAATGGTTCGGATGTCAACCGTCCGATTTCGAGCACGATCCTCCTCGATCACTCCCAACAACGGCTTCAATGCTATGGTGGAAGTGACCGCAGCTGAGCCCCGCTGCCTGGCCCTGATTTTGTGTCATCTATCGGTATGTCATCCAGTCAATTACCGTGATGCCATCGTAGCCGCCCAACAAGAGTCTTCCGTTGTTGGCAGCGAACGCGCATGAGTATTGGGGCCAGACAAGGTCAATGCCTGCCGCCTGGGTCTGCGCCAGAATGTCCCATATCGCGACGCAACCGTCTTCGGAAACGGAGACAAGCCACTGGCCGTCAGGGCTAAATGACAAATCTGTTATCGGTGCTGATTGGCCAGGAAATTGCGCGGCTACCTCCCGAGAGTCAATATCCCACACCGTAATAGTCCATCCGGATCGTGCCTGCTTGCCTACCGCCGCTATGAATTGTCCGCGGAGGCTTGCTGCAACGTGGTCCATTGTATACTCGACGCGGATTTCGCTTTGCTGACTCCTGGTTTCGGTGTCAAAGATGACCAGACCAGGGCTCGTAATGCATGCGAGTCTTCCGTTCGGAAGCATCGCGAAGTGTGCGGGACAATCGACCTCAAGCTTTGTCAGCAGCCTTCCACTCTTGGCGTTACAGAACTGCAACTCACCTCCGTCGGCGTCCCACTGCTCACCGCTGGCCGCGAACCATTTGCCCAACACAAGCGCCTGACCATCAGGGGTAAAGGCAATAGTAGAAGCATCATGGTATGCGCCCTCCTCTGCCTCAAGAGAGCCAACTCGCCGACCGTTGCGGACGTTGTATATTAGGACTTGCTCGCCCGTCGCAACAGCTAGTCGGCTGCTGAAGGGGCTGAATGCGATCGCCATATTTCGAAGTGGGAGTCCTGACCCCCCTATCCAACCCGTCAAACCGACTTCAGGAACTCCTTCGAGCTCAGTCCCAATATCAAGACGACTCTGGCCTGTAAAAGCGTCCAAGGATGCCAGGCAGACACGCTGTTTCCCATGCTCTGCGACAATCGCGGCAACATAGAGACCGTCCGGACTGCTGACGACATTTCGCACAATTCTGCTTGGCCCCGCAGGCGATCTCCTATCATGGTGCGCATTGGTAACAAGCGTAGGAAGATCCCAGATTGCCCCAGACCGGTTGTGTGCAGGATAGAAGCTGACAGCGATTTGTTCCGAGGTATTAATGACCGCCCCGCCGGACCCATATGGACTGGTTCCATAACCGCAGAATTCTTGCCACTCGATCTTCCCCAGTCTCAAATTCCAAATGCCGAGGTACCTGGAATTCATGATGATGACAAGGTGGTCGTCCGACCAGAATGCCATCGCGCTGTCATCAGACCTGCCATTGATAGCCTGCTCGCACAAGCCAGATGTCAGAGACCAAACACGGAGTTCTCCGCTAGTGTCCCGACTAACCAATCGTGTACCTGCCTGGTTGAATTCCAAATGGCGAACAATCCTTTTGTGCCCGGCCAAGCGAGACCTGCGCTGGGTTTGAGCGAAATCCCAAACCTCTATAGTCTGGTCCTCAGCGGCTGTTACAAACCAGCGTTGGTCACTACTAAGGGCCATGCAATAGACTTTCTCATTCGCGCCAAATGTAGCAATATGCGAACCTGTTTTGACATCCCAGCACCACACCTCGCCATCCCAGGAATGCGAGAGAAGTTTTGTGCCATCGGGACTAACTATGATTTCGGTGAGTACACCAGTGTAACCGCTATAGGTGCGTCCTGAAGCGCTGTCGGCAGCGTTCCATGACATGATCTCATTTTGGCCGCCTGCAAATATAGTCGTACCATCTACAGAGAATGCAATGGAGGCAATTTGCTTGTCGCCTGCGCTCAATACTCTGGCCAGCCTTCCGGTCCGCAGCTCTCAAACGCCAACTGCGGGCCTAAAACCAGATAGATCGGACGGGACGGAAAGGCCACAGGCCGCCCACTTACCATCTGGGCTTATCGCGAAGCCAGAGCGCGTTGCTGCTGGGTGAAGAGAACGAACATATCCAGGGCTTTCAAGACTTGGCTGCGTGGCAAGTCGGACATGTGGTGTTCGGCGCTCATCCAGTAAGCTCTCCGCATCTTCGACAATTCTGGCAAGGCCCAGCACACGGGCCCTATTGCGATACACCTGAAGGAAGCCTGCTGGCTCCTTATCAGGAGTCCACATCCGATAATAGTGGGAATCAAGATCGAGGATATGCTCATAAGCTGCAAGCGTGTCCTTGTCACCCTCTTGATTGAGTGCGACGCCGGCCTGGAGCTGCATTCTTGCGTTGTCAACGCCGCGCAACTTGGTTTCGTGTTCAACTCGCCGCAGTGTCCAGCGATTATGCCGCTCTATGAGATCGCCCAACCCCCGGCGGGCTAGGGCGTCCGCGCGTAGCGGGCTGCCTTGCTGTTGGTTTCCAGATTTCTGAAGTGAATCGTTATCGTTCATCAATCGATTGCCTTCCAAAGCTCTGTTTCCTCGGCGCGAAGTCTGGACCACTCGGACTTAGCCTCGTGAATCTGCCACTCTATTGTGAGAATCAGGTCGGCCAGACCATCCAAGCCCCGAGATTGTGCTTCGTCAAACTGTAGCATCAAGCGGGCCAGATCGCCTGATTTCAAGGCCGACAAGGTGGCAATTGCCTCGGAAATTAATCGCTTCAGCCTGGCAACCTCGCGAATTAGCCTGACAATTTTATCCCCCACACTTTCGCTGATGGCGTCGGTAATATCCGAATCGCCTAACATAGCGCGGCCTCCGGCCGCAACCAAAACAAAGGTGGCCTGTCAAACGAGGGATAATGAAGGCTGAAGGATCGCCCGAAGGCGCCTATTAGGGGAAGCCCGAAGGCCCCACACCAACCATTATCC
>JADLEU010000124.1 GCA_020845955.1 Anaerolineales bacterium
GGACGATCGCGCTGCTCAACGAAGATTGGCCCGTCAGCCAACGTCTGGCCGGGAAATACGTTTGGGCGACAGTCACCACCCACACGCGACGGTTGGACATCTGGTATCAATGTTCGGCGCAGCAGGCTTGGCAACGGCGCAAGTCCTTCGACTATCCGCTGCCCGAAACGGTCGCCCGGCTCAGGCCCAAGTTCGCGCATGCCTGATCGATCCACAACTGTTCACGATGTCTTGGGCCTTTTCCGAGCTACTCCACCAAGCCAAAAGTGTTCACGATGTCTTGGACCCTGACACTTAGGGTCAGCATCAGCTATTTGGTGGCCATGGCCGAGGTAAGGCGCGTCGTCGCCGAACCCTTGGCATCGTTACATCTACGGGTGCCTCGGCCGGCCCTGGACATTGTCACTAGCCGGGCCCAACTGTCGGCTTACAGTACCTGCTTCCGGGCTACGCTGGACGCCATCCATCACTGGATTCCTGGCGCGCGCCGGCTCCATATATTCTATGCCGGGCCGGCGGCGTTGGCTTTCGATTTCGGCCGGCAGATCAGCAAGACAATTCATCCGCACACCACGGTCTATAACTACTACGAACGCGACGATCCAAAGTATTGTTGGGGACTGAACCTAATGGCCGATGTCGACGACTTGGACTTCGTCGTATCTGGATTGAGATAGGCGCAGCGAATGAGTAACATGCACCAAAAGCTGATGAAGTACTACAACAAACACATCCGGCTCGGGTCGGATGAACGGCGGGCACTAGCCGAATATCGCGAAGTCAACCTCAAACGCCTCGCCGCGGGTCTGACACTGCTAGGTGCCGATGACTCGGTGATTTACCCAGGGCCGATACGCGACTGCAATCAGGGCGGGTATGCGATGCACACGCTAAACCAGTGCCCGGAAAACGATTATGACATCGACGTCGCGCTTGTCTTCCGAAAAGACGCTTTGCCTGCCTCGGCTCTCGACGCACGGAAGCGAGTGGAGGCGGCCTTCCAGATGGCGGGCGGTAACTTCGCACGGGAGCCCGAAGCACGGACCAACGCCGTCACGATTTGGTATGCCGAGGGCTATCACATCGACTTCGCAGTTTACCGCGAGTATGAGAACTCCACGGGACAAACCGTTGTCGAACATGCTGGCCCCGAATGGACGGCACGCAATCCAACGGAGATCACCGATTGGTTCAACGCCGCAGTTAAGCGTCTGAGTCCCGCTAAGTCTCCAAGCACGTCCGTAGATGAGGACCAGCTTCGCCGAATCGTCCGCTACCTGAAGGCTTTCGCGCGCTCGCGCGAGGATTGGAGTCTCCCGGGTGGTCTAGTCATCACCGTATTGGCTGTCGAGTGCTATTGTCCCGACCCACACCGGGACGATGTTGCGCTGCTCAATACACTCCGCGCAGTCCAGCGCCGTTTGACACAAAACCTCGAAGTCCTCAACCCAGTCGATCCAGCGCAGGTTTTGACGGCTAAGGCGAAGTGCCTCAGCCAGGTTGAGCGCTTACGTGACCGATTGGCTGAGGCTGAGACTGAATTGCAGGAGGCTTTCCAGTGGGATTCTAGCGAGGGCGATGCCATCGGTGCGTGGCATTGGTTCTTCCAGCACCCATTCTGGGCTGCAGCCCCTGTCGAAAAAGCTGTTGCTACCGAATTCAGTACGCCCGCAGAACGGGTTGCTATGCTTGGCTCTGTGCGCATCCGAGCCGAGCTAGCCATGCGGCACCACGGTCCGATTAGGACCCAGTATCCCAGCGGCAGCCGAGTGTTGCCAAAGAACATCTGGTTGCGTTTTTCAGTTGCGGATACAACGGTGAAACCGCCCTACGCCGTGCGCTGGATAGTCCACAACCATGGGGACGAGGCCACTGAGGTAGAGGATCTCACGCACTGCCAATATACCGATCAGGCATGGGAGCGGACTCTGTATGCGGGGCGTCACACCATGACGTGTGAGCTTCATCGCAATGGGACGGTGCTTGCCCGGTCACAGCACGTCGTCAGAATCAGGTAGTCGTTGCTAGTAGTTCCGTGGTGGATACTGTGGAGGTCTGCAGACATGCCCGCGGTGAAACGTGTTAACCGATCAGCTGTAGCTGCCCGCTCCGCGTTCACTTTTCTGAAAAGCCTTGGGGCAATACGCGATGGCCTGGCCGTGCTCGCTCTGGCGCCCTATCTCCTAGGCTACGTCAACTGGACTGTTTTCGGAACTTCTAGGGGTCTTGACGGTCTACCTCTAGTTGACTTACGGTACTACAAGTCAGGCGTGATGCCGTTTCTGATCACTGCTGCAGTCGTCCTGCTGTGGCTGAGCCTTCAGCAGGGCCGGCAACGCCTAAAAGCTTGGTTCACGCGCTGCGGGCAGGCAGCCCTAAAGCGGCGCGTTCGTAACTGTCTCGTGCTCATTGTCTCTGCGTGCGGTGCTGTCGTTGTGCGACAGTGGTTGGTCGCCGAGCGAGATACCGTTCTGCTTGCGTATTTGGCGCTGATGGGACTTACTCTGGTAGACCTGGCGTGGCCCGGCCAACGTGATATGCAATGGCTGGGCTCCCTATACAGCCATTTTGTTCCAGGCGTCTATGGCACGGTGCTGCTTACTGTTTATTGCTGGGTATTGTTCCCTGTTCTGCCGCAAACACTGGGAGGCGGATTGCCACGTTGCGCTCAGATCGATGTGCGTGTGGAAGATCTCTCCAGGGAGACCCTGACCGAAATCCATCCCGGGCCGTGGGCGTCAGCAACTGCGCAGGTCATCCGATCTGCACCTTTAGCAGTCTACCTTGCTGGTGCCGACAAGATATTGGTCCAGCCGCCGCAGTTGACTACCGGTGTCACGGGCCGATACATTATTGAGTTGCCAGAAGAGATTGTCCAGGCCATATCATGGTGTGACTAGTATCTTGTGGGGCACTCCAAATTGCATTAGTCGCGCGTTGAGCACTTTGTGAATGGTGTTACCTGCGCTGACTCACCCTATTTCCCACCACCAGCGCGCAGACATTGATATGCGTCGAAGATTGACCAGCAACGACAGGCGAGAAGCATGAATAGTCGAATTCGGTGGCGGCGAGTTCTACTCATCCTAGTATTAGCTGCCATCATCTATGGGGTAAGTTGGCTCGTGTTTCCGGACTGGGCTCGAACAAACCAAGGATGGCTGGTATTGGGAGCTTTGGCGTTCACTGTTGGCTTGGAAACAGCCTCAAAGCTTGTTGAGTTCATTTTGCATCCGAGCCCACGAACGACTGGTGGCGGCACAAAGAAAAGCCCCTCAGGTGACATTGCCCGCAGTGTCGATATCAGAAATGTTCGAGCAGGGGGTGATGTCATTGCTGCTGCAGGAGACATCTTGATTAACTATGCGCAACCGACGCCTTTCGGAGCCTCAAACGAGATAGATGCGCGATTCAGAGATGTCGCCGGTGACGCATCGCTGCAGGTGGAGGCAGACTTACGTCGCGCGCTGGAGGAATGGCGCGAAGGTCATAAGGACGAGGCAAACTCGATCGTACGTCAAATCCGGACGAGAGGAGCCACTTGGAGTAGTTTGCTTCCGACAGCCAGAGCAAAGGTACTTCGCTTTGAGGCGCGCATAGCGCTCACAAGTGATAACGGGTTATCACGTGCCAAGGAATTGGCTGACGAAGCACAGAAGGTTATTCCCGGTAACCGAGATGAAAGACTCGAGGCTCTTATTACCCGCTCGGAGATAGGCCCAGATGCAGCCCTTCAGAGTTTGCCTCCGAACACCGTAGACATAGACACGATAAATCTGCGAGCTTCTTTGCTCCTTGAGGTTGGCCGAACTGAAGATTGCCTACGCTTATTGCGAGTGGAATCGCTCGGGCTGGCGCCGGACGCTGAAACCTATCGGTTGAGGGCCTTGGTGGCGTTGCAGAAAGGCGACATTCACAGGGCGCGAGTTGAGTCGTTAAAGGCCAAGGAGCTTAAGTCGTCCTGGCTAAGTATCCAGTTTGTGATCGCAATGGTGGACTATTGGAGCGTCATCAGCCCAGCTGCTCATCCACCGATCCTCGGTCCGCAACCAGTACCTGTACAGTTCCTCATGGTGAAATGCGATGACGAAAGTCAGGCGCGCTTACGAACCGCCGGTGATACGTTCAATATGCTTGCTAACAACCCTTCAAATTCCACGTCGGAGCGTGTGGGCTACTTGCTTTGGGCACTTGCGTGCCTATCGAACGTCGCGGAGCCCGAAAGTCAAAGTCAGGCGGCGGCGATCTGTAAAGCTATTTTGGCACTTGACCCAGTCAATTTCATCGCCATTGGATGGGCAATAGCGCGTGACTTGTCCATCGATCTTTCAGAGGCCGAGCGCAAACTCAAAGCGGCTACGGAAAACCCAGAACCAATACTTACTCTCATAGCGCGGCCTCCGGCCGCAACCAAAACAAAGGTGGCCTGTCAAACGAGGGATAATGAAGGCTGAAGGATCGCCCGAAGGCGCCTATTAGGGGAAGCCCGAAGGCCCCACACCAACCATTATCC
>JADLEU010000125.1 GCA_020845955.1 Anaerolineales bacterium
CGCAGCCGATTTCCAGGATGCGGCCGCCAGCCGGGATGGCCGCTAGCCTTGCAACGTCATCCACCAACTCAGACGGATAGCCCGGGCGCGCCTCGGCATACAGCTCAGCCGTTGTTTCGAATACGGCACGCCGTGTTCGGTCGATTGCCATGCGTTGGGATAGTTCAGAGAATCCTGTTCGAGTCCTCCCCGAAGGAGGCCCTTCCAAAGGCGGTGTATCCCCCCGCCAGGTTGTCCCGGTACCCCTCGGCCCGACCAGGTCAGCGGCCAGGACGGTTGCCCCTTCGATCCGGCCGGGGTGCTGGCCCGCCAGCAGGCTATTGGTCGGCGCCACGCGCAAACGTCCGGCGTTTTATCGGCTGGACCTTCGGTTCCACGCGCCAGGCTCCCGCCCTTACGGCGCTCGGGAAGCGCGCCAGCAGCTAGGCGCCGTCAGGCCTACGCGACCGCGGGCTGCCATCAAGCGCGCTGGATAAAGGGCTGAGCAAAGCCTTTCCTGCGGCCCGGATTCCCGTCATCAATAAGCGAAAAAGACAACACCTTGCCGCTCAGCGACCACCTGTATCGGCCGGTCCCGCCCTCGGGATAGGCGAAGGGTCCTTCGACGTCAGTGACCTCTAACACATCGCTGACGACCCGGTAGGTGGCGACGACAATGACCTGCCCATCCAGCGTGGCGGTCGCCCGGCCGTGCCCGTCGAATTCCACTACAGGAGAAGCGTCGCCGACCGTATAGGTGAAGAAACCGGTTGGGAATTCCATCGCCTGCCTTCCACTTGCCCGTCGGCAGCTACATGAGGTGATGATAGCATACTGCCATAATCAGGGCCGGTCCGCCATGACAGGCGTCATGGACGTGGACCGGCCCATGGCGTACAGTAATCTGGAATGCCGGTCAGCCGGTCATGCCGACCGACTTGTGGAAGTGCACCAGGAGCCAGGCGTCGCCGCGCTTCTCCAGCACCCAGGTGCAACGCAGTGGAAACGCAAGCTTCTGCTCGCCCATTTGGGCCGCAAAGGTCCACTGCGAGGTGGCCAGGGCGCTGGCTCCCCCGGCCAGCAGCCGCATGCGTACGTCGCTGGCCTCGATGCGAATGTCGGACAGGGCCGCGTCCTGCGCCTCCAGCGCGGCGCGCAGCGCCGTCCAGCCTTCCAGCCTCTCACTGGTCATAGCGCCAATCCAGACGGTGTTCTCGTCGGGGACCACGACGCGCGCGATCAGGTCCAAATCGCCCTGCTCTACGCCCGCGATCCACGTGTCAAGCACAGCCTGCACGGCATCCTGCTCATTGGCGACTGTTTGCGTCAACATGCTCTGATTTCCTTTCTTCTTGTGGTGTGACGGTTTCGCCGTCCAATAGACCATATCGAACTGACCCATTGGTATCAGTTTGGAGTACAATCGGCGATACAGACCATGCGCAGATAGCCAATCGCAGTCAGGACGCCTAGCCAAATGGAACCCGAATCAACCGCCTCGTTCGGGTATTGGGTTCGCCGCCGGCGCAAAGCCCTCGACCTGACCCAGGAGGCGCTGGCGCGCCTAGCCAACTGCGCGGCCGTGACAGTCAAGAAGATCGAAACGGACGAGCGCCGGCCGTCGCGCCAGGTGGCCGAACGGCTGGCCGACGTCCTGCGCATCCCGCCGGGGGAGCGGGTGTTGTTTCTCGAATGCGCGCGCGGGCAGCGCAGCCCGCTGCGGCTCGCGCTGGGCGACGCGCCTGTTCAGGCCGGCCCGCCGCCGCAGCGGGCCTCCCCTTCCCCCTTGCCAGCCCAATTGACTTCGTTCGTCGGCCGGAACGCCGAGGTCCAGGCCATCGCCCAGCTGCTGAGGCGCGACGAAGTGCGGTTGGTCACGCTGACCGGCCCGGCCGGCGTCGGCAAGACCCGGCTCGCGCTCCAGGCCGCGGCCGAACTGCTCGACGACTACGCTGGCCGGACCCACTTCGTCAGCCTGGCCGCCCTGGCCCAGGCCGAACTCGTCGCGCCCCATCTTTGCCAGGCCCTGGACGTGCCGCTGCCACGACACGAGCCAGCCGTTGATGTCCTGAAAGCGGCGTTGCGGCCCTACCCGCGGTTGCTGCTCCTGGACAACTTCGAACACCTGCTGGGAGCTGCCAGCCTGGTGGCCGAGCTGTTGGCCGCCGCCTCAGCTTTGAAGGTCGTGGCGACCAGCCGGGAACGGCTGCGACTGTCAGGCGAGTATGTGCTGGCGGTGCCGCCGCTGCCGCTCCCCGACCGGGCTGCACTTCGAGCCGGCGGGGCAGGCGCCGGCTGGCTGCTTGAGCAATCGGCCGCCAGCGCGTTGTTCGTGGCGCGCGGCCGGGCCGCCCGCCCCGGTTTGGGCGCCCAGCCAGGCGACGCCGTTGCCATCGGCGAGATTTGCCATCGCCTGGACGGGCTGCCGCTTGCCATCGAGTTGGCCGCCGCCCAGGCGCGCGTTTGGCAGCCGGCCGAACTGCTGGCGCGGCTGGAGGGCGGGCGACTGGGCGTCCTCAGGGGCGGCCCGCGCGACCTGCCCGCCCGGCAGCAGGCCCTGCGGCGGGTGCTGGACTGGAGCCATGGATTGCTGTCCGATCAGGAAAGGCGGCTATTTACGCGGCTCGGCGTCTTCGTGGGCGGCTGGACGCTGGAGGCCGCCCGGGCGATGGCCGGCCGGCCGCCTGACTCCGATTCTGATCCGGTTCTCGACGTCACCGAAGTGCTCACCCAACTGGTCGAGAAGAGCCTGGTCCTGCGCGAGCCAGGGCCGAGCACACGTTTTCGAATGCTGGAGACCGTGCGCGAGTACGCCCTGGACCGGCTCGCGGCTTCGGGCACGGCAGACGCGGCTCGCGCTCGGCACCTGGGTTACTATGCCGCGCTGGCCCAGGCGGCGGAGGCCGCCGCCTACGCCGGCCAGCCGATCAATGCCTGTGTGGATCAGGTAGCGCTGGAGATGGACAACGTGCGGGCGGCCCTCGGGTGGGGATTGGCCGGGCATGCCGCCCAGGCGGCCGCCGAGC
Source organism: Anaerolineales bacterium (assembly GCA_020845955.1). Taxonomy (GTDB): domain Bacteria; phylum Chloroflexota; class Anaerolineae; order Anaerolineales; family UBA6663; genus JADLEU01. Next base: position 3,006 of record JADLEU010000125.1, read on the forward strand.
TGGCTGGCAGCATGGCGCTCTTCTGGCACATTCGCGGCCAGGTCGTCGAAGGCCGCCGCTGGCTGGAGCAGGCGGTGGCCGCCGTACCCGAGCCGGGTCCAGCCCGAGCGCGGGCGCTAACCGGCGCAGGGGTGATGGCCTGGCAGCAGGGCGACTACGCCGCCGCGCAGGCGCAGTGTGAGGCCAGCCTGGCGATCTGGCACGCGCTCGGTATGCCCACCGGCTCACCGGACGATCGAGGATTGGAGTTCAGTCTGCATGTGCTCGGGCACGTACGCTTCGACCAGCGCGACTATGCCGCGGCGCGGGAGCTGTTTGCCGAGAGCCTGGAACTGAGCCGCGGGTTGAACATCGAGCCGGAGATTACGGTGCTCATCGGCGACCTGGGGCTCGTAGCCAGCCACCTGGGCGATTACGCTCAGGCACGTTTTCACTATGAGGAGAGCGTGGCGCGCGCGCGCCGTCTGAACGACACGGGCACGATCGTCGATAACCTGATCCGTCTCGGCGATCTGGCGCGGCTAGACGGCGATTACGAGCGCGCCGCGACCTATTATGAAGAGAGCCTGAGCCTGTGCCGGGCGACCGGACGGCAGCTCGATCTGGCCGCCGCCCTGCACAAGCTGAGCCATGTCGCCCGCTGGCGCGGCGATCATGGCCAGGCCGAAGCCCTGCTCAGCGAAAGCCTGGCGCTGCAGCGCGAGCACCGCAACCAACAGGGCATCGCCGAATGCCTGGCAGGCCTGGCAGAAGTGGACGCAGCGTGCGGCGAGGCGGAGAATGCGGCTCGTCTATTTGGGCAGGCCCAGGCGATCCTGGACGCGATTGGTGCGCCGCTCGCGCCCGCCGACCAGACCGAATGGGAGCACGGGATTCGCGCCGCCCGCGCGCGGTTGGAGACGGAGGCGTTCGATTTGGCTTGGTCGGCCGGGCACACATCGGACGTGGACATCACTGGCTCCGGCTGATCGGCGGTCTTGGCCAACCATTTAATCGGCGGCTAGCAGCCCGTGTGGTCCAATACTCGGAGGTCATGCGATGCTCGATACGCTCATCCACTCGCTCGCCCTCGCGGCGCAGCTCGAAGACGAAGGGCAGTTCAACAACGCCAAGCTCCTGCGCGCCGCGTGCGATTCTCTGCTCACCCGTGCCGCGCGCCGGCATAGCCTGCCGGTGGACAAGGCCGGACTGCTGGCTGAAACAGATCGGGCCATCAAAGCACTGGGGGCGTTGGAGGTTGGGGACGACCTGCTGACCGCGCTCCGACATGCGCGAACGGCCATGGCCGAAGGGCACCTGGCGCGGTTTGCTGAGACACCGGACCCGTTCGTCTGCCGGACGTGCGGGCACCTCAGCCTGAGCGCGGCTGCCAACACCTGTCCGATCTGCGGCGCGAAGGCCGCCACGTTCAATCGCTTCCGCGCCATTTACTGGCTCGAAGCGCTGGATCCCTTCGCGGCGCTCGAACATCTCCGTGAGACCCCCGGGAAGCTGGCCGATCTGCTGGCGGACGTCTCGGACGCCGATGCGGGTCAAGCGTCTGAAGACCTCGGCTGGTCGCTGCGGCAAGCGCTGACGCACTTGCGCGACGCGCAGGGCGTCTTGGATCAACGCGTTGACCGCATCCTCGACTATGAGGACCCGGTGCTCGAATCCAAAGCTGTGTTTGAATGGGCCAGGAACGAGGCCGGCCAGCCGCCCACCCTAAGCGGGATATTTGAGTCGTATCGCGCCTCGCGCGCGCATACCCTGGCCCGGCTGGAACACCTGCCGCTCGCCAACTGGTAGCGGCGCGGCCAGCACGAGGAGTTTGGCGAGTTGCGTCTCTATCACCAGGTCAGCTACTTCGCCTGCCACGAGCTCGTCCATTTTCCGCAGCTTGACCGCCTGCGGCAGCCAGCCGCCTGAAGCCAGATGTGCCAAGCCGCCATCCGATTTCCCGCAAAGGAGAAGACCAGTGGACAACTCAACTGCCAGCCCACGTATCGCCACCCTGGCTTCGGCACTCGCCGCCGGGGATCGTGCGGCCCTGTCTGAATTCTGGCGGGCGCTTACCGAGCAAGGCGCGCCGCTCATCGAGCCCATCGTGGGTGACCTTGACTACTCGCTGGTGACGTTCGTCTGGCGGGCGGCCGGTGAGGGGACGGCGCCGGCCGTGGTCAGTGCCCTGCCCGGTCGAGACACGACTGATCCGATGGAGCACCTGGCAGGCACCGATGTGTGGCACAGGACCTACCGCGTGCGTAACGACACGCGCGAGTCGTACCAGTTTGCCATCGGCGGCGAGCACGTGACCGACCCGCTCAACCCGCGCCAGCATGTCTTCCCCGACGACGACGAGGTGGGCTTCAAGGGCTGGGCGTCTTCGGTGTTGGAGGGGCCGCAGGCGCCGCCGCAGCGCTGGAGCCTGGCTCGACCGGAGGTGCCGGCCGGCGCGATCAGCCTAAAGCGGATCACGAGCGCCGTCCTGGCTCGTGATTACCGCGTCTGGGTGTACACCCCGCCGGGCTACTCACCGGACGCCGGGCCATACGGCTACGCCGTCTTCCTGGATGGCGGGTTTTACCTGGACGTGGCCCACGCGACCCAGGCGCTGGACAACCTGACGGCTGACCGCCTGATCTCGCCCCTCGTGGCGGTGTTCGTGAGCTCGGCCTATGATCCAACTCGCCAACGCGACCTCGCCTGCCACGTGCCCTTCGAGCAGTTCTTGACCCAGGAATTGCTGGCGTGGGTGCGTGCACGTTACCGGCTGACGGATGATCCTAGCCGGTCGGCTTTGGTCGGCTGCAGCCTGGGGGGCCTGATGGTCGCCTTCGTCGGTCTGCACCACCCGGGCCTGTTCGGCAACATCCTGTGCCAGTCCGCCTATTTTGGATGGCGCCCGAAAGCAGAGCCCGAGGACGGTTGGATCATCCGCCAGTACCGCGACCGGCCAGGCCTGCCCTTGCGCTTCTTCATGGATGTCGGCCGGCTCGAAACGGACGTTGGCACCTGGGAACCCGGTTTTGGCAATTTCCTGGCCGCGGCACGTCATATGCGCGATGTGCTGTTAGCGAAGGGCTACCCGGTGCACTACCATGAGTTCAGCGGCGCCCACAACCCGATGAACTGGCCCGACACCCTGCCGCTGGGGCTGATAGCCCTGCTGGGCACGCCGGCTGCGCGGGCCAAGACTGGTCCTAGTCCAGCTTGATCAGCCCGAGCCGTAGCGCCGTCACGACGGCCTGTGTCCGATTGGGCTGCTCGAGCTTGGCCAGGATGCTTTTGGCGTGCGAGCGGATCGTCTCTTCGGACACGAACAGCTGTCTGCCGATCTCGCGGTAGGTGGCAGTGGTGGCCATCAGGCGCAGCACCTCCAACTCACGTCCCGACAGGGCGGGGCGGCACGTCAGCGGCGCGACGGCCGCCGCGTTGGCCCGCGACAAGATAGCTCGGGCAACGGAAGCGTGAATGTACTCGCCGCCGGAGGCGACCGTGCGGACTGCGTGGGCCAGCTCGTCCGGGCCGACGTCCTTGGGCACGTATCCATCCACGACGTCCAGGCTGTCGAGCACCTGCTCGTCGATCTCGGCGCCGCTGAGCAGGATGAGCCGCGTGCTGGGGCAGCCCGCGCGCAGCTGCGCCGCCGCGCCGTCGCCATTGAGCCGCGGCATCTTTAGGTCGAGCAAGACCAGGTCGGGCTGCAGCGCCCGCGCGAGCTCGACCGCCTCGACGCCATCGTGGGCCTCACCGACGACCTCGAATCCCGGCTCCAGGCTCAACACCATCACCAAGCCCTTGCGCACCACCTCGTGGTCGTCGGCAATCAACAGGCGGATCACGGGTCAGCGGTCTTTCTCAGCGGGGATGGTGACCAGCAGCGAGGCGCCGGCGCCTGGCCGCGACAGGATCTCGCAGCTTCCGCCCAGCGACGCCGCCCGGTCCTGAATGCCCCGCAGGCCAAAATGCTCGCGGTCGAACTCGCGGGCGATGGCCCGCGCCGGGTCGAAGCCGCGGCCGTTGTCGCGCACCACCAACGCCGCCTGCCCCCCGGTGATGTCAAGGCACACGCTGGCCTCGGCCGCATGGGCATGGCGCACGACGTTGTTCAGCGCCTCCTGCGCCACCCGGTACAAACCGCGCTTGGTGCTGGGAGCCAGGCGGGAAAAATCGCCGCGGACCTCCACGGATAATGCCAACTGTCCGGCCCGGCAGGCGTCGGCCAGGTACCGCCGCAAATCATCGGCAAAGCGCTCGGCAGTCAGCTCGGATGGCCAGATGTCCAGGATGGACTGGCGCACTTCGACACGCGTGGCCTCTGCCAGGTCGCGCATTTGCGCCAGCTCGCCACGGATCGCGTGGGCATCCTCCGGCAGGAGCTTGAGGCAGGCATCCAGCGAGTAGCGAAGACCAAACAGCGACTGCGACACCGTGTCGTGGATATCGCGCGCAAAACGAATCCGCTCTTCCTGGACCGCCAGCCGCTGGGCGCGATCGATGCACAGCATGGTGGTGCCGACTGCCACGGCTGCCTGGCTGGCGATGGCATGCAGGGAGCGCAGGCGGGCCGGATCGCCGCCGTCGGATGCGTCGACCAGCAGCACACCCACCGGATGCTCGCGCAGCAGCATGGGGAAGAGGTGGTAGGGCGTCGCGCCCAGACAGGCGCGCAGCGGCTCGTCGCTGGCCAGGGCCGCGCCGGCAACGAAGGGCGCCAGCCGCGCCTGTCCCTCCAACAGGCAGCGCGCAATCTCGCCGCTCTCTGGCGCCAGCGCCAGGCGAGCGGTGTGCGGCAGGTCGCAGCGCAGCCTGCCATGATCTGAGCGGCTCTTGCTGAGCCAGGCGGTGATCACGCGCTCGTCTGCGTTTACCAGCGCGATGATGGCCTGCGGGTAGCCGAGCTCGCCGGTGACCACGTTGAGCACATGTTCCTGCACTTCGTTCACGTCGGCCGCCGTTTGAAGGTGCAGCGTCAGGTTGTGGATCACGGCCAGGTCGCGGTGGGTCCGGTCGAGTTCCGCATGGGTGTCGCCCAACCTGGCCAACAGGGTCGTGGCATAGCCGAAGGTCCCGGCGAGAAGGAAATAGCCAACCAGGTACAGCACCAGGCTGGTCACCGAGAGCCCAGCCTGGCGCGCCCCCAGCCCGCTCAGGATGAACCAGGCGGCCATGCCGGCCGCGCCTAAGAGGGCGCCCCGCCATTGGAAGAAGAATGCGGCCGCGAGGATGGGGCTAAAGCTGTAGAGGTAGAAGGCCGTGTCCTGGCCCCCGCTGAGCCAGATCAGCCCGCCGCATAGGGACAGGTCAACCACCAACAGCCACGGCCGCCGCAGCAGCGCGGCATTCAATGGACCGGCGCCGGCGGTGATAACGACGTTCAACGCGACCGCCGTGCCCAGGGCCAGACGCAGACCATCGTCGCGCCCGCCGGTGGCCAACTGTAACATCGTGGGAATTAGGCTGAGCCAGCGGTACCACACCAGCAGGCGGAACACTTGCGGGGCGTTTGTGGTTTGAGGATGAGCCACCCACCTACGTAGATCGTTCACGGCGGCCTCCTGCGCTGATCGACGGCTGGATGCGCTTGACACCCTGTCCCGCGCTCAGGACCGGCTAGTCCTGTCCGGCAATCTCCGGATGGGCAAATAGGCTTGGCTCGCCGCCGGTGTGCAAGAAGACCACGGTGTCGTCCGGCGTGATGCGGCCCGCCTGGACTTCGCCAATCAACCCGGCCAGGGCCTTGCCGCTGTACGTCGGGTCGAGGAAGAGGCCTTCGGTGCGGGCCGCCAGCCGGATGGCTGCTACTCCCTCCGCCGAAGGCGCCCCGTAGCCGGCGCCAATAAAGCCGCCGCGCACAAGGACATCCTGCGGGTCGACTGCCAGCGAGCCGCCGGCCAGGCGCGCGGCTTCTTGTGCCAGGCGCGTGATGCGCGCCTGACACTCGGCAACGGGACGGCTGACGGTAATGCCGCAGATCCGATAGGGCGCCGCGCGCAGCTTCGCCCCGGCCAGCAGCCCGGCCTGGGTGCCGCAGGACCCCGTGGCCAGCACCAGCCAGGTGGGGTGCGCGCCCAGCGCCTCCAGCTGCGCCTCCAGCTCGCCCACGGCCCCCAGGTAGCCCAGCGCGCCGAGCGCGGAAGCGCCCCCGCGCGGGATCACATACGGCCGCCGGCCGGCCGTGGCCAGCTCCGCCGCCGTCGCCTCGATCTGGACATCCACCTCTTCCCGGTTGGGTAAGCCAGTGAAACGCAGATCCACCCCCAGCAACTCATCCAACAATAAGTTGCCCAGCGCTTGCGGCGGGCGCGCGTTGTGGATGACTGCCACCATCGCCAACCCGGCCACGCGCGCCGCGGCGGCTGTCGCGCGCACGTGGTTAGACTGTGGCCCGGCCCCGGTGACGATTACGTCGGCCCGGCATGCCAGCGCGTCCGCCAGGTAATACTCCAACCCACGCACCTTGTTGCCCCCCATGGCAAAACCAGTCAGGTCATCGCGCTTGACCAGCAAGCGCGGGCCGCCCAGCGCCGCCGCCAGGCGCGGCGCCTCTACCAGCGGGGTTGGCAGCAGGGCCAGCGGGTAGCGCGGCAACATCTTACGCGCCTCGCGGCGCCATGGCCGCCGGGGCCTGCCCAGACCGGCCCGGCATTCGTCGTGCTCCAGGCATCAAGCGTCCCGGCGCTCCTCGGCTTGCTCCACGACCGCATCGACCAGCGCAGCGCACTGTCCGGTGTGCTGGCGGTAGTCGAACAAGGCCTCGATCGCCTCCGGCGACAGGTGCGCCGTAATCCCCGGCTCGGCCAGCACCGCGTCTCTGAGCGGGCGGCCGGCCTCGTGTGCCTTCATCGCGGCTTCGTATACCAGGCTGTGCGCCGTCTGCTTGCCCACTTTGCGCGCCAGGGCCAGCATCACTGGCTCCGACAGCACAAAGCCGCGCGTGGCCTCCAGGTTCTCCAGCATCCGGTCAGGGTGGACAACCAGGTGCGCCGCGAGATCGTTGGTGAGCGCCAGCAGCTTGCCGGCGGCCAGGCAGGTCTCGGCCAGCACCGCCCATTCCGCTTTCCAGGCGCGCCCGTCGCGCTCGTGCTCGTGCACCTGGCTTTCGGCGATCAGGCCGGTATTGTGACGGATCACGCGCGCCAGCGTGCCCAGGTGCTCAGCAATCTCCGGGTTGCGTTTGTGCGGCATGGTGATGCTGCCGACGGTGCCGGCGACAAACCCTTCGCTCAACTCGCCGATCTCCGGGCGCTGCAGGTTGTAGACCTCGTGCCCGATCTTGTCGGCGGTGCCGGCGATCAGCGTCAGCAGCTGAAACCACTCGACGAGCACATCCCGAGCGGTCGTCCAGGTGATGGCCGGCGACCGCAGACCCAGCCGCGCGCAGAAGATCCGTTGCAGCGCCAACGCGCGCGGGCCAAGCGACGACAGGCTCCCCACCCCGCCGGCAAGCTGGCCCACACCCAGGCGCGGCCGCACCTCGCGCAGCCGTTGGCGGTGCCGGCGCACCTCGCTGGCCCACACCGCGGCCTTGAAGCCAAAGGTGATCGGCAGCCCCGGCTGGCCATGCGTGCGCCCGGCCATGACCGTGTCTCGGTGCGCGCGCGCCAGCCCGGTTAGGCTGCGGTCCAGCTCGCGCAGCTCGCGCTCGGCAATGTCGGCCACCTGCCGCAGGGCCGACATCATCCAGGTGTCGGTGACGTCCTGCACCGTCGCGCCATAGTACACCCACTCGCCGGAATCACCGGGGCAGCGCCGCTGCACGGCCCGGATCAGCCCGAGCGTGGAGTGGTTGGTTGCCTCGTAGCCGCGCCGCACTTCCTCGAAGAACTCGGCGTCTAGCGGCAGCTCGCGGCAGGCCCGCGCGACCTGGCGGGCCGCTTCCGCCGGGATCAGGCCAACCTCCGCCTGCGCTTCAGCCAGGGTGGCTAGGATCTCCAGCCAGGCGCGGGTGCGCGGCCGATCGTCGAACAGAGCACGAATTTCATCAGTGCCCCAGGCGTTGCGATAGATGAGCGACTCTGAAAGATGGGCAGGCATGGCTCAAGACACCCGGTCACTCGCCTGGGAACTGGCGGCGCCACCGGCCCCGGCCGGGGGGTTGAGGCAGGTCCTTAAACAACTGATCGAAGATCTCTTCGAGCGACTGCGGCTGAGCAGGCGCTTGTGCCGGGTCGGGCGCTGCGGCCGGAGTGCCATCGGCCGCGTGACGGCCGCCGGCCAGCTTGTGGGCAGTCGCGGCGAGCATTAGGCCCGCCTCGGCTGCCGCCAGCCGAGAGTGTGTCTCGCCGTGCCAGGCGGCGTGCCCGGCCAGCGCCGCGCGACAGTCCGCGATCATCTGCTGCACAGCCGCGGGCGCCGCCCCGCCAGGGCCGCTTCTCGTCGCCACGATCCGGGCCGGATCGAGCGCCTCGGCCAGCGCCTGCGGCGAAAGCCCCAGCGGACGACCCAGGCGCGCAAGCGCGGCTGCTTCCAGCCCGGGCGCGGTGAGGCTGGGCTCCCCGGCGTCCAGCGCGGCGCGCACCGCCTGCGCTACCAGGTCGTGAGCCGTCGCGTAGTCGATCCCTGCCTCCAGCATCACCACCTCCGCCAGGTCGGTGGCGCCCAGAAAGTCCTGCGATGCGCGCTGCAGGCCGCGGCCAGCGTTCACCCGTATGCCGCGCAGCACGTCGGCCATCAGGCCCACAGCTCCGCTCGTGGTATCCAGCGCGCGGGGGATAGCGCCGTAGGCCAACATGCGGTTGTCGATCTGGCCCGAAGGGGTCTTGCCCACGGCCGCCATAGCCGCCAAGGCGCCGATAGATTCGCCGCACACGCCGCGAATATAGGCCAGCGCATACGGGTTCTTCTTCTGCGGCATGATCACGCTGGTGCGAGTGTGGCGGTCGGCCAGGGCCACCAAACCGAACTCGGCTGTCGAGAAGAGCTGCAGGTCCTCCGCCAGCCGATCCAGGTTGACCAAGACCGCGCACGCCACGGACGCTAGCTCAATCGGCCCGTCGGCCTGCCACATCGCGTCGCGGGCATGGGCGACGGTGGTGTCGCAGCCCAACAGCTGCGCCAGTCGGGCGCGGTCGAGCGGCAGCCGGCTGCCGTTTACGCTGCCGCAGCCGGCCGGGCTGACGTTGGTGCGGGCGTAGGCCGCGCGCACCCGGTCCAGGTCGCGCAGCATGGGATAGGCGAACGTCAGCAGATAATGGCCAAAGGTGGTGGGTTGGGCCGGCTGCAGGTAGGTGTAGTCGGGGATGAGAGTTTCGCGCTGGGTTTCTGCCTGGTCTAGCGCCGCCCGGGCACAGTCGAGCACCGCGGCCGCCAAGACCAGCAAACGCTCGCGGACGGCAATCCGCCAAGCGACGGTGGTCGCCTCGCGCCGGGCGCGCCCAGCCGAGAGCCAGCCAGCGGCCGGGGTAAGCATCCGTAGATAGGCTACGCGGTTCGAGTACAGGTCCCCCTGGGCCGGGTCGAGCGCGAAGTCGAGCGGGGGGTCGGGGTGCATGGCCAACAGCGCGGCCAGCAGGTCGGCGCCGGGGCCGCGCGGCACGACCCCGGCTTCGATCAGCGTGACGACGTGGGCCAGGTCGGCCAGGCTCATCCCCCGGTAGAGGCCGACCTGGTCGCGCACTTCACGCGCATACGCTGTAGACACCAGCGCCGGCGCGGGCGCCTCCTTCAGCCGCCCGGCGCGATCATCGGCCTGCGGCGTGCCCGGCGTTGGCCCAGGCGGCATCGCTCAAGCCGGCCCGTCCGGCTCGATGGCCGCGGCACTGTCCGGGATGAGGTCGGCCCCGCGCGTGGCGCGGCGTTTGTCGCCCAGATCGTGTTGGCGCTCCATCAGGCGGTCGCTGCGCGCCTGGCGCAGCCCGCGCATGAACTCGACTTCCTTCGGGAAGTGCTTGTTGAGCGGGTGCGTCGGCGCCTCCGGCAACTCCAACCCCTCATCCCAGGCCATCACCGTCACCATGGCCACGGCGGCAGCCACCGCGGTGAACACCCGCCGTGTGCCCGTGATTGGGCCATAGGCCATCCAATCGTTCCACAGCACCGCCGCAATGCCGTGCATGGCCGCATCCATGCCCTGAAAGGCGGGCCGGCCCCACTTCTCGATCACCGACTTCCACATGTACGAGCCGTTGGCCGGCGCGTTGCCCACCGGCAGCCCCAGCTCCTCCTTGACCAGCCGGTTGGCCAAGTAGCAGAAGCCCTGGGTCGGCAGGTTCATGGTGGTGGTGTCCACCAGCACCGATTCGAACGCGCCGGCCTCGATCTTGGCGAGCATCCTGCGCAGCGATTTCAGCCGGCCCGTGGCGCGCTTGTCGTCGGTGTCAAACGGCTGCAGAATCACTGATTTGATGCCGCACGCCTTGAGCTCGGCCACCTGATCGGGAATATCGGGGTCCCAGGCGGTGATACTGTTGTAGTTGAAGCGGTCCTGAACTCCGGCGGCCTTCACGAAGCGCGCTCCAGCGCGGCGTGCTTCCTCGGTCCATGTGTCGATCTGGAACACCAGGGTGTCGTTGACCGACAGGAACCACTCGCAGTAGGCCTCGATCTCGTCGGGCGTGGGTGCGACGATGCCGATGATCGCCGGCACACCGGTTTCGTTCGACATCTCTTCGACCAGCTTGATCTCGTCCAGCGCCCGGGCCTTGTCCCAGCGCGGCGGCTTGCGGCTCTCAACAATGCGATGCCCGGTCTGGAACATGTTGGCCATCAGCACCGGCGGCCGTTCGCCGGGTTGGCCGCCACACTCGATGTGGCCGATCTTGACCACGCGCTGCGGCGTTTCGAACCGAAACAGACCCATGGCATGCTCCTTGTAAGCCGCGCTGGCGGCGTCAGGCTTCGGGCAGACCGCGCCGCGCCATGCGCGCCACACGGGCCGACAGGGAGGGGATTTCCAAGATGCCCTCGCGCTCCATCTGCTCCACCAGCGGCTTTAGAGTTTCAAAGCGCAGGCCGGCCCGCAGGGCTTCCAGGGCTAGCAGATCGTGCGGCTGGATATTGCCCAGGCTCACATCCGGGCCAAAGCGCAGGATGAAGTACTCTTGCTGCCCCTTGAGCGGCGCTTCCCAGATCAGGCGCCCCAGATGGCGATCGAGATTGATCACAATTGTGTCGACATCTTGTTCAGTCACCCGGCCAAGACTATCGTACACCCCGACCCCCTTGCCAGATTCGCGCGCCTCGACGATAACCCAGGCTGCACCGGCCTCCAGATCGGCCTGCGCCACCTCGGCCAGGACGCGGGCCTGCGGCTGGCGGCGCGGGTCCTTCTTGCCCACCTCGGTGATCACCGCCAGGTCCAGGTCGCGCGCTATCCGAATCAGCTCGACCCGGTCGCGCGCGGGCAGGTGGATCGTGCCGTCGGAGATCTCCACCGCGTTGAAGCCCAGCGCGCGCGCGCGCGCGAAGAACTCGCGGCACTTGCCGCGCACCAGCGCATACTCCATCAACGTGCCGCCGGGGTAGATCAGGATGCCGTGCTCCTTAACAGCGGCGATCTTCTGGCGCAGCTGCGCCTCCTCCAGCAGCGCCGAGGTGCCAAAGGACAGCTTCCAGTGATCGATATACTCCGCGCCCAACGCCAGCAGGTCGGCGGTGGCCTGCGGCCCCTGACCCTTGTCGATGAGCATCGTCAGGCCGGTGATGCGCGGCTTGCGGCTGCGGTCGTCCAGGCGCGCGAACACGCTGGCCCAGGGCTTCATGGCTGCTCCCGTTCCGTCGCGACGCCGGCCCGCTCTGCCAGACGGCGCAAGGCCGCTTCCACCATTGGCAGGTCGGCGCCCCACGGCACCACGGCCATCAGGCCGTCCAGCTCAATATCAAATTCGAGCAGGCAGCACTTCAGCAGCGTCGCCGCGCCGCGCGGCCCGGCCAGCTTCCGTGGGCACATCTCCACCCGCGGCGGCTCGTCGCCGTAGTAGTGCCGATGGAATTGCAGGCTGCGCTCGCAGCCGATCAGCAGCCAGTCCTGCCGCGTGGCCGGCCGTTCGTCCAAGAAGTAGACCGGCGCGCCCAGCCCTTCCAGCCCGCCCGACCGGCACGGCACCAGGAAGGCCGGCGGCTGCTGCCCCCCGGCCAGGTCGTTCAGGTCCAGGCGCTCCAGCTCGAGCCGCATGGCGGGCAGGTCGGCATAACTCAGCACATGCTGCGCCAGGCCAAACAGCTTGGGCGGGTCTGGCGGGGCGACCTCCACCACCCGGACGACCAGCGGGTCGGGGTGATGGATGAAGTTGACGTGCCCATACAGGCCGCGAACGACTAGCGTGCTCGCGGCGCCGACCCCCGCGCGGTGAGCCGCCTCCGCCAGGGCCGAGCGGTTGCCCGCGTCCACGTCGGGCATCTCGACGAACCGGCAGGTATCGGGCAGGGCCAACACCTGCACGCTGTCGATAGGGCTGAACAGCGACTGGCGGTCGGGCGCGGTGACAGCGACCACGGCCGCCGCCTCGCCCTGCTGCGCCACCACGTAATCGGTGCGGCGGTAGGCCTCGCGGCCCAAGAAGTGCGCGCGCAGGGCCGGCTCGGTCATGGCCCCGGCGTACGGCTGCACGCTCACACGCCGATAGGGCAGCGGCACCAGGTTGTTCATAGGCCGCCTGCCGCGGGGTGAGCTAGGGTCTGCGCCTCCAGCCCGGCGGCGGCCTCCTCGGCGCGCGCCAGGGCAAAGAGCAGCGTAGACAGCCGGTTGAGATAGGGGAGGATGTGTGGATTGGGCAGCGCGGCGGTGAAGGCCAGGCGCGTGACATGGCGCTCGGCCCGGCGCACGATCGAGCGCGCCAGGTGCAGCAGGGCCCCGGCCAGACAATCGCCCGGGACAGTGAAGGAAGGGCTCAGCGGGTGGGCCAATGTGAGCTGCTGGTAGGCCTGCTCGAGCCTGTGGAGCTGCGGCGCCGCGATGTGCGATTCGGCCTCAGGCCCGGAGGGACGAGCCACGGCCAGTTCGGCCATCATCCAGCACAGGTCGCGCTGGACAGCCAGGATCAGCTCGCGGGTGTCGGGACGCGCCGCGGTAGCGCGCGCCACCCCCAGCGCCGACGAGGCCTCATCGAGCGTGCCCAGCACCTCGAAGCGCAGGTCGTGCTTGGGTAGGTCGCGCAGGTCGATCAGGTCTGTTCGCCCGGTGTCGCCGCGCAGGCGGCGGGTTGGAGCGCATTCGCGGTCAGGCATTCAGCTATCCCGTTCCGGTTGGCGCCCGGCCTACGAGCGGGCCGGGTCCAGCAGGCCGTCGGCGCCCCACTCCTTCTGCGTGCGCTGCGCCGTGAACTGATCGCCCAGTTCGCGCAGCACGCCGATCATGTTCAGCGCTTCCTGCAAGGCATTGGGCGCGTCTTTGCCCGTGCCATCGGCGCCCCACTTGCTGGCTATGTCCTCGTTGATCGGAGCGCCGCCGATCATGATCTTGGCGCGCGGGTTCTTGGCGCGCACCTTCTCGATCACCACTGGCATGCCGATCATGGTGGTGGTCATCATGGCGCTCATGCACACGATGTCGGCGTCGGTCTCCAGGTACTTGTCCACAAAACTGTCCAACGGCACGTCCCGGCCCAGGTCGTGAACGGTGAAGCCCGCGACCTCGAACATCATCTTGACCAGGTTCTTGCCGATGTCATGGATATCGCCCTCGACCGTGCCGATGACGACCGAGCCTTTGACCATCGTTGCCGGATCCATCTTGATATGCGGCTTGAGCAGGTGCAGCCCGGCATACAGCGCGTCGGCGCACATCAGCACCTCCGGCACGAAGTACTCGCCCTGGGCGAAGTACGTGCCCACCACGTCCATCCCGGCCGCCAGGCCATCCATCACGGCCTGATAGGCATCCACGCCCTCCGCCAGGGCGTCGCCGGCCGCGCGGGTGACGCCGTCTTCATCGTACTCGATCACACTGTTCTTCAGCTGCTCCAGAATCTCGGCCTGTCGTTCCGGGGTTGCCATTTCGTCCTCCGTGCTCTAGGGTCCGGCCCGCGCGGCGCTCCGTTCAGCGCGCGCCGTACTTCTCCATCGCTGCCATCATGGCGCGCATGTTCTCCGGCGGCACCACCGGCCAAATGTCGCAGCCGGGCCACACACCGTCGGCGCCCTGCTCAATCGATTTCCGGATCATCGCCTCCACCGCCTCCGGCTGGCCCTCGCAAAACGGCTCGCCGTAGGCCATGTAGTTGCCCAGCAGCACCACACCGGGCAGCTTGGCGCGGCTTTCCGACAGCCGGTTGACCTGGTCCACGCTGAGGGCGGAGGCGCCCGACTGGGCCATCATCTCGATGATCGGGTTGGTGTCGCCGCAGATGTGCAGGATGGTCGGAACCTGGCCGATGCGGCGGAAGAGGGCCTGCAAGTTGGGCAGCACCAGCGCCCGGAACATGCGCGGGCTGAGGATGCTCGACGTCGCGCCCATCTCGCGCACGGTAATGAAGTCGGCTCCAGCCGCGATGTACAGGCCGATCACATCAGCCAGATAATCCACCATGAACTGCAAATGGCGGGTGACCACGTCGGGTTTCTTGGCCGCCAGCTTCAGCAGCACTTCCAGGTCCATCACCTGCCCCAGCTCAGTGAACGGTCCCAGGGTCCACGAGCCAATGGCGATCTGGCCGCCGACCTCGCGCTTGAGGATGCGCAGCGCCTCAAGCACCACCGGAATGCGCCCGACGGCGGCCAGGTCGGCCGGGCGTTGGAAGACGTGCTCGCTGATCTGGCGCTCAAGGTCTTTGAGCACGAAGGTGTTGGCCTCCGCCTGGCTCAGCCCGGCCGGCGCGGCCACGTTCGCGCGGTCCACCACTTTGCGCGTCATGGTGGGGTAGATGATCTGTCCCTGATCGGCTTTCTCGTAATACTTGACGGTGGCCCCGAGCGACTCGGCCACCACCCCCATGTCAAACGGCACAACGGCGCTCTCGACGCCAAACAGCCGGTAGGTGCTGGCGGCCGCGTCGGCCATCTTGCGCGGGTCGACGTGGATCTCGTTGAAACGGTAGCCGAGCTGCTCAATGCCGTGCAGGGTAATGCTGCCCATGCCCGAGAAGTTGGGGATGTGATCCCCCTTTTGGCCGCGCAGCACCTTCAGGACTGTGTCGCGAGAATTGTCAGGCAAGGAAACCTCCTTTGACTGGCTCAGACAAGCGCTACGCCCCGGCCTGCGCCAGGGCCGTTTTCCACTCGGGCTCGGATGCCAGCGCGCGCGCCACCTCGGCCTGAGGGATGGCGAGCAGGCGGGTATTCAGGGCCGTGGCGCGCGCCTCAGCGCTGTGCGGTCGCCCACCCGCCACGGCCGCGCCGTTAAGCACCGCGCCCGCTCCCAGGCCGGTGGGCGAGCCGCTGCCGTCGGCGCAGGCCATCACGACGGAGCCCTCCTTGACCAGGTACAGCGCCGTGGGCTGGCTGCCTTCGGCAAAGATCAGGCTGTTCTTGCGAAAGCGCACCTCCTCGGCGGCCCTGGCCAGCTCGCGCAGCGCCCGCGCCGAGAGGCCGCTGAACAGCGGGTTGCCCAGCAGCAGGCGCTGCGCCCGGTCGTGCGTCGCCTTGTCGAGCATCTTCTGCAGGTGCGGAAAGGCGTCGCTCATGTGCGGGAAGTGCATCGCCGCCGCGAACTGCTTCTCGAAGTCCGGCTCGACGGTCAGCTCGACGTACTCGATCTGGCGCGCGATCTGGTCGGCCTCGGCGCGCTTGGCGACGTTGAGCAGCGCGATCCGCGCCCCGTCGCCGGCGGCGTTGCCCACCGCGTACACCTGGCGCAGCTCGCAATCGGGGTACAGGCCCATGGCCATCGCCTTGACCTTGTCGATGAAGCTGCCGAACGCCCCGGCCAGCACCACGCGGTCGAGCTGCGCCACGCCCAGGCGGCGCATCATGATCTTGGCCGCCGAGTACATGGCCGACTTGGCGAGTTGCAGCGCGCGCATGTCGTTGACATTGAAAGTGATGTCGCGGCCAATGGCCGTCTGGTGAGACCAGGCCAGCACGAACTCCGGCCCGTCGGGCCCCTGGCGCAGGCGCGGCGAGTGCGCCTCCTTGGAAAAGCGGCCGGTGGCGTCGACCACCCCCGCCCGGTACAGCTCCCAGCCCAGGTCAATCATCGCCGAGCCGCACAGGCCCTTGGCCTTGATCGCCTCGGGAGGCAACTCGCTGGACCAGGCCTCCTGACCGATCACCCGGAAGCGCACTTCCCAGGTCGTCGGGTCAATGTCGACCTTCTCGATCGCCCCGACCGCCGCGCGCATGCCGTACTGGATCTGCGCGCCTTCGAAGGCCGGGCCGGTGGGCACCGAGGCCGAGATGAGCTTGTGACGGTTGCCCAGCACCATTTCGCCATTCGTGCCGATGTCAATCACCAGCATGATCTCATCCTGGTTGTAGGGCTCTTCGGCAATGACACACGCCATGTTATCGGCGCCGACAAAGCCGGCCTCGTTGGGCAGCACGTGCACGTTGCCCGACGGCAGGATGTTCAGACCGAAATCGCGCGCCTTCACGTCCACCGAGTGATGGATGGCGGGCGCAAACGGCGAAACGCCCACGTATTTCGGGAAGATGTTCAGGAAGATGTGGTCCATGCAAGTGTTGCCGACCAAGACGGCCTCGGCGATCTCCGTCGGAGCGTAGCCGGCCGTCTCGCACACCTTACTGACGATCGTGTTCAGGCCGTCGAGCACGGCGCGGTGCAGCGTGGCCAGGCCGTCCGAGTGCGTCATGGCGTAGGTGATGCGCGCCATGACGTCATCCCCGTAGGGGGTCTGGGGGTTCATCAGCGACTCGGTCGCCAGCACGTGACCGGAGTCCAGGTCGCATAAGAAGCCCGCCATGGTCGTGGTGCCTACGTCTACCGCCAGGCCCAGGGCATATTCAGCGAAGCCCGGCACAACCCGGATGACTTCTTGCCCCTGCCACACCAAGGCGGTCACCTTCCATTCACCGCTGCGCACCTGGCGCTGGAGCTCGCGCAGCACGCCGAAGTCGAGGCGCAGGCCGGTTAGGCCGTGCTGATCGGCCAGGGCCGCCTGCAGCCGCTCCCAATCGCCCAATGGGTCGTGCAGGGTAGCGGGCTTCAGTTCGACAAAATAGCGCTGCACCGCCGGCTGGATGGCGATGTTGAGCTCGCGCGCCGACTTCCGGATGAGCTGCTTGACCGCCCGGCTCTCTTCTGGCACGAAGACCACCACCGGGCCGTGGATAGTCGCCACGCAGCTCTGCCGCAAGTTCGGCTCGGTCAGTCCCTTACTGTGGAAGAAGGAGCGCTCCTTGTCCAGCACCGGGTTGAGGTGTTGCGGACCAGACTCGATGCCGAAGCGCTCGAAGAAGCCCGCCTCCACCCGCACCCGGCACTTCGAGCACATCAGCCGCCCACCGCATGGGGTCTCGATCTCCACCCCCAGGCTGCGGGCCGCGTCCAGGATGGTTGTGCCTTCCTCGATCAGCCCGCGCGAGCCGGCGGGCTGGAAAATCACTAGATGTTTGGGCTTCGCTTCGTTAGCCATGGGTTCCTGAGGCATCCGTCCCTGTCTCGTCTCTGGCCGGGCCGAGGAAGCGGATGGTGACATCCTGGGCCAGCGCCAGGCCGACCTCGACCTCGATCGCCTTCAGGATCGCGGCCGGGATCGGGCAGGCCGTATGCCGGATGTGCCGCCCGGCCGACGCGTACACTGCGCTCTCGGCCATACGTTTGAACACCGCGTGCCCTTTCCCCTTCCATTGCAGCTGGGCCAGGTCGGGATTCATCGCCGTAATCTGCTCGCATGCGCTGTGGATCGTCACCTGGACGTGCGCCGTCCCCAACTTGACCACTTCGATCACAGCCGAGTGGCCGCACACCCCGGCCTCGACTTCAACGCGCGTCATGGGCCTGCGTCCTAGCGGTGGGCGTGGTCTTAGCGCTCATTGTCCAGCATCGCCTGCACGTTGCCGAGCGGCGTGGTCGGCGTCATCTCGCAGCCGGTGGTCAATATGAAGCCCTCGCGCCCGGCCGCCTCACGGCAGCGCTGCACCGCCGCCAACACGTCGGAGATGCCGCCTTGGTCCATCACCTGCACCGGATCGATGTTGCCGGCCAAGCACACCCGCCCGCGGCACACACGGCGCGCCTGGCCCAGGTCTACCTTTTGGTCCAGGCTCAGGCAGACGGCCCCCGTCTCGACCATCAGGTCCCACTTGTCGGCGGTGTTGCCGCAGATGTGCAGCCAGGTGTCGACCCGATAGGCCTTCTTGGCCCAGTCGATGAAATCCATCAGGGGGGGCAGGCAAAACTTGGCGAACGCCTTGCGCGAAATCAGGTCCGACGAGGCGGAGTGGTCCGCCAGGCTGATCAGGCCGATCTGCTTCTCCTCCAGCAGCGGCCGGAAGTATTGCTTCAAAGCGAGCACAGCAAAACCGGTCATGCGGTGGACCACTTCGGGCGCCGTCAGGGTGGCCCGCAGGAAGCCATCCAGGCCATACATCTGCCCGGCAGTGGTGAACGGCCCCCACTGCGTCACGGCGACGATCGCGGCTGGCCCCAGGGCCTGTCCCACCGCGCGCGCCGTCTGACGCACGGTGAACACCGCCGGGTCACGGTCCACCTCGCTCAGGTCCAGGCGATCGACCTCGTCGGCGCTGTCCTGGATGATTGGCACGCCCACCTCGGGCGCCCCTAGCCGCGGATAGCGAATGCGGCCGCCCAGCGCGCCGATCAGTTGGTTATTGAAGCCCGAGCCGACGAAGACAATCGGGCTGGGGGCCTTGCGCTGCGCCTCCAGCAGGGCGGCGGTCATCCGATCCGGGTCGGTAGCGACCTCGCGCATCGAGCAGCCCAACTGGTATACGCTCCATTGGCCGGCCCCAAAGAGCGTGGCCGGGGTCTGGGCCGGCGCACCCAGCCGAAAGGCCTCGCGGATGGCATCCGGGGTGTGCGCGTTCATGCGCCGCCGTCCGGCTCGCGCCGCGCCAGACGCGCCAGGCGGGCTGGCGGGTAGGCCGCGACCAGCTCCTCCACCACCAGGCCGGCCACCTGCTCGGCAGTGCCTTCGCGCGTCTCGGCCGTCCCCCAGCGAAAGCCGGCCTGGTAGCGGCTGGCCTCCGTTTCCCCCACCGCCATGGCGGCCGCGTCAACCGCCGCCTCGAAGGCGCGCGGCAAATGCCGGGTCACCCGGCCGTGTTCATCTTGGGCCCGCACCCCGTAGGGGATGTCCTTCCAGTAGTACACCTGCACCTTCGCCATACCGCCTCCTCGGCCCGGCGCCCGATCAGGCGGCTTCGCCAATCGTGCGCTGCACGACCGGGTAGGTCGTGATTTGCCAGACGTCCGCGAAGTGCTCCACCAGCCCATGGATCACCGCTGGGTCGTCGGCTTGCATCACCCAGAAGGTCCTCTTAGGCGAGGCGCCCACGACTTCGTAGCGGGCCAGGGTCTCATACTTGCCGGCGTGCGGTGTGCCTGGTTCCCAGTCGACGTACGCCAGCCGATTCGCCTGGATCTGTTGCAGAGTGGCCGACGGCCGGGCCTCTCCCACGACGACGAAGATCATTGCCCGTTGTCCTTCGGCGGCGCTCATCGCCAGCCGGCACTATAGGCCGCCCAGGCGTTCTTCGGCAGCGCGCGACCCACGCTTGGAGAAAGCGCCAGCGCCGTTTTCGGCGCACTGCGGCTCAAGCTCTACCACCAGCTCCTGAATGAGGCGTGCAACCTGGTCGTTTTCGGCGGCCTGTTGGCGTTGGCGAGCGGCCAGCAAAGCCGGCAGGGCGGTGGAGGGAGAGCAGGCACTGTGGCGCGCCGGCCGTCCGGGCCGGATGGTGATCACCCCCTTCTCGTGCAGGCTTTCCAACACGTCATAAATGCGCTGGCGTGGAACGCCGGCACGCTCCGCAACCTCCATGGCCGTCGATTCGGGACGGCCGAGCAGCGCGAGAAAGGCTTCGGCCTCGTAACGGCTAAAGCCAACTACCGCCAGGCGCTGGACGGTCTGGTGAACGCTCACGGGCAGGGCCGCGTTGCCACTCTGTAGATGGGAAATCACCACTTACGTTGAGTGTATCTTAGCAGCAACGCGCGAAAAGAGTCAACTAGCCGAGCCAAATCTGACAGTTCTTGTCAGATCTCCGCCATGTCTAGCATAGCGCGCAGGTTGTCAGCCGGGACGGTCGGTGGCAAATCGCAGCCGCTGGTCAGGATGAACCCCCCGCCCTGGCGGGCGGCGTCGATGCAGGCCTGGGCTGCCGCGCGTACCTCGGCGGGCCCCTTCTGGTTGAGGATCGACACCGGGTCGATGTTGCCGGCCAGGGTGATCTTGTCGCCCACGCTCTGCTTGGCCTGCCGCAGGTCTACTTTGTAGTCCAGGCTAAAGCAGTCTGCCCCGGTCTCGGCGATCGAGGCCAGCTTGTCGGCGGTATTGCCGCAGATGTGCAGCCAGGTATAGGCGCCCTGCTCCTTGGCCCAGGCGATCAGCGGGGTCAAGTAAGGTAGCGAGAAGGCGCGAAACATGCGATCGGAAATCAGGTCGCCCGAGCCGGTCGGGTCGGCCAGGGCCAGCATGGGGATCACGCGCTCTTCCAACAGCGGAGCATAGAACTGCTTGATCAACCGGGTGGCGAAGTCCAACATCTTGTGGACTTCCTCCTTCTTTTTCAGAGTCGCCTTCATGAACGGCTCGACGCCGTACATCTGCCCCGCCAGCGTGAACGGTCCCCAGGCGGTGACGGTGACGATCACCTCATCGCCAATCGCCTGGGTCACCAGCCGCGTGGCTTCGCGGATGTTCTGGATCACCGGGTCGTTCTCAATCACCGTCACGGCGGTGTTCACGATCTCGTCGGCGCTTTCCCGGACCAGCGCTGTTTCCAGGTCGGGCGCGCCCAGCGGCCGCTCCTTGATCCGCCCCCCCACGGCCGCGGCCAGGTAGTTGTTGTACCCCGAGCCAACGTAGACGATCGGGCTGTGCAAAAGCTCGTTGGTGCGGATCAGCAGGTCGGCGTAGGCGCGCGGGTCGGCGATCACCTCCCCGAACTGCTTCTGCCAATGGCGGATGGTCCACACCCCACCGCCGAATAGCGTGGTCGGCACGCGGCTGCTGGGCTTTAGGTCGAAGGCTTCGAAGATGGCATCCTTGGCTCGCATAGAAACGTCCTTGTCAACACACGATGGATAAAGCAGTCAGGAACCGGAAGAGGGTCGTTCGCACCCTGCCGGCAGGCCGTCGACCAGGCAAGCGCCGCAGCCGGTTGGCAAGGCTCAAGCCTGGTGCGTCAGCCAACGGCATGGCCGGGCCTCGCCCGTTTTGTCGGCCCGCCCGCCGAGGAAAGCGCCTCGGCACGCTGGCCAGGCGCCGTGGATGGGGTGGTCTCAGGCGTCGGGTTCGGCGCCGTCGGCGCGCTTGCCTTCCAGCTGGCGGAACTTGCGCAGGGCCACCGCCAGGGTGGAAGACTCGGCGATGGACCCGGCGATCAGCAGCACGTCGAAGATCTCGTCCAGGCTGGCGCCCTTGCTCCGCGCCGCGGACATGTGCGCCTGCAAGCAGTGTTCGCACATCAGCGCCGCCGCGGCCGCGACCGCCGCCAGCTCGGCCGTCTTGGGGTCCAGGGCGTGCGGCGCATCGTACAACTGAACCCCACGCAGGGCTTGAGGCACAAACACGCCCGGGCGCCGGCTGAGCGTGCGCATCAGGAACCCCAGATCCCCGTGGCGCTCGCGCAGGATGCTGATCACGCGCTCAGCGGCCTGCGCATCCCGGTCGACCAGCTCTAGCAGCTCGGCTAGCAATCGCGCTCGTTCCATTCGTAGTCCCGGATCACCCCCACGGGCAGGGCCACCGTGGCGGTGGCCCTGCCCGACCCGGCAGCTCGGACTCAGAATACCCCGTGGTTGAACCTCGGCGGATCGAGGTACTCCCACTTTTCGCCCGCGCGGTACTTGGCGGTGATGTCAAGCACCTTGAGCGCGTACTCGAAGGCATACGGAATCCCTGGCCCACCAGGCACAAACCCGGACGCGATCACGCCCACGTTCACCGCCTCGAAGATCTCGCCGTCGGTTGCCCCCGACTCGATGGCCGGGACGACGTGGATCAGGCAGCGGGGCGACACGTAGGCAACGCCGATGGAGACAAACATCAGCTCCTTGAGCCTTTTGGGGATGGCGCCGTCGGCGAACACCGTCTGGTAGAAATTGGCGAAGGCCATCCCGGCTTCCGGCGCGACCTGGTTGATCACCTGGTACATGCGCGGGACGAACTTCATGTTCGACTTCATGAAGGCATTGACTTCTTCGGTGGTTGGCATGGTTGTCCTCTCACGGCAGTTGCGGCATGCGGCGGTCCGGAGCGGCGGCAGGCGCTGCGCCAG
This sequence comes from Anaerolineales bacterium, assembly GCA_020845955.1. Classification (GTDB taxonomy): domain Bacteria; phylum Chloroflexota; class Anaerolineae; order Anaerolineales; family UBA6663; genus JADLEU01. Next base: position 25,290 of record JADLEU010000125.1, read on the forward strand.
CCGCGGCGTTGGACCCAGCGAACGGGGGCGTGCAGCTAGGCGTCAATCGATAGCGGCTCCTTTCTCCGCGCGCCCGTCCGGGCGCTGTCTACATTGGGATGAAGTACCAACCGCGCTTTTGCGCAATTGGTGTGTAGATCAGCCACGCCACGAACAGCCCGGCAAACACCAGATTGACGGGGTCGGTGGCGCGCACGAACACATAGTAGCCCAGCGCCAGCAGAATCGCCACCTGCGGGACGAAGCTCATCCAGCGCGGTGGCTTGCCATTGGCCACCACGATCTCGCCGGCGTAGTCCTCGTGGCCGGGGGGCAGCGCCGCTGCCCGCGGCGCTGCCGGCTGCTCGGAGGTCACGTGCCGCTCTCCTTGTCGTGCTTTTCGGCCGCCCATGGGCGAGTATACACCTCGTCCCCGTATTGGCGCTCGTTGGCGAGCATGATGTGCTTGGCCGCCTCGCTATCCTCAAACTGGCCATGGGTGCGGGCCCAGTAGTAGCCCAACCAGAACAGCACCAGGATCACGGCCAAGACGGCCAGCACCAGCCAAGTTGCAGGGTAGACCATCGGCCTCACAGCATCGGCCGGCGAGCGGGTGTCGCCCCCGGCCCGACGCGGCTATTCTAGCGTCAACATGTAGGCGATCAGCGCTTCCAGGTCACCCGGCGACAGGTAGTCAAACGATGGCATCACCGAGCCGGGCGAGACGGCGCGCGGGTTCTTGAAGTGCAGCGCGTGCCAGCCTTCGTTCTTGCCAATCCCTTCCCGGCTGGCTACGTGGGTCAGGTCAGGGCCTTGACGGCTGGTGCCCCAAAACACTGGGCTTTGGTAGTAGTAATCCCCCGGCACCGATTCAGGCCCAATATCGCCGGCCTGGTGGACCATGGCGCGATTGGCTTCCGGCGCGCGCACCTGCTGCGTGTGACAGTAGTGGCAGCCCTCGCGCTTGTACACCGCGCGGCCGCGCAACTCCAACTCGGTGTACGGCCGGGCCAGCGCCGTAGGCCCCAGGGCGGCCGGGTCTCGCGCTGGCAGGATAATGGTCACGATGATGCCCAGCAGCAGGCTAATGAGCGAACCGCCCGTCAGGTAAACCAGGCCGGGCTTCACCGCCCACCCCCGCGCGTCAGCGCCGCGGCCGGCGTGGGCGCCACCGCCACGAACGACGCCTGCCGGCGCGCCGTCTGCCACAGGTTGTAAGCAAAGCACAAGACGCCGCCGGCCGCCATCAACCCGCCCACCAGCCGCAGCGCGAAGTATGGCGACATGGACCTGACGGTCTCGAGGAAGGGAACGCTGTTGGTCTGCCAGTTCTGGCCCTGGATCAGCCCGGCGATCCACAGCGACACCATGAAGATGCCCATGCCGACCGTGGTCAGCCAATAGTGCCACTCCGCCAGCGTCCGGCTGTAGAGGGGCCGGCGTACCAGCACCGGCACCATCAGGTAAGCCGCGGCAAAGGCCCAAAACGAATAGTCGACCACGAACGCCAGGTGGCTGTGCCCGATCACCCAATTAGTCAGGTGGACCTGCATCGAGAAGGTGCGGAACGATTGGGCCAGGCCCTGGACACAGGTCAGGGCCCAAAACAGCGCGCCGGTCGCCAGGAAGCGCAGCGCCACGTCGTCCAGCGCTCGCTGCCACCGGCCGCGCATGGTCATGAAGAAGTTGACCATGAAGGCAATCGTCGGCACGGCGGCCAGGATGCTGAAGACGACCGTCAGGTATTCCAGCCAGTCGGGCGCGGGGCTGTTCAGCTGGTGGTGCTGGCCGGTCCAGACGCTCCACAGGCCCCACAGCCCCAGGCGATGGCTGTACAACGGTTGGTCGACCAGCTTGGGCAGCAGGTAGAGGGCCAGGCCCAGCCCGGCGGTGGTGAACCAGGCGTTGAATAGGTTGTGGACGAAGAAGTAGTTGACGATGCTGTCGTTCATCCCACGGTAGGCGCCCGACGGGTCCCAGATCTTGTTGCCCACCGCGTAGACCCCGACGAATACCAGGGTGGCAGCCATGAAGCTCCACAAGCTGATGTAGACCTTTGGCTCCTGGCGCCGAGCAAACGTGCCCCAGATGTTGATTGCCAGCAGCACCCAGTTGGCAATCAACAGCAGATCGAGCGGCCAGATCAGCTCAGCATACTCGCGCCCCTGCGTCAGGCCGGCCGGCAAGGTCACGGCCGCGCCGACAAGCATCAGGTTCCACAACCACCAGTTGGCGTGCGCCAGCCGCTCGCTGAACAACTGGGCGCGCGTTATCCGCGGCAGGATAAACAGGATCGCCGCCGCATACGCTTGCGACAGCCAGCCATAAATCATCAGATTGACGTGCGCCGGGCGCAGGCGGCCAAAGCTGAGGTAGGGCTTGAGGTCGAGCGGCAAACGGTCGTAGACCGCCGGCACGTACAGCAGGGTGGCCAGGGTCAGACCCATCAGGCCTGGCAACAACAACCAGAAGAGTGCCGAGTAGAAGAAACGACGGCTGGCGCTGCCCGATTCGGTGCTGAGCATGGAACCGGTCTAAAAGGTCAGGCTGCCGCGCGTCCGGATGGCGTAGTCGATCAGCGCCGCGCCGCCAATCAGTTTGGCTTCCGGGATCAGGTCCTCGGCCTTGATATTGCGCACGCTGGCTGTCTGGGTACACACCTCGATCCGCACCCCCATATCGAGCGCCTCGGCGATGCGCTGGGCGATGGTCGGACCGCCTTGGGGCGAGGCGTCCTTGTCGACCACATCGCGCTTGGCGGCATCCGCGCCCTCTTGCACGCAGTACACGACTGTGTCCTGGCCCATGGCAGCCGCCAACGCCGCGTACATGAAAGCGGCGCGCACCTGGCCCGGCGCGTTAAGCCCGGTGCGCAGCACCACCAGGAACAGGTTATTGTCGCTCTCGGGTCGCTCGCTGGCCGGGCCGAGCGCCTGGCCCTTGCGCACGTAAAAAGTATATCCATCGTGGCTCGACTGCTCGATGGCAAGCAGGTCGGCCCGGATCCGCTGCGCCCAGGTCTCAAGGTCGGGGACGGTGTTACCATCGGTGCTGGCCACAGCGAGCACCTGGCCGGTAGTCATATCGGCCAGCGCTTGCTCCGCCTGCAGGATGGGCACCGGGTACTTCATACCGCGGCAGTCCAGCATGCGATCGGCTTGTGGCATCGCCATCGGGGCTCTCCTGGACATTGTCAAATTCGCGAGTACGACAATAGTAACCCTAATCATCTAATAGTCAAGTGTGGTGGGGAGCATTTCAGGGCTTATCCATATGCAAGGTCACACAAGCACCTGACGGTGGTGCAGGTGTCGCGACGATAATGCATACCGTTCGCATGGTCCCCATGCCCGCGGACGATGGCCAGCAACCGGGCCGGGTCGGCTTCTGCGGCCACCAGGCTGGTGATGCCGGAGACAACTTCAGCCTGGTGTTGGTCACGCGCCACGAGTTGGGTCTGGCGTTCCAGCTTGAACACCTGGGCCGCCCCGGGCCAGTCACTGGTCGCGGTCAACAGAGCGCTGCCGGTCAGGCTGTGGGTCTCAATGCGTCCATGCCCGCTGGTGGTGGTGCGCGCGCGGGCAAAGTCGGGCAGCGCGGGCGAAAAGCGTGGCACACAGCCGTGGGCATTGTCGAACAACTGCTCAATGTCGCGCTTGAGTTGCGGCTCGCGAAGCGTGTCTTTGACCGTCCAGGCATGGTCGCCCCCGCCCGCACGATCATCAGCGACAGCGAGCGCTGAGCAAACATGGCGTCCTCCCGCGTCAGATCTTCCAGCCGTAACCCCCGGGCTCAGCGACCCCCGGTAGGGATTGTGACAGGGCATAGCCAGCCGCTTGAGCTCAAAGGCTGCGTTCAACAGCCCGCACCCGTCTTGCGCCCAGACCGCCATCCCATTTGGGGTATCTTCGCCGGCCGTTTTTGCCAGCACCAGCGCCACAAAGTGACCGCCAGTTCGTAGCGTCGCCCTTGCCGCCCGCGCCGATCCGTCACGCGTTGCAAGTGGGCATCCAAGCGGTGCACGTCCAAGACGACCCCGTCCGCATCCTGCGCCAATTTCTGGATCAATGTGCTATCGTCCATCGTGCCTTTCCTCAAGGCGTGGTGGGCGTGATCGGCCAATTAGACCTGAGCGCGCTGTACGCCCGCCACGGCCCGGTGGGCGGCGAGCCGTTCGCCCCCGAGTTGCCGCTGGGGCTGCTGTTCTACGGCTATGCCACGGGGGCGTTCAGTTCGCGCAAGATCGAGAAGGCCACCTGCGAGAGCCTGCCCTTTCGGTTTGTAGCCGGCAACCTGCATCCCGATCACGACACTCTGGCCCAATTCCGCAAGACCTTTCTGGGCGAGATTGGGGAGCTGTTTGTCCATATCCTGCTGCTGGCCCAAACAGCCGGCGTGCTGAAGCTGGGCAACCTGAGCCTGGATGGCAGCAAGATCCACGCCGATGCATTCAAGAGCCATGCCGTAAGTTACAAGCGGCTGATCGAACCGGAGGTCCAGTTGGGTCAGGAAGTGGCGGACGTGTTGAGGTGGGCGAACAGGTCGATCAGGGCGAGCGCGCGCTGCCCGCCGGACTGATCATCAGCGATGAAGTGGCGATCCGCCAAGCGCGCTTGGTGCCAGAAATTTCGGCAGGCAAGCCTGGAAGGACGACATTGAACTGCCCGAACGACCTCGAGATGGCCCATCCTTTGGTTAGCCCAGCACGCCTTCAGCCGGTTCTCTCCGACAGGCTACTGGTGCAGGATCAAGGGACCTATTCGGGATGGCCGGAGACGCCGCGCTTGTGGCGGCACGCCCACCGGCAGGCCGAGGCCGGCCACGAGATCCCGACAGGGTCATCTGACACCTCACTGGGGTGACACGGTCACATGCACCCATTGGTTGGCGCCGGCCGGCAGGTCGAAGGACTTACTGATCGCCCACACCTGGCCGCTTGTTTTGTTGTGAAGGACGACCCAGCGGAAGGGGCCGGTGTTGAAGTCCTTGCCCAGCACCCACCAGACCTTTTGTTGGCCCTCGTCCAGGTCGCCGCGCCAGCCTTCAACCTCATGCCAGCCGCCCAACGGATCGGCCCACTGCACCACGGTCCAGGCGCTGGCGGGGGCGCCGGGGGCGTGCAGGGCTATGGCGGCCACGGCGGAGGCCGGAGCGCCAGCCGGCAACGTGGCGACCGGCGTGCGCTCGGGCGCCTGGGCGAGCGCGGCCCGCCCCGAGTTCAGCGCTAGGCCAGCGCAGGCCAGCAGACCGGCCAGAACGGTGCTTAGAATCAACATTACGCGACTTCGCATGCTGCGTCTCCTCCGACGGGCGCCAGCCGCTCAGGGGCGCGGCGGAAACACGCCCTGCAAGGCAATGCAAAAGTTGACGGTCAGATAGGGCATCAGGTTGTTGTGGGGCAGGCCCCCGCCGGCTGGCGCCAGGGCCTCGGGCGCCAGCGTGGTGAGATCACTGTTGGTCGTGGTCTGATAGGCGCTGACCGTCCGCGAGCGCGCCAGACCGACGTTGGCGGAGGGCACGGCCAGCAGCGCCGGGTTGACCGCCGCGATCACCGTGTGCGTATGCGCCGGGATATCCGACTCAAGCAGGGTCACGGTGTGGCTGCCGCCGGTTTCGCCCAAGTCGTGAAGCGACAGGCCTGGCCCCTGGCCCGGATGCATCGGCGCGCGGCCCTGCAAGTCGGGCAGCGCAAAGTTCGACTCGCCGTTGCCGCCGTAAGTCGTGCCCAGCAACGAAAACAAGGCGATGTTCTGGCTGAGCGGCAGCAGCTGCCCATCGCAGAAGGCCCAGCCCGTGGGGGCGAAGTTGAAGGGAAATATCCGAATTTCAGCGACGAAAGGGTCTGCCATGGCGACCTCCTAAGTGGGGGACGGAAAGATACCAAACAGCGAGATGATGAAGTCCACGCACAGGTACGGCTGGAAGTTGGTGTGCGGCTGGCTGCCCCCCGTCGGCGAGGCTGAGTCGGCGTTGAGCGACGACCCGCCCTGGGCCGCAAAGTAGAGCCTCCCCTGCGTGAGGCTGCCCAGGACGTTGTGGGCGGCCGAGACCTGGTCGGCAGGGTTGGAGGTGGCCAAGAACGCGTGATTGTGGGACGGGATCTGGCTGACGGTCAGCGTGATTTCTTCAGCGCCGCCCGTCTCGGCCAGGATGACGCCGTTGCCCTGATGAATGGGCACACGGCCTCGCAGATCGGGCAAGGCGAACGTCGATTCGCCGTCTCCGCCGTACGTCGTGCCGATCAACTGGAATAGGGTCTCGTTCTCCGAGATCGGCAGCAACTGGCCCTCGCAAAACATCCAACCAGCCGGGGCGAAGTTGCCGGCAAACATGCGAATTTCGCCAACGTAAGGTTGTGCCATCGTGCCTCCCTAACTCGCGCTGGGAAAGATGCCTTGCAGGGCAATGCAAAAGTTCAGGGTGAGAAACGGCTGCGCGTTCAGGTGCGCCTGGCTGCCGCCCAGGTTGGCTACGGTGCCCGGCAGCAGCGCCGTGAGGTTGGCCGGCGCACCGTACAACTGCCCCTGAGCTGAAGACAGGATATTGTTGGTAGGCACCGGCGAATTGCCCGGAGTGGTCGATGCCTGAAGCGCGTGTGTGTGCTCTGGCAGCTCTGAAATGGACAGGGTGTGCCCCATCTCCCCGCCGCGCTCGCCCAGGGTATGGCCGCTGCCCATGTGAAGGGGGACTCGCCCGCGCAGGTCTGGCAGGGCAAAGTTCACCCGGCCATCCCCGCCGTAGGTTGTGCCCAACAGCGAGAACAGCGCCTGGTTCTGGTTGATGGGCAGCAATTGCCCGTTGCACACCGCCCAGCCCGTGGGGGCGAACACGAAAGACATGATGCGAATCTCAGACAAGAAGGGTTCGGCCATGACAGGTCTCCTGCACCAACGTGGCGTTACGTGAAAATGGCCTCGTACTGCATCCGGCCGCCGCGCGGCCCGAGCGGAACGATGAACAACTCCAGGTCGTCCAACTGATCGTGCGCCAGCCGATAGGTGCCCTGGCGCAAGTACTGCCCGCTCTCTGGCCCCAGGAATAGCAGCGAGAACGGCCGGCGCAGCCCGGGCGCGCGCGGCTGCCCCAGTTCGGTGGCGCGCTCCAGGGTCAGCGCAATAGGCGCGTAGCCCGCCAGGGTGAGGTAGAACTCCTGGCCTACCAGCGGCTCAAAGTCGGCGCAGTGGAGTGTTTCAAGCATCGGTAGCTGGCTCCGGCTCCCATTGCAGCCGGTAGTAAACGCCCTTGTCGTCCACCACCCGGAAGTCCAACCGCTGATATAGGCGCAAGGCGGGGTTGAACCGCTCCACGTGGATGGTGACCGGCACACCCCGTGTGCGGCCTTCCGCCAAGACCTGCCGCAGCAGACGCGTGCCCAGACCGTGGCCGCGGTACGGCGGCAGTAGTGCCAGATCCATGATGCGCAGCTCGGCAGGCCGGCGATGCAGGTACAGCCGGCCTGCCGCCTCGCCGTCCGCCACGATCACCAGAAACTCGGCGCCAGGATAATTGCTGCGATAGGAGCTGGCCTGGGCCGCGTATTGCGCGGCGACAAAGGCTTGCTTCTGGGCCTCCGTCCAGTCCAACAGCGACAGCTCCTCTGCGCGGGTGCTGCCGTAGACCCGCAGGAGAAAGGCCTCGTCCTCCGGGCACGCGGGGCGGAGGGCCAGGCACATTTCAGAGGTTGGGATAGGCATACAGCCAACCGGTGCGCGGCGCCTGCCGCAGCGCCGCCAGGCGCGGGTCGTGCAGATCGACGGGCGGCAGCGCTGACAAGACCTGATTGACCAGGCCGCCCGGCCCCGCCTGAACCTGGCGCAGGTAGAGCGGCGTTTGGGCCTGCCGAGTGACAGGATCGATGCCCCACGCACCGCGCGGGCCCGCAAAGCGCGTCGCCAGCAGCGCCTCGCGCACCACCTCCGGGCGGCCGGCGCTGGCGCCCGCGGCAGCCAGAGCCTCGGTCAGCCAGCGCGCGGTATCGTAACCCACCGCGGCAAACACATCGGGCACGCTACCGGTCAGGTCGGTGTAGGCGGCGGTAAAGGCCCGGTTGTGGGACGTGTCCAGGGTCGGGGCCCAACTGAGCGCGCTGTGGGCGCCAATCGCGGCGCTGCCCATCTCTGGCAGCAGGCTTTCGTCCGTCAGGAAGCCCGAACCCACCAGGGGAATGTCGCCGCTGAGGCCGGCCTCGGCGTAGCAACGCACAAAGGCCACCGCCTCCGGGCCGCTGTACGCGGCATAGACAAAGTCGGGCCGGGCACGCTTGATCTCGGCCATCACCTCGCTGACCGGCCGCGGCCCGCTCGGGCCAAAGTTGATGTGGCGGGCGGCCACCTGCCCCCGCGCCGCCTCGATACCCAGTTCGGCCGCGTAGAGGGCATCGTAACCGCTTTCGTACATCGAGGCCGCTACAAGTGCGCGCGGGCCAAGGTGCTCAACCGCCCAGGCGCCCATGGCCCAGTTCGACTGCCAATAGCCGACGGTGCTGTAAAAGAGGTGGGGGCCATCTTCATCCGCGCGCACGACGTTGGCGCCGCCGTCAACCACCACCAGGTTAGTGCCGCCCTGGCCGATCACGTCGCGGAGCTGCGCGGCGGCGTATGAGCCCACCACGCCAATGACAACGCCCAACTCGTCCGGCTCCACGGCCTGACGGACCTTGAGCGGCTCCGGCGCGGCCGTGCCGGCATCGCTGGCCGCCAGGCGCAGCCCCGTCCCACCCCACCCGGCCACCTGGTCCCAATACAGGCGGAGGCCGCCGGCGAGCCTACGCCCCAGGCCCGCGGTCGCCTGTGGGCCAAGCAGCCGCACGGGTTGGCGGTTGAAGGGCGCGCTGGCCCGCAGGAAAGCAGCCACTGCTGAACGACCCGAGCCGCTCGAGAGGTGGCTGACGGCCGCGGCGCCGCCGGCCAGCGCAGCGAACTTCAGAAAGCGACGCCGGCTCGAGCCGCGCGCGGCCTGGTCGGGTTTACTCACTTCGGCCTCCTATCATACTCCACCTCTATCGCTGCCGGGCACATCTCAGCGCGCGGGCAGGTCCTCTATCTGGCGGGCGCTGTCCGCCTGGCCGCCGGCGACAAGCGGCACGCTCAAGCCGTGCAGCTCGGCCCGGTTGTTGGTTTCGTTCAGTTCCAGCACCGCACCCGCGGGCGAGCTGGGGTTGCTGAAGCTGTCCACATACAGATACAGGTCGGTGGTGCCGCCGGCGAAGTAGCCGGGCCAGAGGGTGTTGGCCGCCCAATAGCTGCCGGCCGTGGAGGTCAGCGTCAGGCTCTCGCCCGGGTTGAGCGTGTCGTCCACCTTCCAGGCCAGGCCATAGCAAGGCGAGAGGCCGCACACGCTATCCCAGGGCTGGTTGCCCTGCGACGGCGGGCTGGACGGGTTGAGGTAGAAGTCCACCCAGAAGCCATGGGCCGGCGCGGCGCCGGCATTGGTGATGGCGACGGTGATGGTAACCGGCTGGCCGGCGCCGAAGGCGGTCTGGCCGGGGCTCAGGCTGAAGCTGCCCACTAGATCTGGCACGGTGCCGTAGTTGTAGGCCACCAACGGCAGGTAGAGCGAGAAGTTCTCAGGCGGCGCCAGCACGGTGACGGTCGGGTCGTTGGCGGCGGTCGTGTCCGGGTCGTCGCTCAGCACCGGGGCGAAGTCGCTGCCGGCGACCTGGGCCTGGTTGCTGACCTGGTTCGTCCCGACCGGGATCGGCTCGGTGATGACGACGTCGAAGGTGATGGTCACGGCCCGGCCGGCCGGCAGGGTGCCAACATCGACCTGCACACTGCCCGCCGCGGGGGCCAGGGGGGCGACACTCGCCGGCGCCTGGCTGGCCAGGCGAGCAACCTTGCCGCCCCGGGCCCGCCCCAGCATGGTGTTCGAGGACTGGACGCTACCCTGCGTGAAGCTGGGCGCCTGGCAGGCGCCGATGGCGACGACCGTGCCCGCGCCAATGGTCACCAACGGCGCCGGCGAGACGGTCCCCGCCACGGTGCCCAGGAACGCCTCGATCTGCGCGGTGTCGTTGGCCGCGCCACTGTAGCCCACCAGGTTGACGGTCGGGCTCGTCCCGACCAGGGTCAGATCAATGCCGGCATAGGCTGCATCACCGCTGACCTGCGTGTTGCCCAGCAGGTTGGCGCAGATCGTAGGGCTGTCGCCCGCGAAGGCGCCCGCGCCGGCCGAGATGCCCAGTCCGGCCAGACCCAGGCCGCTAGAATCGGTGCTGAAGTCATTGCCGGTGAGCAAGAGATTGATGGCGCCCACCCCGGCCGTGGCCGTCTGCTTCGAGGCAAAGGCCCAAAAAGCGTGGTCTTGCCCGATCTGCCGGATGCTGTTGTTGCTGGCCGAGAGGGTCAGGGTGCCCGCGCCAAAGGTCTTGATCCCGACGCCATTGCCCTGGGCCGAGCCCGAGTCATCCTGGGCCACATTGCCGATGGTATTCTCGGTGAGGTAGCCTTCCAGCACGCTGTTGCTGTTGGCCTGGTCGCCCAGGAGCAGGTTGATGGCGTTCAGCGCATTGCCGGGGACGCCCGGTGCTATGCCCGACGTCCGGATATCGTTGTTCTGGATGTCGAACTGCAGGGTACGGCTCTGGCCCTGATGGGCAATGTTGATGGACGAACCGTCATCGTCGAAGGTGGAGTTCTCGATGTGGATGCGCCCGCCGCCCGACTGATCCACGCCGTTGTACTGGAAGCCGTTGCCGTAGAAGCGCAGGAACTCGCTGTCGAGGATGGTGACGCTGACGTTGGCGGTGTTAGCGGCCGAGATGCCCAAGCCATTGTTGCCGACCCCGGCAATGTTGGCGTTCTGAAACAGCGCGTTGGTCACGGTCAGGTTGAGCGTTGAGCTGCCCGCCTCGACCAGGCCGAAGACGTTCTCGCGGGCCGTGTCGAAGATTGAGTGCGAGACGGCGGCCGTGCCGGTGACATTGGTCAGGTCTACCGCCCAGACGTCGCTGCTCTCCACGCCGATGGTGGTGGCGGCATTGCGGATCTCGTTGTGGAGGATCGTCAGTCCCGCCAGCCCGCTTGCCTCCAGGCCAGAATTGTTGGCCACGCCGTTGCCGCTGCCGTTGATCAGGACATTGTCGAGGGTCAGGTTGCTCGAGTTGCTCACCCGGATCGCGTCCCGGCCGTCGTTAACGGACCCGCCGGCGGTGGATAGGGTCATATTGCGCAGGGTGACGTTGGCGGCGTTGCTGAGCAGCACCGCGGCGTCAGTGGTGGCGGCAACCGAGCCGCCGGACCCCAGCACCAACACGCTGCCGCCCAGGCCCGCCGTTGTCCGGCCGCGGGTGGTGTTGGCCGGGTCCGAGGCGCCGTCGCCGGTGACCTCAAAGCTGCCGGTAGTGTTGCTGAGTGACAGGCCGTTGGGCGCGCCGTTCGCCGCCACGCTGCGGAAGGTCTGCGCCCCGCTGGTGCCCGAGAGCGTCACCGCCGTGCCGCTGCCGGTGGCGATGGTGTTGTTCGCGCCGGCCACGTTGACCGTGCCACCGCCGATGGCAGTGAGGCCGGCGCCGCTGGTGGTGTTGAGGGCCAAGTTGCCGGTGCCGAAGTTGATCGTGGCGCCCGTATTGTTGCTGAGTGTGACCGCGGCGTTGGCGCCGGTGCTGAGCGTCTTGGCCGGGTTGTTGAAGTTGATCGTGCCGCCATTGCTGGCCTGCACCCGCACGCCCTGGCCGGTCGCGCTGAAGGCGCCCGTCTGGAACGTGAGGGTGCCAGCGTCGTGGTCGCCGATGTCGACCAGGAAGCCGGCGTTGGCGCTCAGGCTGCCGCTGTAGGTGAGGGTAGCGGGGCTGGCGTCTAGGTTGAAGGCCGTGCCGCTCGGATTGGTGACCGAGGTGTTGGCCGAGAAGCTGAACGTGCCGGCCGAGCCACTCAGGATGTCGATGCCGGCATCGCCGCCGTTGAGCGTGGTGGCGCCATTGAAGCTGTAGGCGCCGTCGGCGTTGTCGAACCGCAAGCCCGTGCCGTTCGTGGCGTTGAGCGTACCGGTCTGGAAGGTGAGCGGGCCGCTGTGGCCGCCACTGACGCTGACCAGCGGAGCGTTGTTGCCCTGGGTCATGTTGCCACTGTAAGTCACCGCGGCCGTGCCGCCGTTGACGCTCACCGTGGCGCTAGTGGCGCCGGTGACAGTCCCGCTGCCCAGGTCTAGCGTCCCCGCGATGCTGCTCAGGTTCAAGCCATGCGCAGCGCCGGACGTTGTGAGGCCGCCCAGTGTGACGTTGGCGGTGCCGGCCGTCAGGCTGATGCCCCCGGCGCCGCTGTTGATGGTCAGGCTGTTAGCGGTCAGCGTGCCAATATTGTCGCCCAGCAGGGCGAAGCTGGCGGCCTCCGACGTGCCAAGCGTCAGGCCGCGCACGGTGTTGGTGCTGGCCAAGGTCACGCCGTGGCCGCCCGCATTGGTGATGGTGGGGCTGCTCGCCGCGCCCGGCAGCGTGGCACTGTTTGGCGCCACGGTGATCCCCAGGCTGGTGAGCGCCGTTCCCAGGGTCACGCCTTGCCCGAGGAGGGCCTGATTGTTCTCCAGCACCAGCCCGCCGGTGTAGTCGCCCGAACCCTGGTAGACGAAGATCACGTCGCCGGGGTCATCGGTGTCCGCGCCTTGCAGGCTGGCCAGGCTGTTGTACGGCGAGCCCAACCGCCCATCGCCAGCGCTGGCGGTGTTGTCCACGAACCAGACCACGCCACTCACGGTGATTTCCACCGTGGCTGCAGCGCTGGCCGTAATGTTGCTGAGCGTGTAGGTGAAGGTGTCCGTGCCCTCAAAGCCGGGCGCAGACTTATAACTGAAGCTGCCATTGGCATTGACGACGACGTTGCCGCCCTGGGCGCTGGTGATCGCGGCCGAGGTGAGCGTCGCGAAGTTGAGCGCGTCGTTGGTCAGCACGCCCGAGACCGGTACGGTGAGGGTGATGTTGCCCGTGGCGGTGTAGCTGTCGTCCACCGCGTCCGGCGGAGGCGGGTAGAGGGTGATCGAGACAGTCGCAGAGGCGCTGCCAAGCGCATTGGAAACGGTGTAGGTGAACGCATCATCCGGCGGGGAAACCACACCGGCCGGCGGGGTGTACGTGAACGCGCCACTCGCAGCCAGCATGACGCTGCCGCCGCGCGTGGTCGTCGTGGCGTAGTCGCCGAGCGTGCCGAAGTTGGTGGTGTCGTTGCCCAGCACGCCCGGCGCGGCGACGAGGAGATCCGTGTCCACCGTGGCGGTGTAGGTGTCGTCCACCGCCAGCGGCACGCCCGGCGGGGCGACGGTGATGGTCACGGTGGCCGTGTCGCTGCCCAACGCGTTGGTCAGCGTGTAGGTGAACGAGTCGGTGGGCGGGCTGACGAAGTCGGCGGTGGGCGTGTAGACAAAGCCGCCGTCAGGCGCTAGCGTCACCGTGCCGCCTGCGCTAGTGGCGGCCTGGTAATCGGAGATGACGGCGAAGTTGAGGGTGTCGTTGTCGAGCACCCCGCTGGCGGCCGTCACCGTCAACGTCGTGTTGGCAGTCGCGCCGTAGCTGTCGTCCACGGCGTCCGGCAGCGCGGGCGGAAGCGCGGTGATGGTTACCTCGGCAGTGGCGGCGCCGATCGTGTTGGTGAGCGTATAGGTAAAGGTATCGGCCGGCGGGCTGAGGAAGTCGGTGGTGGGCGTGTAGACGAAGCTGCCGTCGGGGGCCAGCGCCACCGTGCCGCCCTGGCTGGTGGTGGCCTGGTACTCCGCAATGGCGCCGAAGTTGAGCGTGTCGTTAGCGAGTACGCCATCGACAGGTAACGTCAGGAGCGTGTTGGCGGTGACAGTGTAGCTGTCGGCGACAGCCACCGGCGGGCCAGCCGGGTTGACCGTGACCGTCACCATGGCAGTGCTGGCGCCCAGCAAGTTGCCGAGGGTGTAGGTAAAGGTATCCACCGGCGGGCTGATGAAGTCGGTGGTGGGCGTGTAGATGAAGCCGCCATCAGGCGCCAGGGCGACGCTGCCGCCCCGCGCCGTCAGCGCCTGGAACTCGGCGAGAGTGGCGAAGTTCTGGGTATCGTTCCCGAGCACGCCGCCGGCCGGGACCGTGAGCGGCGTGTTGACGGTGGCCGTATAGGCATTGTCCACCGCCACCGGCGGGCCGGGCGGCTCGACAATAATACTCACAGTGGCCGTATCCGCGCCGAGCACGTTGCTCAGGGTGTAGGTGAAGATGTCGGTGGGTGGGCTGACATAGTCAGTAGTGGGCGTGTAGGTGAAACTGCCGTCCAGATTGAGTGTCACCGCGCCGCCCTGCGCCGTCGTGGCGGCATAGCCGCTGATGGCGGCGAAGTTCTGGGTATCGTTCCCGAGCACGCCGCCGGCCGTGACCGTGAGCGGGGTGTTGGCGGTGGTGGTGTAGCTATCGTCCACCGCGACGGGCGGACCGGCCGGCTGCACGGTGAGGGCTACGGTCGCCATGCTGCTGCCGATGAGGTTGGTCAGCGTGTAGGTGAAGATGTCGGCCGGCGGGCTGATGTAATCGGTGGTGGGCGTGTAGACAAAGCCGCCGTCGGCGCTGAGCGCCACGCTGCCGCCCTGGCTTGTGGTGGCCTGGTAGGCGCTGATCGTGGCCGCATTGAGGGTGTCGTTGCCGAGCAGGCCCACAGCGGGCACGCTCAACGGCGTGTTGGCTGTGACGGTGTAGGCGTCGTCCACGGCTACGGGCGGGCCCGGCAGGTTGACCGTGAGGGTCACGGTCGACGTGTCGCTGCCAACGACGTTGGAGAGCGTATAGGTAAAGGTGTCCGTCGGGGGGCTGAAGAAGCCGCTGGTAGGCGTGTAGACGAAACTGCCATCCAGCGCCAGGCTGACGCTGCCGCCCTCGGCGGTGGTGGCGGCGTAGGCGGTGATGGTGCCGTCATTGGGCGTGTCGTTGTGCAAAACGCCGGCGGCAACTGGCACTACCAGCGGCGAGTCCTGCACGGTGCTATAGCCATCCTCCACGGCCACTGGCAGGGCATAGACGTTGACGTCTACCTGGCCGCTGTCGGTGCCGCTGCTGTTGCTGGTGGTGTAGCTAAAGCTGTCCGGGCCGGTGTAGGCGGCCGGCGGATTGTAGGTGAAGCTGCCGTCGGCGTTGAGGGTGACCGCACCGCCTTGGGCGGTGGGCGCCGAGGCCTGGGGCACGACGATGGGCGCCGGCTGACCAAAGTCGTTGGCCAGCACGCCGGTGCCCGCGCCAATTACGAGGACGGTATCTTCCGTCGCGGTGTAAGTGTCGCCAACGGCCAAGGGCGATGCCTGTACGGCGCCGGTCAGGGTGGTATTGGCATCGAGGGTGTCGCTCAGTACTACCCCCAGCGCGTCGGTGGCGCCACTGTTGGTGACGACCACGGTGTAACGCAGGGTATCGCCGGGGTCCGGCAGCGTATCGCCGTCGACGTCGTTCACGAGCGCGTCGGTTTTGGTGGCCGTGATGGCTGGCGCGCCGGGCTGCGTGGCCGCCGGCGGCACATGGTCGGAGGGACTCGAAGCGGCCCCTGCCACCAGGGCCGCGCCAGCCGGGAAAGGTGGGCCAACGCTGAGCACGCCAACCAGCAACAAACGTAAAGCAACCCGGAACGGCCGGGTAGCCAGTGATTTCCTCATGAGACGCCCATCCCCTAACGATTTTCAAACGAGTGGCGCAATATACCACAATTAGGACTGGAGCGCTATAGGTTAATTCAGGGAATTCGGTCCGGCATGGGGCATTCGCCGCCAGCCCTGATCACCGGCCGCATACCTGTTTCGGTCAATGGCTTAGAAGGCACGAAACGCCGACCAGCCCGCTCTCGGTTCCAAATGCCCGCGAAGGCCCAAACCGGTCGTGTCCCCGTAACGGGTGCAACACTCTTGGAGCCGCGTATTAGCCCTTGTTTTTCAGGCGAATCTGCGCGCGGAAATTGCCTGTGCCCCTTATAGGGACACTATCCGAACAACCGATCAGTAGGGATATTGGCCAACTGCTGCGGCGCCCCAAAGCTTACGTCCGCGCGCGCGGCTTTGAGCCGGAGCAAATGAAGCAGACGATCGTGCAGAAGGTCCAGGCACACGGCCAGAACTCGCGCAAAAGCGTCATGGTGCTCTGCCGCCTCAGCGCACCGCGCACCTACCGATTGCTGCAAAGCCTGGAGGAGGGCAAACTTACGCGGGGATCCCGGGGTACTGGCCGCGGGGCACCTTATGTTGTCAGCCAGATCTGTCTGCCCAAAATGGCATTTGTCGCGCAAATCAGAAAAACGTATTGACAATCCTTTCGTTTGAACCTATAGTTAGCTAATCAGAACGAATGTTCGCACGATGCGATACTTGACCAGTCTCGGTAGAATTACCATACTCCTCGGCCGGCAACAGGCCAGTACCGGCGAGCGCTGGTCGCTGCGGCGCCTGGCGGCCGAGGCCGGCGTGCCCAAAGACCTGATCTATCGCCTGGATGCCGGCCAGGCGCGCCACGTGGACCTGGAGGCATTGGCCCGCCTGTGTATGACGCTGCACTGCGACCTCGGCGACCTGCTGGTCTGGAAACCCGCACCCAATGGCGACGGCGATGGCGAACCCGTTTGACATCCTACCGGCGAGCCTGTTCAACCTGTTCGGCACCCAGGGCTACACCACCCTGCAGAGACACTACATGGCGATCCTCTTGCGCCTATATGCCCTGGCCGAGTTCAACCGCCATGGCCTGACCCGAGAAACCGTGGTTGCCGAGATCGTCGAATATCTGAAAGTCGAACAGGCCGAGGCCGAGGTTGCGGCGGAAATGGCAGCCGAGAATACTCGTCCGGCCGACGGCGAGACCTCTCCTCTGACCGGTCAAAAATCTGAGCACGACTACGCCGCCTATCTTCTCCGGCGGCTGGCCGATAGCGGCTGGGTTGAGCGTGAGCAGCACGCTGACTATAGCGAAAGCGTCACCCTCCCCGACTACGCCTTTACGCTGCTGGAAGCCCTGCGCGCCATCCAGGAGCAGAAGCCGCGCGAGTTCAAAGGCCAGCTCTACACCGCCCACCAACTGATCACCAGCTCTCGTCAAAAGGATTTCTCGCCCGCCCTGGCCCTGACGCAAGCCTTCGAAAACGTGCGCCAGGTGGTGCGCGGGCTGAGCGAGCTGAACCACAACATCCGCCGCTACGTGGAGCGCGCCACGCGCGGGCGCAGCCCGGCCGAGGTGCTGCGCCTGCAATTTGAAGACTACGGCGCCAGCCTGGGTCCGGCCTATCACGCGCTGAAGACCTCGGACCACGTCTCGCGCTATCGTCGCGACATCATCGCCAAGCTTCAGTCCTGGCAGCGCAACGCCGAGTGGCTCGACCGGGCGGCGGCCGACCTGGTGGCGCAGGGCCGCTTCACCCCGTCCCAGGCCGGGCAGGAGATTGATTACGCGATCACCTTCATCGTTCGCGAGCTGGAGAGCCTTGACCCGCTGCTTGAGGAAATTGACCGGCGGCACGCCCAATACTTGCGCACTTCGCTGCGTCAGGTTCGCTATCAATTGGTGAGCGCCGACGGCAGTTTCAAAGAACGGCTGGCGTCCCTGGCGCAGGGCCTGGCGGCGCTGCAGGCCGAGGGCGCCGAGGCGCTGCCGGCCGCGATGCCGGCCTTCCAACACCAACCGGTGACGCTGCCCGACTCACATAGCTTTTACACGCTGCCCCGGCGGCGAGCGCCGTTCGCGCCAGCGATGATTGACGCTGGTGTTCTGTTGCCGGCCGACCTCGCCGCGCTGCGCTCGGCCGCGCTGGACGACGTGAACCAGGCGCTGACCCCGGCCAAGGTCAACCGGCAGGTGCTGGGCTTCTTCAATGGACACCGCAGGCTGCATGTGACTGAGCTGCCGGCCAGGGTACGAGACAATTTGCATTGGCTGACCACGATCATCGCCTACAGCCATCACCCCGAGGTAACCTACGGCCTAGAAGTCGTTCCCGGGGAGCCGGTGGCGATCGGCCCGTACCGGGTGCGGCCGTTTGCACTGGAGAAATTGTAGCCAATGGAAACCGACGCATGCCTGACCGCCGCCAGCCTCCCTGAGAAGGCGCGCCGTGAGTTGCCGCGCGTTGTGAATCGCTTGCTTGGGCAGACGTTCCTGCACCAAGAGGTGGAGGCCGACAAGGACGATTACTACTTTGTCCAGCGCCACCAGGCGCCGGTCGAGGCCGTGCTGGCCCTGGCAGGCTTCACGCTCGTGCACGACGAGTACCACCGCATCTTCCAGGCCCTCACGGAGCACAGCTACTGCCGCGCGCGTTACCGCCTGGACGAGAGTTTGATGATCGTCGTGCTGCGCAAGCTGTACGAAGAGCGCCTGGAGCGGCTGAGCCTGGCGAGCGACCCGGTAGTGAGCGTGGCCGAGGTGCGCGAGGAATACCGCACGATCACCGGCCGCGAGCGCGACCTGGGCGTCGTGCAGTACGAGACGCTGCTGCGCCGGCTGCGGGCCCTGGGCCTGCTCGAGACCGTGGACGGCCGGGCGATTGACGTGCGCGACGGCGAGACCCGGCTGCGCCTGCGCGGGTCGCTGCGCCTCATCCTGCCGGTGCAGACCGCCGACGAGATGGAGGCCTGGCTGCGGCGCTACCGGCGTGCCGAGGAGCCGAGTGAACAGCCGGACGAAGGTGACGCATGAAGTCGCTGACTCGCATCCGGCTGATCAACTGGCACCTCTTCGCCGACACGACCATCACCTGCCAGGGCACCACCTACTTCATCGGCATCAACGGCGCCGGAAAATCCACCATCCTCGACGCGGTCCAGTTCGCGCTGGTGGGCGGGCAGCGCGACGTGCGCTTCAACCAGGCGGCGCTGGCCGGCGGCAAGCGGTCACTCGCATCGTACGTGCGCGGCGAATTGGGCACCGAGGGCCAGCGCTTCCTGCGCGGCGACTCGACGGGCGTAGTGGCGCTCGAGTTCCGCAATCCCGACGGCAGCCACTTCGTCCACGGCGCCGTGGTGGATGCGTACGAGGACGGGCGCAGCCCCGATGTGGTCTATTTCGTCGTGCACCAGGCCGCCCTGAACGACGACTGGTTCTTCAAGCGCGAGACCGCGCCCGGGACCATCTTCGACAGCCGCGCCTTCAAGCGCCACCTGGAGCACTTTCGCCTGCCAACCGGCGCCCGCGCGCAAACCTTCGGCCGGGTGGAGGACTATCGCGTTCACCTGCTCAACCGGCTCGGCCAGTTGCGCGATTCGTTTCCCGCCAAGGTCGTCAAGGGCTTGGCCTTCACGCCCCTCACCGACATCCGCGGCTTCGTCCACAACTACCTGCTGGACGAGAACCTGGTGGACGTGCACCACCTGCAGGAGCAGTTGGAAACCCTGCGCCACTTCGAGGCGCTGGCCGCCGATGTCCGCGAGCGGATTGCGGCGCTCGACCGGGTGGCCGAGCTCGACCAGGAACGCTCGGCCCAGCGACGGCGGCGGCTGACGAACGGCTACGTGCGGCGCCGCGCCCAGGCCGACACGCACCTGGCCCTATTGGACGAGCGCCGGTTGGAACGGGACGAGACCCAGCTGGCACTGTCGCGCGCCGGCCTGCAGCGCGAGCGGCAGAACGACGACCTCAAGCGGGCGCAGACGGCCCTCTTCGAAGCCCGGCTGGCCCTGGAGAGCGACGCCACCGCGGCCCGCGACCGCGCCCTGCGCGAACAAATCAGCGCGCTCGACGCCGAGTTACAGGCGCTCAGCCAACGCCACTCGCGTGCCCAGGCCCTGCTGGCGGCCGAGGCGGCCGATGCCGGCCGCCTGGCCGGCCTGCTGCGATCCGACGGCCAGGCGGTCCCGCCGGCGCTGGAGGCCTTCGCCGTTGAGCCAGAGACCGGGCTGCCGGGCCTGGCCGGCGCCCTGGAACCGCTCGGCCATGCCTATACCTCGGAGAAAGCGCTGCTTGACGAGAAGGCACGTGAGCGGCGCGAGGCGGCGGCGCAGACCGACGCCGAAATCCGCCGGCTGCGCGCCGGCGACCGCGAGGCCAGCTACGAGGCCGAGGCGCCCGAGGCCGCCCGTCTGCGCCGGCTGCTGGCCGAGGCGCTCGGGCTCGACGGGAGCCAGGTGGCCTTCCTGTGCACTTTACTGCACGTTCCAGACGAGACCTGGCAAAACGCGGTGGAAGGGGTGCTGGGGCACAACCGCTTTACGCTGCTGGTGGCGCCCGAGCACTTTCCGGCCGCGCTCCAGCTTTACCGCGAAAGGCGGCACGCCGAGCGGTTGCACGGCGTGGGCCTGCTGGATGCGGAGCGGCTGCTGCGCCAGGCGCGCCCGGCACAGCCGCGGTCGCTGGCGGCGCAGGTTCAGGCCGAGCACCCGGCCGCCCGCGCCTTCGTGGACCTGGTGCTGGGCAGCTATGTGACGTGCCAGGCGCTGGACGAGCTGCGCGAGCACCGCACGGCGGTCACGCCCGAGTGCTTCGTCCGGCGCAACTACACCACCAGCCACCTGAACCCGCGCGTGTATGGCCGCTGGTTCATCGGCGCGCGCGCGGTCCCGCAGCGCATCGCCCAGCTTCAGGCCCGGCTCGACGAGATTGCAGCCGAGCTGGCCGGCCTGCACGCACGCTCGGACGCCCTGCGTGAGCGGCTGGCTCTTTCCCGCGACAAGGCCCGCCGGCTGGTCGAGCTTGAGCACGCGCTGGCCGGGCTGGAACGCCTCCCGGCAGCTGAAACCGAGCGCGAGCGCTTGCAGGCCGATCTGGCCGCGCTGGACATCCGCAACCTCGGGTCCCTGAAGTCCGAGGTTGACCGTCGCAATGACGACCTGGATCGCGTTCGTGAGGCAGTGGCGCAGCTTGACCGGGAGATCGGAGCCCTCGGGCAGAAAGCGGCCAGCCTAAGCGAGAACGCCATCCCTGAATTGGAGCGCGCCTGCGTGGCTGCGGCCGACGAGCTAGAGCAATTCCTGGCCGAGGCGTGCCCGGGCGCCCCCGAGGATCAGGCGGAGTATGCCAAGGAGTATGGCCGCCGCCGCGAGCGCCAGCCGCTGGAGACGGTGTTGGCCAATGCGGTGCGCTACGAGGGCGAGTACCAGAGTGCTGAGGGCCGGAGCCGCGACAGGCTGCGCGAAGCCAAGCAAGCCTACAGCCTGAAGTACGACTTTGGCTACGACGAAGCGGAGGACGCCGCGCGCTACGAGGCCGAGCGCGAGCGCTTTGTGGCCTCGGAGTTGCCGCAGTATGAGACGCGCATCGCCCAGCAGCGGCAGTTGGCCGAGCAGGAGCTGGTGGAGAACTTCATCCACCGGCTGCGCGAGCAGATCGAGGGCGCGCGGCAGCAGCTCGACTACCTGAACACCACCCTGCGCGACCTGCGTTTCGGCGGCGAGCGGTTTGAGTTTGTCAGCCGCCCGGCGCTTGCGCTGCGCCAGGTATACGACATGATCATGGACAGCCAGCAGATCCTGGGCGACGCGCTGTTCGAATCCGATTTTCGCCAAAAGCACCAGGCCGGTTGGGATCTGCTGTTCGAGCGACTGACGTCCGGCCCGGACGAGGCGCTGGTTCCGGAGTTGCGCGAGCTGCAGGATTACCGCAACTACCTGGAATACGACATCCGCATCCACTACCCCAACGGCGACCGGGCCTGGCTCAGCCAGATCAACGCCAAGAAATCGGGTGGCGAGACGACCACGCCCTTCTACGTCGCGATGGCGGCCTCGTTCGCTCAGGCTTACCGGCTCAACCAGCCGCGCCCGGCCGACACGATCCGGTTGGCGTTGTTCGACGAAGCCTTCAGCAAGATGGACACGGCCCGCACGGCCAGCGCGCTGCAGTTCATGCGCGATACCGGCCTGCAGGTGCTGCTGGCAACCCCGCCAGACAAGTCGGGCGCACTCCTAGGTCACGTGGACAGCGTTCGCACCGTCGTGCGCAAGAACGGGCATGCCTTTGTGGTTGAGATTGACCGGGCCGAGATGCTCCGGCAGTTGGAGGGTGACCAGCCACTTGCCGCCTAGCCCGCCGTTTCATCCTAGCCAGGAAGTAGCGGCCGTGCTGAATGCGCTGCTGGATCAGCACGAGCGGCGCGCCGCGGCTCGGCGTCCAGGCGCATTGCCGGCCGGCGACGGCCCGCGACGCGGCGCACCGTGGGCGCTGCGTGTTTCAGTCGAACCGGGCCGGCTGCCCGGCTATTTTGGCCAGACCGACCCGGTCCCGCGCCAGACGGCCAACGAACAACTGTGCCGCCTGGAGCAGATGGGATGGGTGCAACTGGCCTGGCTGCCCGGCGAAGCGGGCAACCTGCTGGCCGCTGTCACGCTCGACGCGCGCCACGCCGAGGCCGCCTTCGACTGGCTGGGCCGGCCGGCCCTGGCCGCGCAACGCGCACGCCTGGCCGACCTGTTGCTGGCGGAGCGCTTCCGCTTCGACGACTGGCGCCGGGCAGCCGTCAGCTTTGCGCTGGATCAATTGCGGGCCGAGAAATCGGTCAGCCCGTTCAGCCTGGCCGACGAGGCCCTTAACCGCGACCTGCTCACCGTCCTGGCCGAGCTCGACCACGTGTGCGAAGAGACGCCCTACCGCGTGTTCAGCGTGCGGGTATTCAACGACAGCAAGCGTTTCGAGGCGCTCGCACGCGGGGTGGTCGCCCTGGCGCGGCGCGGCCGGCCTGATTGGGCCGGCCTCTCAGCAGCCGAACTGCTACGCGAGCTGAACCTGGTCGCCAATCCTGGGCACCTCTTCCTGTACGGCGACTGGACCCTGGTGGATGAGACCGGGCAGCAGCTTCAAACCGCGGGCTTTGAGCCCTCGGTGGGTGTGGCGGCCGTGCAGGCCGGACGCGCCTGCCGGGTGAGCGCGGGCCCGGCCCGCCAGGTGGTGTGCGTGGAGAACCCGACCGCCTTCTACAGCCTGATCCGGCGTGATCCGGCGGTGACCGCCTTGTGCTCGTGGGGCAATCCCTCGCCCGCTTGCCGGCATGTGCTGCGCCAGCTCGCAGCGGAGGTGGCCATGGCCGTGTGGGCCGACCTGGACTATGGCGGCTTCAACATCCTAGCTCAGGTGCGCGAGCAGGTAGACCCGCGCGCCAGTCCGTATCGGATGGATATCGCGACCTTCGAGGCTCATCGGGCCTGGGCGCGGCCCCTGTCGCCCGGCGATACCCGCAACCTTCAGCGGCTGCGGCGCCGCGCCTCCCTGGCGGACGTTGAGCCCGCGATCGCCCATCTTCTCCAGCGGGGCCTAAAGCTCGAGCAGGAAGCGATTGTCCTGTAGTCAAGTGTAAGAATGACCCAAAGCCGCACTCGGCAGGGGAACGCCATGAAGAAACCGACTACTCGCAAGTCGGGAGGCAAACCGGCTGCACCCCAGGCCGAGGTCTCCCGCCGTGGACGGCGAGCGCGCAGCCTGGAAGACGTTGTGGGCCGCGAGGTGTACCAGACCTGGGTGGACATGCTTCGTCGCCTGGTACCGGACGGGCGCACGCATCGCCTGGCACCAATCGTTGCCGCTATGCTTCAGTATGCCCTCGCGATGGCTGAGGATCAGGACGATGCCGACGAAGCGGGAAACTCAGTCGCCACCTCGCTGTTGGAAACCAGGGAAATCGCTGACTCCTCCGAAGTGAAAGACCTGCTGCACGACGTGGTGACCAAGCTTTTCAAAGACGCAGGCGTTGGCTTTCAGCGTACCAGTTCGCGCGGCATAGCCTATAGCATCGCCGATGACGCCTATGAGGAGTATCTGCACTGGTATGATATGCCGTGGGAATGAATTGTCCTGACATCATCGCGATCGCAGCTTCTGCAACGGAGCTTTTCCATGCCAACCGCCAAACGCTCTCAAACCGTACCCGATCTCCTGCGCCCGGTATTCGAGACGATTGTCGAGCGCACGGATGCCTTCTGTGCCGCGCACCTCGACGCGGAGTGTGCCACACTCTGCCGCGAGCTGGCGGCGGCCCTGGCGCGTAAGCGCCCCTCGCCCATTGCGCGCGGGCGGCCAGAGATCTGGGCCGCGGGTGTCATCAGCGCACTCGCCTTCGTCAACTTCTGGTACGACCGCAGCCAGGCCCCGCACACTTCGCACGCTCAGCTGTGCGAGTTCTTTGGGACCTCGTCGAGCACCGCCACCGCCAAGTCGAAGCAAATCCGCACGCTGTTCAAGATGCACCAATTTGACCCGGCCTGGACCGCGCCCAGCAAGGTGGAAGCCAATCCGATGATCTGGTTCCTCAGCGTCAATGGAATGATTGTTGACATCCGCCATATGCCCCGGGAGGCGCAGGTGATAGCGTTTGAGAAGGGCTTGATCCCGTACATCCCGGCTGATCGCCACTCGTAGCAGCGGCGCCGAAATGAAGAAGAGAGCCGGGCAACCAGGAACGGCGGGCAGGCCAGCAGTGAGGCGTTATCCCGGGCTTTGCCAGTACTGCGGTGCCGAAGTGACTCGCCCCACCGCCGCGGCGCACTTGCGCGCATGCCGCGAACGCAAGGCAGCCTTGAAGGGCAAGACCAGCAGGCGCCAGTCGGTTTACGAGCCAGACGTCTACTACATCCGGGCGGAGGCCACCTACTGGCCCGAGTTCTGGCTGGACCTGGAAGTCAGCGGCGTGGCCCCGCTGCAGGACCTGGACGACTACCTGCGCGCGATTTGGCTGGAATGCTGCGGCCACATGAGCGCCTTCACGCTGGGTGGTTGGGGCACGCCGCAGCTGGCGAAAGAAGCTTTCGTCGCTGATGTCTTCCGGCACAAGGCCAAGATCATGCACGTCTATGATTTCGGAACAGAGTCGTGGACCACCCTGAAACGCATCAGCGTGCGGAAGGGTCAGACCACCACGCGCCGGCCGATCAGCCTGATGGTCCGCAACAGGCTGCCGGAGGTTGTGTGTCTTGAGTGCGGTGCGCCGGCCGGGTGGCTGTGCGTCGAGTGTGTCATCGAAGAGGATCGAATGGGTTTCTTGTGCGCCAAGCACCGCAAGAACCACCCGCACGACAACTACGGCGCGCCGCTGAAAGTGGTGAATTCACCCCGGCTGGGCCTGTGCGGCTATACGGGGCCGGCCAAGCCGCCTTATTGAAGGCCACGCGTAACCTTTCCGTTCCTTTTATGGCCTTCGGATTCAAAGCACCTGTCGTCAAACCAGTGCAGCGGCCACGCGGACAGGTGCTATTCGTTCCAGCGTAGCACCGGGTCATGTTTTTCCAGCGGGCCGTCTCGAGAGCAGGTGTAAAAATGCACCTGTTCATGGCGCGAGAACAAGAAAACTCGCCGATTGGCGAGTTTTCAAGGGATTTTCCGTGTGGGCCGCGCAGGACTCGAACCCGCAACCCTGTGCTTAAGAGACTGCGGCGTCCTTGTTCACGATGCCCAGCCTGTCCAATGTGGCCGTTTCCTCGAGGACTTTGGGCCTGCCGTGTCCGGCCAGTTGACTTTGTCCAGGCAGTGTTACGGCGTAAGGTCTACTCTTGGTCTACGACAATTGGTTTGCCGAACTACCTGCCGAATTGTGATGAACACAATGGCCGGTTTTGCGCACGGGCGCAAACCCACATCGATACTCGGTACTGGCTGCACGCCTTCCCCTTTCTTCACGCAGCTCCAAATGCTCAGTATTACAAAGGGGTTCGACTCAACTGGAATCTGCTGAGCATCGTGGTTCCTGACGCTTTCTTTCCTTTCGCGCTGCCCCGGTAGACCGCAGCGAGTTCTCAGCCAGCGCTATTGACCAATACACATAGAGGGCCTATATTGTACACATCGGTGATCTGGCACCTGGAGGCTCTCATGCGCACCAACATTGTGATTGACGACGAGTTGATTGAGCAAGCTATGAAGGTGACAGGCCTGCCCACCAAAAAGGCTGTGGTCGAGGCCGGGCTTCACTTGCTGATCCAGGTCAAGGCCCAAACCGGTGTGCGCCGCCTGCGCGGTAAGGTTAAGTGGCAGGGCAACTTGGATGAATTGCGTTCAGGCCGGGTCGCAGCGTAGGGACTCCGCATGGTCATCGTGGATACCACCGTCTGGGTGGATTATCTCAACGGCATTGCGACGCCGCAGACCGACTGGCTGGACCAGGAACTCGACCGGCAGCGGCTCGGGCTCACCGACCTGATCTTGAGCGAAGTGTTGCAGGGCGTACGCGATGAGCGCGAAGCGGCCGAGACTCGCCGCGAACTGCTCAAGTTTGAAGTCTTCACGACGGGCGGCGTGGAATTGGCGGTGACTGCCGCGCAGAACTACCGCGCCTTACGGGCCAGGGGTCGCACGATTCGCCGCACGATTGACTGTTGGATTGCCACATTCTGCGTGGTCAATGGCCACACCCTTCTCTACAACGACAGTGATTTCGACCCGTTTGAAGAGTTCCTAGATTTGCGGGTCGTCCATCCTTGAGCCTTGGCAAGTCTTCGCGAAGCACGTTATTCGGTGTTGCAACCCATCAGCACGGGGCGAAGGGCAAAGTCGAAGTCATCAACCAACTGGCCATGAGAAGGCAGGCATGGCGCAATGGCCGTGACTGCCCGTGGCCTGGCCGCTGGAAACGGAAAACACCGCCGGCCAATGAGTAGAACGAAAAGATGTTTCTGACTGCGCTTATGCAACGTGTACCTCCCGTCTTGCCCTTACCATCGCAAAGGCTACAATTGAACCTAAATCTGATGTCAGTTGCGTCTCCCTCAATGTGATCTGGTCTCAACTCTGATCTATGAAGCGCTCTGCCGATTCGTCGTATTCGTGGATTTTCTATCTCACCATCGGTTGCCTGCTCGGAGCAACGGTGTTGCGATCATTGATCAGATACCAGGATAGCTCATCTCTAGGTCAGGTGTTGGGAGTGCTGCTGATTTGGCTGGTTTTGTTGGTTAGCGGAATGATGATCTCCCCCAGGCGGCCTGGATATTTCCCCCTCTACCTGATTCTCCAGTCCATATTGGTGCTCGTGCTTCTGTTCATGAAAGACGCCGAGGATTATTTTGCGGCCTTGTTTGGCATCCTAAGCATGCAGATCATGCAGCGGTTCAGCCCTAAATCGGGAGCCGTGTGGATTGGATTGTTTGCCATCCTGATCGCTCTGCCAATGGCCGAAATCTATGGCGCGTTTGCTGGGATCGCTTTCGCGCTGATCTATACCTTCGGGAGCGTGTTGCTGGCCTCTTACGCTCTAGCCACCCGGCGCGCCCAAGAGGCGCACCGCCACAATCAGACCCTGACGCAGCAATTCCAAGAGGCGAATCGGCAGCTGCAATCCTATGCCCAGCAGAGCCAACAACTGGTTGTGGCGCGGGAGCGCCATCACCTGGCGCGGGAACTGCACGATTCCGTGACGCAGACGATCTTTACGATGGCCCTCACCACGCAGTCGGCTATGCTGTTGTTGGATCGCGATCCGGGCCGCGTCGGGCCGCAGCTGGATCGGTTGAGCCAACTAGCCCAAAGCGCGCTCTCCGAGCTGCAGGTGCTCATTACCGAACTTCGCCCGGACCGGGTCGCCGAAGGCGGGTTGGCGGCGGCCATCCGGCGACATTTGACGGGCCGCTACTTGCCGGAGGGCTTGTCGGTCTCCCTGGAAGTCGAAGGCGATCAACCGCTTGAACCTTCAGAGGCGCGGGGGCTTTTCCGCATCGTTCAAGAGGCGCTGAACAACGTCGTCAAGCACGCACAGGCGCCTCAAGCGCGTATTCGGCTGCATCTGGCAGAGGCGCCATGGATCGAGATTGCAGATCATGGGCAGGGCTTCGATTTGCAGCGCGCAGCCGACAACAATCGAGTCGGCCTGGCCAGTATGCGCGAACGGGCTGCCGAGATCGGTTGGGAGTTGCAGATCACGAGCGCACCGGATGCGGGTACGCGCGTCCGGGCTGAGAAGATGCGACTGGGAGGAAATTCGCCACGATGACGCCGGAAGAAAAAATCAAAGTGCTGATCGTGGACGATCATCAAATCGTTCGCCAAGGCCTGCGGACCTTTCTGGAGCTGCACGAGGACATCATCGTCATCGGCGAGGCGGGCGATGGGCAGACGGCTGTAGAAATGGCGCGCCAGTACGATCTGGATATCATCCTGATGGATCTGGTCATGCCGCGGCTGGACGGCGTCGAGGCCACGCGCCAGGTCAAGTCGCTGAACGACAATATCAAAGTGATTGCACTGACGAGTTTCACGGAGGACGACAAGGTCTTCCCGGCCGTCCAGGCTGGCGCGTCCAGCTATCTGCTGAAAGATATCTCCCCGGACGATCTGGTGGGCGCCATCCGAGCCGTGCATCGTGGGCAAGCCTCGCTGCACCCGGACATTGCGCGCAAACTGATGGACGCGATGCGAGCCCAGCCTCAGAGCGATGCCAAGCGCGAGGCCGCAACTCCTGCCATGGCGCTCACCGAACGAGAACGCGACGTGGTTCGCCTGGTGGCGCAGGGGCGCAGCAATCAAGAGATCGCGCAGGTCCTGGTCATCAGCGCGAAGACGGTCAAGACCCACGTCAGCAACATCTTGAGCAAACTGAACCTGGAAGATCGCACCCAATTGGCGATTTATGCGATCAAGAACGGCTTGGCCGAGTCGGATTGAGCGCGCCCAGGCGATTGGCGTTGCCTGAAAGAAAGAACCCCTCCCGTCCACCTCTCCGGCCCGGTCGACTTGCCGTGGCGGCTGTCTATCTAGTCTTCGCCGCCGAGTTTGCTCAAGCCCTGTTCTCCAATACGCGACCGGAACGACTGCCCTGGTATTTGGGCTTGCATGCCGCTTATCTCGTTTTGTATACGGCGGTGATGTGGCGGCCAGCAATGCGGTTGGAGCTGCTGCACCTGTACTTCGCTCTTCAGTCCCTCACGGTGACAGGGCTGTTGCTGTTAAATCCCCAATTGGGGACTGTGACAGCGCTCTTTGTGTTGTTGTCCTTTCAGGCCGCATTCTTTGTCACCAAAACGACTCGCTGGGCCTGGGTTGGCGTGTTTGCGCTGCTCACCGCCGGGCCGCTCATGCTCTCCCTGGGTGCGCTTGCAGGTCTGGCGCGCGCGCTGATGCCGATGGCCGGCAGCCTTGTCTTGGCAGCGTATGTCGTTGCCAACCAAGAAACGGAGACGGCCAGGCGTAAGAGCCAGGTGATGCTCAACGAACTAGAAGAAGCCCACCGGCAACTGCAAGCGTATGCCAGCCAGGTGGAAGAAGTGGCTGCTATAGAGGCGCGCCACCGGCTGGCGCGCGAGTTACATGACTCCGTCTCGCAGACCATCTTCAGCATTGTCCTCAATACGCGGTCAGCGCAAATCCTGCTGGAGCGCGGGCCTTCTCAGGTGCGGCCCCAACTGGAGCGGCTGCAGCAGCTGACGCAACACGCCCTGGCCGAAATGCGCGGCCTGATCGCCCAACTGCGGCCCGCGGCAGATTGACCCGCGCCTGCGCCAGCGCAGGCCTCGAAGGTCTCCAGGACCGTCGAGGCCTTTTTGTTTTGTCTACGCCTTGAGATGTAGGGCCGTCCCCCTCCGGCAGTAGAAGGCAAATCCGACGCGCGGCTTGCTAGAAATGCTCCGCCCGTTCGATGCGCCCGCGCCCCAGAACGCATAGGATGCGCGCATTCCGAGTTCGGCGCGAGACCCCATGGCGCATTTCACATCACCTTCTTCTGAAACTCCCCACCGACTGCGGGTGCTCATTGTGGACGATATGCCACTGGTGCGCCAGGAGTTATGTCTGTTGCTCCCATTGGCCAGCGAGCTGGAGGTCGTCGGCGAGGCGGCCAATGGCCTGGAAGCAATCAGCCAGGTCGAACGGCTGTGCCCGGATGCGGTGGTGCTGGACTTGGAAATGCCGGTCATGGATGGCTATGAGGCGGCGCACCGGATCAAGAGCCGCTGGCCAGCCTGTTGGGTGGTGGTTCTATCTATTCACGCGGGCGAGGCCGAGCGCCAGACAGCGGCCCTGGCCGGAGCGGACGCTTTTCTAGTCAAGGGCGCGCCCATAGAAGATTTGGTCAAGGCAATCTCTAAAACGAGGCGGATTAGTTGATAAGGAGAGAACCATGCAGACCTATTGGCTGAATACTCAGAGGGTTGGCGGCCTCGCCGCCTATGTCAACGCGCTCTTGGCAATAGCGGCTCTGGTTGTGTTATTTGGCCTCATCGGCCCAGCCGCGCTGACCGACAACACGCAGCTCGTCGAGCTGGCCATCAACAATCCGGCTCCCCTGGTTATCCAGGACCTGCTGAAATTCACGTCAGCCGCTGTAGCCAGCGTCCTGGTTGTGGCCTTATTCAACCGCCTACGCGGCGAGGCTCCAGCAGTGATGGGTTGGGCCACTTTGTTCGGCTTCCTTTCCATCTTGTGCCTGCTCGCCAACGCCAGCCTGAGCCTGTATGCTGTTTCGCAGGCGGCCAACTCCGCGCAGGGGCAGGCCGAGCTGGGCAAGCAACTGAATGGACTGGCCGGCTTGGTGGGACTGGCCGTCATCGCCGTCAACGGCTTGTGGTATCTGCTGGTGAGTTGGTCAGCCTTAAAGACCAACCAGTTACCGAGGCCGCTCAGTTACCTTGGGTTGGTGATGGGCGGGCTTAGCCTATTGCCGGCGCTGGGGATCATCGTGTTGCTTCTCAGTGTGGTGTGGTCAGCGTGGTTGGGTCAAACTCTCTTGAGAAGCCACCAGTCCACGCCGGTTCCTGCAACAAAGAATGCGACTTATGGAGATTGACCCGCGACACCTTCAACCATAACAGCGACTTGTGGCATTCAACTTGGCCGCAGTATTCCTGATCGGCTGCAGCGCCTCGGAGATTCCATGCTGACGGTCTTGCGGCAGCGCAATTTCACCTTGCTCTGGTGTGGGCAGCTCGTTTCGATTGCCGGTGACTGGGCGGTGCTGATCGCGCTGCCATTCTACGTGTACAGTTTGACCGGTTCGACGCTGGCGACGGGCGGCATGTTCATCATCGAGACATTGCCGCGTGTGCTGATAGGATCGGTCGCTGGCGTATTTGTGGATCGTTGGGACTACAGGCGCACGATGATTGTCTCTGATCTGGTACGCGCCGCGCTGTTATTGCCGTTGCTCGCCGTACGCTCTTTCAGCGATCTTTGGATTGTTTATCTCGTCGCGCTAGTCCAGGCGACGGTTTCACAATTCTTTGTTCCGGCGGAAAACGCGCTGTTGCCGCGCCTGGTCAGCACGGATCACCTGGTTACGGCGAATTCGCTCAATAGTCTCGGTCAGCAAGTCGCGCGCCTGCTCGCGCCTCCGCTGGGCGGTGTACTCATGGCATCGCTCGGCTTACATAGCGTCGTGTGGTTCGATAGTGCAACTTTTCTGCTTTCCGCGATTTTGATCGCCCTGATCACCTTTTCGCCGAAACAAAAAACGGATATGGAACGGCCCCGGGGTGTGTCGCCAGTGTGGTTCGCATTCTGGCGCGAGTGGCGGGCGGGTCTCGCGGTCGTACAGCACGATGCCCTGGTCAACACCCTCTTTGCCACTTCGGCGATATGCATGGTGGGCGAGGGCATTCTCACGGTCTGGCGATATTCAATACCGCTTTGCTTCCGCTCACATTGACACTCTTTGCCGTTGTCGGCATCCCACTCATCGGGTTGTATGTGACGATCAATGCCCTGCTTCAACAAACGACCGCAGATCATTATCGCGGGCGCATCTTTGGCGCGTTGGGGACGCTCAGCGCACTGATGATGCTCATTGGAATGATAATCGGCGGCTTGGGAGGTGACTGGTTCGGCATCCGCCTGACATTGAACCTGGCATGCGGGTTGTTTGTCATTGCGGGACTGGCCACGTGGCTTCGACTGGCAGGATCAAAGAAGATGAATGCTCCAGCATCCTTCTAACGTCAAAGGGAGAACATAGCCGATGTCTGCCATCTCTATTTCACCCAAGGCGCAATCTCTGGCAACCTTTCTATTTCTGGCTCTTGGGATCTCATGGGCTGTCTGGATTCCAGCCGCACTCGTTTCGTATGATTTCATCTCCTTCCATATTGATCCCGTCCTGAGCGGCCTGCTGGGTGCCATGGGTCCATCTTTGGCCGCGCTGATTACGATTGCCCTCTATGAGGGTCGGGCAGGTTTCGGCGATTTGCTCAAACGCTTGTTGACGTGGCGGGTCGGACTCCAATGGTATTTGTTCGTGCTGTTCTGGCCCGCCGCTCTCTCGCTGACAAAGACCGGCCTTTCAATCCTGCTGGGCAGCCCAATCCCCAACTTCGGGCAACCGCCCTTTGTTAATAGCTTCCCGGAGCTATTGGATGTTAGCCCGTTTGTGTTCCTGCCCGCCTTCTTTCTCCAACAGCTGCTGTTTGGAAGTCCGATGGGAGAAGAAATCGGCTGGCGTGGATTTGCCCTGCCGCGAATGCAGTTCGAAATGAGCAGTTTGCGCGCCAGTCTCCTTCTTGGGCTGGTGTGGGGTACCTGGCACGTGCCCCTATGGTTAACCAAGGGCAACCTTTTTCAGGATACTTTCATCGGCTGGCATTTCCTCGAATTGATGGCGACTACGGTGCTGTTTACCTGGGTCTACAACAACACTCGGGGCAGCCTGTGGCTGGCTCTTCTATTTCATGCCTCCATTGGCGTGACAGGTCTGTTTCTTTCTTCAGCCGAGTTTCATCCATGGATCGGTGCAGCCCTCAGTTGGGGAACGGCCGCGCTGGTGATTGGCTTCGTTGGGTCGCAGCGCCTGGCGCAGGACATCGCAGGCGCACAATACTCTACCCCGCAAGAAAGGAAACAACTTACATAACAAGCCTTGCCTGAAGTGCAGGTATCAACTCATCGGCGTGGTGCCCGATGCCAACGGCCGCGGCAGGCCCGATATCATCCTCGAGAAGCGCATTGACCAGCAGGCGCCACCGGCTGCCGCTCAGCACATCCCACTCACAGGGCTGTTCTCGGCGTGGGCTCGCCGCCAGCCCCTCAGCGGCGTGTCAGGCGTGAAGCGGTCGGGCCACGGGCATTGCGGCGTTCTCCAAGAGGCGCCATGGCGATTGCCAGCGAGCGTACAAGGCCCAGGTCGGCGGTATACTGGGGCCATGGCGACGCCCATTCTCGCCACGAAACTCTATATCCCCCCGCCCCGGCCGCAGGTCGTCGCTCGCCCTCGCCTGCTTGAGTGCCTGAACGAAGGGCTCCGTTCAGGCCACAAACTCACCTTGGTCTCGGCCCCCGCCGGCTCTGGCAAGACGACGCTGATCAGCGCATGGGTCTATCAGAAAGATGCCCCCCCGGAGACCCCGCTGCGCAACGCGGGGCAGGCCCGCGGGGCAGGCGGCGAACTGCTGCGCGGGGATCTGGATGAGTCGGGAGCAACTCTTCAGCCTTCATCCTTCAGCCTTCATCCTTCGAGAGTCGCCTGGTTATCGTTGGACGAAGGCGATAGCGACCCCACACGCTTTCTGACGTACCTGGTCGCCGCCCTGCAGACGGTTGCGGCGGGCATCGGCGAGAGCTCATTAGCGACCCTCCAGGCCCCTCAGCCGCCATCCACTGAAACGATCTTGACTGCCCTGCTCAATGAAATCGCCGCGCTGCCCGAACCGCTAGTCCTGGTCCTTGACGACTATCATGTGATCGAAGCCCAGGCCGTTGATCAGGCGCTCACCTTTCTGCTCGAGCACCTGCCCCCGCAGCTGCACGTCCT
Source organism: Anaerolineales bacterium (assembly GCA_020845955.1). Classification (GTDB taxonomy): domain Bacteria; phylum Chloroflexota; class Anaerolineae; order Anaerolineales; family UBA6663; genus JADLEU01. The sequence goes on from JADLEU010000125.1 coordinate 58,811, forward strand.
CATCGCTACTCGCGAGGATCCCCAGCTGCCCCTGGCTCGTTTGCGTGCCCGCGGCCAACTGACGGAAGTCCGCGAGGCCGACTTGCGTTTTGCGCTGGCGGAGGCCGCCGAGTTTCTCAATCGGGTCATGGGCCTGAACCTATCCGCCGCAGATATCGCCGCCCTGGAAGCCCGCACCGAGGGTTGGGTTGCCGGCCTGCAGCTCGCGGCGCTCTCGATGCGAAGAGAGCCAGACCCGGCCCGTTTCATCCAGACCTTCACTGGCAGTGACCATTTCGTGCTGGATTACCTGTTGGAAGAGGTCCTCCAGCGCCAGCCCCAGGCGATTCAGGCGTTCTTGCTCCGCACCTCCATTCTCCGGCGCCTGTCTGCCCCGCTGTGCGACGCCATTCTGGGCCACACGGAGAAAACGGCCCAGGAGACCCTGGAAAGCTTGGAACGCGCCAACCTGTTCCTGGTCCCCCTCGACCCGGAGCGGCGCTGGTACCGTTATCACCACTTGTTTGGCGACTTGCTGCGCCAGCGCCTGGGCAACCCCGCGGAGCTCGCGGAAGACCACCTACGCGCCAGCGCCTGGTATGAAGCCAACAACGATCTGGCCGAAGCCTTCCACCATGCCCTGGCGGCTGGTGCCTCTGAGAGAGCGGCCAGCCTGGCCGAGGCGGCCTGGCAAGCCATGGAACGCAGCTTCCAGACTGCCGCCTGGATTGGGTGGATCAAGAGACTGCCTCAAGCTGTTGTATGCGGCCGGCCAAGACTATGTGTCCAGCTTGCGTGGGCGCATTCGGATGCGGGAGAGTTGGAGACGAGCGAAGCCTACCTGCAGCATGCCGAGCGCGCCCTCGCCGGCGCAGGCGACGGGCCTGGGTCAGAGTCCCTGCCGGGGAACATCCCCCTCATCCGCGCCTCCAATGCCCAAAACCAGGGCGACCTGGCTGAAACGCTGAGATACACCGAGCTCGCCATGCAGCTCATCCCACAGGACGACTTTGGCCTGCGCGCCAGCGCGGCCATTACACTAGGATTCACCCATTGGGCGACTGGCGACCTGGAACTCTCCCTTCAAGCCATGCACGCCTGGCGGGACAACATGCGCCGATTGGGCAACCCGCTGTTTGACGTTGCCAGCGCCTTTGCGGTGGCGGATATGCAAGTGATCCTGGGTCGCCTGCGCGAAGCCGAGAACGCCCTGCGGCAGGCGATCAGCGCGGCCACTGCGCTGGGCCACGAAGCCGAAGCCGTCATTGCCCACCACCACCTGGGACTGGCCCTGCTGGCCCATGAACGGGGCGAAGCGGCGACGCAGACGCACCACCTGCAAACCGCCGCCGATCTGGGCCAACACACCACCTTGGTGGACTGGCGTTACCGCTGGAACCTGGCGCAAGCCCGGCTCAAAGAATCGGCTGGGGAGTGGGAGGCGGCGCTTGAGCTGCTCAACGAAGCCAGCCGTGTCCATGTCAAGAACGCGATCCCGCTCGCATACCCGGTCGCCGCTCACCAGGCGCGGGTCCATCTCAAACAAGGGCGCCTAGATAAGGCCCAGGCCTGGGCGCGCGAGTGTGGTCTATCAACGGAGGCCGAGGCTCGCTACCTGGATGAATACGAGCTTCTCACCCTGGCCCGCGTGCGGCTGGCCGAAGGCGCCCTCGCCGGGGTTAGCAAGATGCTGGAACGCCTGCTTGCACTGGCCGAGACGCAAAAGCGGTCCGGCAGCCTGATCGAAATCCGATTGACCCAGGCGCTAGTTGAACAGGCGCAGCAAAACCGGCCGGGTGCCGTGGCGGCGCTGGCGCACGCGCTCGCGTTGGCCGAGCCAGAGGGCTACTTGCGCACCTTCGTGGATGAAGGCGAAGCAATCAGGTCGTTATTGTTGGAGTTCAGTGCGACGATCGAAAAACGAGCGAACATCAACCAGCAACGCTTGATTAGCTATGTCAATCAACTCCTGGCAGCGTTCCCACACCCAGCAACCCTGCCTCATTCCACCGTCGCTCAGCGCACAGCCGCATTGGTCGAGCCGATGAGCGGGCGTGAGCTAGAAGTGCTCCAGTTGATCGCCCAGGGGCTCACCAACCGTGAGATCAGCGAGCGTCTGTGCGTGACCATCAGCACGGTCAAAGGCCACAACCAGCGATTGTTCGGCAAGCTGCAGGCTCAAAACCGTACGGAAGCGGTGACCCGCGCCCGCGAACTGGGTCTGCTCTAGTCCCCTCTCTCTCCCAGAAGCAGTACCTCCCAAACAGTACTTCTGGCTCTACCGAACCGTACCGCACGGGGCATATAGTGTCGTTGCGCTGAGGGCAGAACCGGCCCGACCGGGAACCCGAGCCGCACCGACCATGCCGAACCGTGCCATGAACCAGCCCCATCACCCTCACCCCCGGCAATATCAGCTCCGGGTTGCAGGCAGCTTGAGCGCCCAGTGGTCTGAATGGTTTGAAGGCCTGGCGATCACGCCGGCTGAAAATGGCGAGACGCTCATCACCGGCTGGGTGGCCGACCAGGCGGCGCTGCATGGCCTGTTGAAGAAGGTGCGGGACGTGGGCCTGCCCCTGCTCTCGGTCAATCCCCTCGAACCCGGCGCGCCAGGCGGTGCGGATGCGTCTGGGGACTCAATTCAGAAGGAGTAAAGGATGATCTCGCAAACGCTCTCTCAGGAAGCCATGAAGTCCAGATTGTCCACGCTGTGGACTTTCGTGCTGATCAACATGCTCTTTGCCGACATCTTCTCGTTCATGGTCCCCGGCGCCCTCCAGAAGATTGCGACCGGGGTGGTGGATGGGGTTCAGCTCACGCCCGGTTTCTTGCTGATCGCGGCGGTGCTGACCGAAATCCCCATGGCGATGATCATCCTGTCGCGCCTCCTGAGCTACCGGGCCAACCGCTGGGCGAACATGCTGGGCGGCGTCTTCACCATCCTCTGGGTGGTGGGGCTGGGGTCGGCGACGCCGCACTACCTCTTCATCGCCTCGGTTGAGGTGCTCTGCTCGGGCTGCATCGTGTGGCTCGCCTGGCGCTGGCGCGCGACGGAAGGCCAGCGTCGCGAAGACCTCGCCGTCACGTTCGCTACGGGAGACTGATCATGAACAACCTACAGAAGCTCGGCGGCTGGGGTGCCTGGATCCATGCCCTGGCCTACATCGTGAGCATGGTCTTGGGGGGAGTCCTGATGTTCCCCTTGCTCGGCCGCGGGCCGGGCGCGTACGTGGCCTTCGTGGCCGGCAACCAGGTGTTGGTTTACCTGTGGAACCTGGCAGCGTACTGGGGTTCGGCCCTCACGCTGGTCGCCATGGTGCTGGCGCTCTACGAGCGGCTGAAGTTGTCTGCGCCGGGCGCGGCGCAGTTGGCGACCGCCTTCGGGCTGATCTGGGCGGCGCTCATCATCGGCAGCGGCAACCTGATGCTCCGGGACGTGGGCGTCATCGCAGAGCTGCATGCCCAGGACCCGTCCCAAGCCGCTGGGGCCTGGGTCACGCTGGAGGCGGTGGAAAACGGGATCGTGAGCGGGAACGAAGTGGTGGGCAGCTTGTGGGTGCTGCTGCTCAGCCTCACGGCCTGGCGGACCAGGGAGTTGCCCAAGTGGTTGAACCTGCTGGGCCTGATCATCAGCCTGACCGGGCTGCTGACTATCCTCCCGCCGCTGGCGGAGCCGCTGATCATGATCTTCGGTGTCGGGATGATCGTCTGGTCGGTTGGCCTCGGGGTCGCGCTGCTGCGCGCCCCAGGGCCGATCGCCCGCCGCGCCGTTGCGCTGGGAGGCGCCGCATGAGAGCCGTGACTTATGCCCGGTTTGGCCCGCCCGAAGTGTTGCAAGTTGGTCAGGCGCCCAAGCCCGCGCCCAAGACAAGAGAAGTGCTCATCCGCGTTCACGCCGCCACCGTCTGCAAGGAAGACCCCGACATGCGGGCGGCCCCCGGCTTCAACGGCCTGCTGAAACCTAGGCACCCGATCCTGGGCCAAGAGTTCGCCGGGGAAGTGGAGGCGCTCGGACCGGGCGCCAGCCGCTTCAAGCCTGGCGACCGGGTCTTCGGCATCGATGCCTTTGGCGCCTATGCCGAGTACAAGTGCCTGTCTGAAGAGGCGACGCTGGCCCTCATGCCGGCCGGCCTGTCCTTCGCCGAGGCGGCCAGCGTGCCAAATGGTGCCCTAACGGCGCTGCCGTTTTTGCGAGACCACGGCCATGTCCGCCGCGGACAGTCGGTCCTGGTGCATGGCGCGTCGGGGTCGGTGGGCACGGCGGCGGTGCAGTTGGCCTGCGCCTACGGGGCCGAGGTAACGGGCGTCTGCAGCACGCCGAACCTGGAGCTGGTGCGGTCACTGGGGGCCAGCCGCGTCGTGGATTACACGCGCGAAGACTTCACCCGCCTGGGCCACACCTACGACATCATCTTCGACGCCGTGGGCAAGCTCTCGCTCTCGCAGTGTTGGGACCGGCTGGCAAAAGACGGCGTGTACCTCACGGTGATCCCAGGGCCGGGCGTGTTGCTGCGTGGCCTGTGGGCGTCGCTAGCCGGCGGCCGGCAGGCGCGGTTTGCGGCCACGGGGCTGCGGCCCGCGCGCCAGAAGGCCGAAGATCTGGGCTTCGTCCGGGAGCTGATAGAAGCCGGCCAGTTCCGCGCCGTGATCGACCGGTGCTACCCGTTGGCACAGGTGGCCGAGGCGCACCGCTACGTCCAAGCCGGGCATAAAAAGGGGAACGTGGTCATGACGATCGATTGACCGGCAGGTGCGTAATCCATTGAGTTCGGGTGAAAAGAATAACCCGGAGAAAGTCAACAAGGGAGTGCAGTATGACAATCAGTAAATTGGCGCTCGAATTTGTATCTGTGTTCGCGTTAGCCCTGGCAACGGCGGCGCTCGTGACCCTTCTATGGAATATCGTTGGGCATGCAGAAACATCCATAGACTGGAAAACGTCATTCGTTCTCGCGATTTTGTTTGGCGTAATCCAGACCTGGGCCAAGTCACGAGAGAACAAGCGGTATTAGGTCAGCGACATTTCTGCGCCACATTGATGACGACACTGCCCTGTCTGAGGCCTTGGTCGACGTGCCGGTCGCCGTTGTTAAGACAACCACAGATGGCATTAGTGGCGAGTCAACCGGTGTTAGGCGGCACCCTAAGTGCCTTGCCTTCCATATCAGGAGTTCACAGAATGACACAATTCTTTCAATTCTCATCGCGAGTGATTGTTGCTCACATCGTGACATACATCGGGATCGGCGCACTTGCGTTTATGTTTGTCACTCGCGAGTTTTTCGATCCCAACGGAATAGCTGCCCAGATTATGCGAACCCCCGATCAACCCGTTCTCTGGCGGCATGTGACCACTTGGATGTTGCCCTGGCAGATTCTACGCGGGCTTCTGATTGCAGCTGTTCTCTTTCCGTTTCTGCGGTGTCTGCGTTCCTGGCCCTTCTGGAAACGCGCAGCAACCATTGGAGGCCTTTACATTGTTCTTGGCCAATGGGCAAGTACTGTGGCCGGTTCGGGCACGATCGAAGGTTGGCTGATTCTAAAGCCAGAATTCACAACTTTCCCCGTCGTTGTCAAAGCCATGGTCGAGGGCTTTGTTCAGGGCCTTGCTCTATCGACCTGGATTGCAGTATCGGTTGGCTCGGTGAAATCCCCAGCGTCAGAGTTGATCCCCACAATGCCCGCTTAACACAGCGTGCCCCCGAGGCATGGGAGCCGCGGCGTTTTCTGGCACTTTCCCGGCTGCAAGGTGGTTCCGTCAAAGTGACGGCGCGTTGTCTCCTCCTGCCCACCCGCCGGTAACGCACACCGATGACCCCAGAAGTTCTAGGCCTCCCGGCGCCAAAGAGGAAATTGTTGACCGGTGGAGTGTCATCAAGAACACCGTACCCGGTGCGCAATATGACGATTACTTCGAGCGGCAAGATGAGGAGCTAGACGGCGGACTTTGCGCTGCGCTCGAAATCTCGGTAAGGCGACTGGGCGCCTGGCCGCCTTCTGCGAGGGTAAGCTCCAGGTGCCCAGCACTCAGCGCGCGTGAAGCCCGGCGCCGCCATGCAGATCCAGGCGATCAACGACGCCAGACTGACGCTGCTGCCTCGAGCGCAACGCCATTGTGGTCACACCAATCGCGAAGGTCAGGCTTACCCATATCCAATAACGGGGCTGGGCGGCCCCGGCCGCCATGACGACCGTCGGGAACAAGGGAATGAAGGCATTGGCCCAACCGTGCGTCATTAGCCCCGCCCACGTGCGCTTGCCGGCAGCTTGGCGCACCCAGGCGAAAAACCAAGAATACCCGATGGTCAGTAAGACAAACCCCGCAAATGGCATAAACGTCTGACTCATGCCCGGCATAAAAAACAGGGGCAAATGCCAACACGCCCAAATCACGCCTAGCACCAGGTTGCCCAACCACGCCCCCAGGCGTGCTTCTAAGGGATCCAGAATATAGCCGCGCCACCCCAGTTCTTCCTGCCCGCCGCCCAACAGAATCATGATTAAGACGTACGGCGGAAAGACCCAGCCGGAAGGCAAGAGCATGGCCAATCGTGGCTCTCCCCACAGCTCCGGCAGCCGCCACGCGAACCAAGTGCTCCCACCTAGCACGAGTATGGGAACGAGCCAGGCCTGCCAGCCCAGACGGAAATCCAGCAGACCGCGTAGATACCGGCGAAGAGCACCCTTCTCATGCAGTGTTTTGAGGCAGTACCAGGCTCCGGCGGCGGGGCCGAAGGCACCCACACTCGCGACAGGCAAGCTCAAAGCACTCACAAGGTCTTGGCTCAGGGGCAAGAGACCAGCGCCCGCCAAGACCAGCGGCAGCCAGACTAGCCAAGACCAAGCGAACGTCACCACAAAGAACTGATATGGGAACCGGGCGGGCTTGTCCATGATTTCATTCTGGTAATAGACCGGGATCATCGGAGTATACGCCGCTCAACGGTACACTGGGAGTGTCAAACGTCACCCTGACCGTGTGCGGTCCGTCCTGCCAGGTCACGCCCTGCCCGAGCGGCCTTGGCTATCCGGCGCGCGCCTGCGTCAGGCCGGCTCGGGTGCCATGGCCGCCCGATTGAAACCCTTGACGATCAGCCAGATAGCCATCACCAGTTCCTGCAGGAGCAGCGGGCCATACAGAATCTCCAGTTCGGAGCCGAGCATGGCCGACAGCGGCACCGCCAGATACAAGACAGCGCCCAGCAAGCCCCAGGCAGACAGCCAGCGCGGCAGAAGCTGCGACCGATAGAACAGTGCGTACAACATCAGCGCGCCCAAGCTGAAGAAGATCGCGCCGACATGGCCGTTCCACGTGCCCGCGGCCTGAATCAGCGTGCTCAGGGACTGAAAGTGCGTAGTGTCCGGTGCACCCACAGTCACGTATTCCCGGCCGAGGCTGATCAGCAGCAGCCAACTGACGGCCCAGAGCAGGCAGGTGGCGGTTTCGAGCGCTCCCCGGAAGACCACATAGCCCAGCGCCAGCGGTTCATTGATTTTCCGGAAGAGCGGGAACAGCAGGACCGGCACCATAGCCAGCGCCAGGCCCATGGTCAAGACCAGGAGGGCCCCCGTGACTAACGGGCCTCCGTTGGCCGCCAGGCGGGCGAGATCGACTGGCCCGCTGAGGACCGGTCCCGTCACTAGCGCGCTGGTGACCCCGGCTGCCGTCCCAATGATGAAGAGCACCCCCACCAGGAAGGCCGTCTTCTGATTTGTCCCATAGAGACTTCCGTTGGTCGTGTTCATGTTTTCTCCGCCTTTCTTGAATGTTCGTGAGTCATCACCGTTTGATGTCTCGTGCGTCTGCCTATTCGGGTTCTACGCGGACGACCGAGAGCAGTGGCAGGCCGATGTCGCGCACTTTCCGCAGCAGGCCGTGCAGCGCCGCTTGATCACTGACCGGACCGGTTAGAAGCGTGTTGCCGTTCTCTTCCGAGGTGATGCGCAGGCCCTCAAACCAGGCCTGCCACAAGCCATCCAGATGGCCCTTGACCCGGATCTGATAGACCGCCGGCCGGTCGGGATCTGCGCTGTGGCTGTGTGAGGCTGGCATGGCGCTGTGTACCTGTCGAGGCCGGTCGCAATCGTCTGTGCCGCTTACGCAAGCAGCATAGGGGAGGGAAGGGACGAGTGTCATACCTCCAAGGGACTAATGCAGGGGACTAATCGCGGATAGGCCGCCACTTTGAGATGGATGAGACGGAGGGGCATGCAAAGAGCGTGCTGCCAACTACCAGCCCGCCCCGGATCCAGGTATTCGATTGTGAACAGACGAAGAGCCGAATCGGTGGGCGGTCAGACCCGAGGCAAGATTCCTAATTCCCTGGCCTTGGCCACGGCCTGGGTGCGGTTGTTGGCCTCGAGTTTGGCATAGATGCTGCGCGCATGCGCCTTGACCGTATACAGGGAGAGGTACAGCCGGTCGGCGATCTCCCGGTTGGTGAGCCCCTCAGCGATGTGGTGGAGCACTTCCCGTTCACGTTCACTTAAAGGCTCTGCGCTGGTGGACTGGGCGGCGTACGGGCGGGTTGGCGCTGGAGCCGCCGGGTGGAAGGCTGCCAACAACCGCTGGACGTAATCAGGCGCCGTACCGCGGGCAGCGGCCGCGTGCAGGAGGCGCTCCATCGGTGGGCCTTCATCGACGAAGATACGGACATAGCCCTCCGGCTCGGCCAGCATCAGAGCACGCTCAAGCGTCCCGAGAGCCGCCGGCCGGCTGCCCGCCGCCTCGTGCGCGAGCGCCAGCACCACCAGGATCTTGATCACGCTGCCTAGCCGGCGGCCTGCTTCCGCCGCTGACAGCAGGCGCTCCAGCAGCCCGATGGCCTCGCGGATAGAGCCTGCTCCAGGTTCGCTTGTGTGCTGGGCGATGAGCAGCCGGGCCAACGTCACGTGCTCGAACTCGCGCAAGTAGTTGGGCGTGTCGTCAACGGACAGGCCCCTTTCCCGCGCCCACGCGAGCGCTTCGGTCAGCCGGCCTTGCGCTATCCAGATCCTGGTCCTCCGGGCGGCAAGCGGATGCACATCGGGCAAGGGGGTTCTGACGAAAAGACCCTCAGCCTGGTCGAGCAGCTGAAGCGCGCCTTCCAGATCGCCCTGCGACTGATGCAGGCGCGCCTGGGCGACATACAGCCGATGCGGCCAATCAAATAGGCCGGTGTGTTCACCCAGTTCCTGGGCGCTGAGCAGGGAGCGGGCCGCTGCGTCCAGATCGCCCCACTCGCGGTACAGGTCGCCCAGCCCGCGATACAAGTCCGCTGTTTCCGGCGGCACTGACCCGCCCTGCGCCACCACGTTTTGCAGCATCTGCTCGAGGGTGCCCGCAGCCTCGCGCAGCCGGCCCAGCGCCATCCGGATATCCGCCACAACAAAGGCGGTGCTGATGGCATCGGGCAGGTTGCCGGCCGACCGGAGCTGCCGGGTGTAGTCGCTGAAAATTCGGTCGGCGGCTTCCAGGTTGCCATTGGCCCAGTAAGCAAGCCCCAGCAGCGCGGTGGCCTGGCCCCGCCGGACTTGGTCATCGGCGGGCAGCAGGTCGAGTGCCTGCCGGGCGCACTGCACCGTACTGGGTCCATCCCCAAGCGCCTGGGCGCAATAGGCACGACCTATCGCGATGGTTGCCGGCAGAGTCTGGAGTTGTCTTTCGTCTACGATGACCAGGGTCGCCGCTTGGGTCGCAGCCGGCTTCTGAACGGGATCACCCGACTCAAGCCAGCGTTCCGCCTCGGCCAGCCGGGCTTGGGCACCTTCGAGGTCACCGGTTGCCAGGAGCGCGTGGGCATACCAAACGCTGAGCACTGGGCGAGCGCGGACCAGCTCGGCTGGCAAGGCTCTGACCCCAGCCAGCCAGGTGGTGTGGTGAAAACGATCGTCGGTGTGGGGCCAGGCGAGTTCAAGCTGGGCTGCCGCCAGGTCGAAATCCGCTGCGGCCAGCGCGTGCCGGATCGCCTCGGCCGGCAAGCCATTCTGCGCGTACCACAGGCTGGCGCGGCGATGCAGGCTGGGGATAAGATCGGGCAGCTCGGCCATTACGCGCGCTTGTAGCACCTCGGCGAAGAGGTGATGGTAACGATACCAGTGGCGGTGGTCGTCGAGGGGGGCCACGAAAACATTACCCCGCTCCAAGACCTCCAGCATGGCTTGGCCATCGTCGCGTTCGGCCACGGCCCCACACAGCGGCGCACTGAGCTGGTCGAGAATGGCGGTCTGCAGCAGGAAGCGGCGCACCGGTTCGGGCTGGCGCTCCAGCACCTCATCGACGAGATAGTCCAGCACGAAGCGGTGGCTGCCGGTGAACGCCTGGATAAAACGCGCCGGGTCGGTTCGCCCATGCAGCGACAGCGCCGCCAGCTGCAGCCCGGCGATCCAGCCCTCGGTGCGCGCCTCCAGGGCGGCGATGTCGTCAGGTGAGAGATTCAGCCCCATCACCTGGTTGAGGAAATCGGCGGCTTCGGCGGGGGTGAAGCGCAGGTCGGCCGCGCGCAGCTCGGTGAGCCGGCCCCGAGCCCGCAGCCGGGCCAGGGGCAGATGAGGATCCTCGCGGGTGGCGATGACCAGGTGCATCTGGGGCGGAAGGTGCTCGACCAGATAGGTCAGGGCGTCGTCAATGGGCTTCGCCCGGATCAGGTGAAAGTCGTCCAGAACGACCAGGAAGTTGTTGTGGAAAGCCGTGACGTCGTTGAGGAGGGCGGTCAGAATTGACTCGGTGGGCGGCTGGGGCTGTGCGGCCCGCAACAGGCCGAGCGCCCCTGTCCCAATGTGGCCATCCAGCGTCTGCAGCGCGGCCACCAGGTAAGATAGAAAACCGGCGAGGTCGGCGTCTCCTTCGTCCAGTGACAGCCAGGCCACCGGTCGCTTGCAGGCAGCGGCCCAAGCGCGCACCAGGGTCGTCTTGCCAAAGCCCGCCGGGGCCGAGATGAGCGTCAGTCCCGCGGGCAGCCCCGCATTCAATTGCTCAATGAGGTGTGGGCGGAGGACCGTCTTTGGTCGAAGCGGGGGCAGAGACAGTTTCGCGGCCAAGAGAGTCAGCGGCACAGCTCAATTATAGGCCGCATGCACGCCGGTTGAGGTGGCCTCGGCGACAGGAAAGGCGACTAATCGCATCTTCTTGCACGCGACCTTGAGGTAAGCGGCAGGTTCTCATATGATGAGACTGCACCCACATCGAGCCATGGCAACGCCGATCCTCACCACCAAGCTGTACATCCCCCCACCACGACGTCAGGCGGTGGCCCGCCCGCGCCTGATCCAGCAACTGAACGAAGGGCTCCGTTCGGGCCACAAGCTCAGCCTCGTCTCGGCCCCGGCCGGCTCCGGCAAGACGACGCTGATCAGCGCATGGGTCCATCAGAAGGATGAGCCCGGTGACCCAGCCCCGAGCACTGGGCGGGGGAACCCCGGGGCAGGCGGGGGAACGTCGCGCGTGAAAGATGAAGGGATTCAGCCTCCCGAAGGGGCATTGACCCTCCCTCCCTCCCGAGTCGCCTGGCTGTCGCTGGATGAAGGAGACAACGACCGCACACGCTTTCTGACCTACACCGTCGCGGCGCTGCAGAAAGCTGTGGCTACCCTGGGCGCGGGGCTGTTGGCTGCCATCCAATCGCCTCAACCATCCCCCACCGAAGCAATCCTGACGGCGCTGATCAATGAAGTCGCCGCGCTGCCAGATCACCTGGTACTCGTTCTGGACGACTACCACCTGATCGACGCCAAACCAATTGACGAGCTCCTAACTTTTCTTGTCGACCACCTGCCGCCGCAGTTGCACCTGGTCATCCTGACCCGTGAAGACCCCGATCTGCCCCTGGCCCGCTTGCGTGCCCGGGGCCAGCTCAGCGAACTGCGTGCCGCCGACTTGCGTTTCACGCCCGCCGAAGCCGCTGAGTTCCTCAACGCGGTTATGGGCCTCCAGCTTTCGGCCGCCGACGTCGCGCTGCTGGAAGAGCGCACGGAAGGCTGGATTACCGGCCTGCAGTTAGCCGCGCTCTCCATGCGCGGCCAGCAGGACATTCCCGGCTTCGTCCGAGCCTTCGCCGGTGACCATCGATACATCGTGGACTATCTGGTCACCGAGGTCCTGCAGCGCCAGTCCCAGCCAGTCCGCAGCTTCCTGCTCCAGACCGCCATTCTCGGCCGGTTGAACGGCCCGCTGTGCGAGGCTGTCACCGGCCAGGCTGGCGGCAACGCGCGCCTGGAGGCCCTGGTGCGCGGCAACTTCTTCGTCGTGCCGCTGGATGACCAGCGCCATTGGTACCGCTACCATCACCTGTTTGCCGATGTGCTCCATGCCCACTTGGTGGCGGAGCTGCCCGACCAGGTCGCGACGCTGCATCGGCGCGCGAGCACGTGGCATGCACAGCATGGTGCGCCGGCCCAGGCGATCCGCCACGCGCTGGCCGCCCAGGATTTTGCCCGCGCGGCAGACCTGATGGAGCAGGCGATGCCCGCCCTGCGCCAAAGCCGGCTGGACGCTGCGGTGCTGGGCTGGTTCAAGGCGCTGCCCGAGGCCGTGCTTCAGGTGAGGCCGGTGCTCAGCGCGGAGTATGCCTGGGCGCTGCTGCCGCTGGGCGAGCTAGACGCCATGGAAGCCCGGCTGAAAGACGCGGAGCGCTGGCTGGACCCACCCGAGCGATCGGCCGCCCGAACGGCGGAGATGGTCGTCGTGGACCAAGCTGAATTTCGCCGGCTGCCGGGAAGGATCGCCCTGATGCGTGCCGGACAGGCTCTGGCCCAAGGTGATATGACGGAGACCGTGAAAAACGCGCGACGGGCCCTTGATCTCGCACCGGACGACGACCCAATGATGCGCGGTGGGGCAGCCTCGCAGCTGGGGCTCGCGGCCTGGACAAACGGGGAGCTCGAGGCCGCCCGCCAATTGACAGCCGAGGGGATGGCGGCCTTGCGGCGTGGCGGGTACCTCTCGGCCGCTATCGGCGGCGCCATCACCCTGGCGGATATCCTGATTGCGCAAGGGCACCTGCATGAGGCGATGACCACCTGCGCGCAGGCTTTGCAGTGGGCGACGGCGCCGGGCGAGCCGGTCGTGCGCGGAGCGGCCGACGTGTACGTGGGCCTGAGCGACCTGCTCCGTGAGCAGAACGATTTGAAGGCCGCCACCGAGCACCTGCTCACCAGCCAGGCGCTGGGTGAGCTCGCCCATTTGCCGCAGAACCCGTATCGCTGGCGCGCGGCAATGGCGCGCATCCGTCAGGCCCAAGGCGACCTCGATGGCGCGCTCGACCTGCTCGAGCAGGCCGAGCGCGTATACGACGGTAACTTTTCCCCGAGTGTGCGTCCCCTCGCGGCGTGGAAGACCCGGGTATGGGTAGCTCAGGGGCGGTTGAGCGAAGCCCTGGGCTGGGTTAATGAGCGGGGGCTGTCCGCCGAAGACGACCTCAGCTATCTGCGCGAGTTCGAGCACATCACCCTTGCCCGGGTGCTTCTGGCCCAGGATCGGGGAGACCGCACCGACCGGCCGCTGGAAACTGCCATCGGGCTGTTGGAGCGCCTCCGGCAGGCCGCCCAAGCTGGCGGACGGATGGGAAACGTCCTTGAAATCCTGCTGCTGCAGGCACTCGCCCGGCAGGCCCAGGACGACCTCCCAGCAGCCCTCGGGCCGCTGCGACAGGCGCTGACGCTGGCTCAGCCGGAGGGCTATGTTCGTAGTTTCGTGGATGAAGGCCCGGCCCTGGCGCAGTTGCTGCGCGAAATCGCCGCGCACGGGATCATGCCTGCCTACGCCGGCCGGTTGCTGGCGGCATTCGAAGCTGAGCCACGGACAAGCGGAGTGAGCACGGCCGCAGCGCCTTTGTCCGCCGGGCAGCACCAATTGTCACCCGCCACGCAGCCGCTCATCGAGCCGCTCAGCCCGCGTGAGCTTGAGATTCTCCGCTTATTCAAAGAGGATCTATCTGGGCCTGAGATCGCCCACGAGCTTGTGATCGCCTTGAGCACGGTCCGGACGCATACCAAGGGCATCTATAGCAAACTCAACGTCAACAGTCGCCGGGCGGCCGTCAAACGGGCCGCCGACCTGGGTTTGATCTAATCCTGCCGCCGCGTTGCTCGAGCGCGCTTCCCGTTAATCCTGCCAGACAGACCACCCTTGCAGGGCCTGGCAGCATTTTTCCTTCCCAGCCCCCACACTTCCCCAAACAAACTCCCTACATCTGGGGAAGACACCTCCCCACATGGCTGAGTACATTGTGAGTGTAGCCCGGCCGCAACACTACCGTCGAGCATGATCCCGAAAACGAGAAGGCCCAAGGCACACCATGAACGCAGCTGACGGATCAGCGGGTGAGCGGCGCGAAGCAGACGTGTACGCGATTCGCCTCCAGGGACACCTGGATAGGCGGTGGGCAGGCTCATTCGAAGGATTCAGTCTCACTCACGAAGGTGACGGAACCACCACCCTGCAGGGCCCGGTCATCGATCAGGCCGCGCTGCATGGCTTTCTCAGGAAAGTGCGCGATTTGGGCCTGCCCTTGATTGCAGTCACCCGAATTGGTCACAGACCGGCGACGGGGCCGGATGTCGAGCCCGGTCACTTCTGACCATCGTTCAAGAAAGGGAAAGGAAGATGAATTCAAATCGGAAGTTCGCGGTCATCGCCGGCGTGGTGTTCATCATCGCGACGGCTGCCAGCCTGATGAGTACGGCGCTCGTACCCGCCCTGAGCAGTCCAGACACCCTCACCCAGATGTCGGCCCAGGTGAACCAGGTGGCCGGCGGAGCGCTGTTGCTATTGGTTGCGGCGTTCGGCAGCGTCGGCATTGCTGTCGCGCTGTACCCAGTCCTGAAGGAGCGGAGCGCGGGTCTGGCGCTCGGAGCGGTGGTCTTCCGAACCATGGAGGCGGTCATGTACCTGGTCGGCGCCGTGTGCGTGCTGTCCATGCTTTCAGTCAGCCAGCAGTTCGCCACGGCCGGCGGCCCCGACCGTAGCGTGCTGCAGAGCCTTGGCAACGCGCTGGTGAGCCTGCACGATCACGCCGCGGTGACGGGGGTGTTCGCCTTCTGCCTGGGCGGCCTGCTGTACTACGCCCTGTTCTTCCAGACCCGGCTCATTCCGCGCTGGCTGTCGGGCTGGGGCATCGTCGCGATCGGCCTGATGCTGCTGGCCTGCGGGTTGGCCGTGTTAAATGATCGCCCGGTGACCGGGTACGCGCTCCTGGCCGCGCCAATCGGCCTGCAGGAAATGGTGTTGGCGGTGTGGCTGATCGTCAAGGGGTTCAATGCGCCTGCTACCACTCCCGTGGGCGCCGGAGCAGCAGCGAAGAAGGTGCTGAGCGCCGCTTAGGCTGACAGGACGGCCAGGGTTAGCCGGGGGCGATGAGGGCACATCGCCCCCGACAGTGCGCGACACTTCGTTCACCGACGTTTCGCGCTGACCAACCGGGGCCGCCCTTGGCGAAAACGATTGATTGACCCCAACTCCAGGCATAGGATCACGGAAATGATATCAAGAACCGGACACAACACTTCACAACGAACAAGCACAGTGCCAAACGGAGGTTCAATCATTCTCTCAAAGCGGTTGTACCAACTGACGATTGGGGGTGGCTTGGTATTCTGGGCAACCACCATCGCTACTTCGCTGCTTCCCATTGCGGCGGAGTATCGAGCTTCCTTTCTATACCGGTCGTGGAGTATTCAGACGGTTTGGATCGGTGCGCTGCCTGCTGGCATAATCATCGGAGGCTGCGTCAGCTATTTCTGCCTGCGGTGGCTTGACAAGGATTCAACGAAAAAACCAATCCAGGTGTCGTTGATTCTGAGCTTCCTCGTCCTGGCCATGGCAACAATCCTGATTGATGTTACGCGCAGTCTATACGGTCCGGCTGATGCCTGGTACTACTTCCTCATCGGCATCATGCTGAACGTACCAAGGTTTGTCCTTCTCGGACTGGCTATTGGCTATCTTTACAGAAGGCTGGACGAGTCGGCCTGAATCTTGCGCCCGCCTGCCTCGCCTACAACTGCACCAACAGGGACAGCACTGACGCTAGTGCCTGTAGCAAGATCATCAGCTGCATTATCGCCGGGTCAAAGCAGAAGGGGCATTTACTCGGACTGGAACAACCGAAGCGTCAAGCTCATAGCTGCGTGACCAGACACACGCGTCGCTATTCACCGAAGGCGATCTCAGATCGAATTCGCACTAGGCGACGCAAGCGGGACGTGTCAGTAAGGGGAGAACAACCGGACTTCAGATCCGTCGAACTCCCGCCAAAAGGCACCACAAGACGGCGCGCGCAGCGTTACGGAACCAATGGTCGGCGGATCAAGCGCTCGAGCACTCATGACTGTAAGAGGACGCAGGGATTGGAGTGATGCCGATCGAAAGGTCTCGTCAGACAGCGATGAGGGTATGGACTTGTGGTTCACCGCAAGAGGTCCATAGTAGACCAATGCCACTGGTCCACATTGGCAAACCGAGAGTCGAATACGCAAAATCAACTTGAAATTGGGCATTCGCAGGCTGGTCATAATTGAGCCGGTGTTTCAAAGCACATGGTCAGATCTTTGGAAAATGAAAACCCGCGAGACCGCGGGTTTTCTCGGTGTTTTCCTATGGGCCGCCGGCGACTTGAACGCCGAACCAAATGCTTAAAAG
>JADLEU010000126.1 GCA_020845955.1 Anaerolineales bacterium
GCCCCTATACCCGGCTGCGTTCCCACGCGATTGGGTCTCCAAAGCCCAGCCCATTGGCGCCCAGGCCTTCGAGCATCTTCAGCGCCGTGCCGCGTCGGAACGCCGAGAAGGTGATGACATGAGCCAACATGCCGCCGTAGGTGAAACTCTCGGGCGGTGAGCAGGCGGCGTCCACAAAGCTCTCGCCCCAATGGTTCTCTTCGCGAACCTGCCGTGCGACCTGGGCGAATTCGATGAAGGCCGCGTCAAGGCGCCGCAGCAGGCCCGCGCGGCTCGTGTCGCCGCCCTCGGGCATGAGTTGGCCGCGCACGGCTAGCGGCCAGACTTCCTTCGTTTCGACCAGGCGCGCCAGCGTGGCCCGCAGCGTCGGCTCGGCAGCCTCGAACGGCAGTCGATCTTGCCCGCTATCGAAAGGCCGGTCAAGCTGCTGGTCGGTCAACTGGCCGGCGCGCTCAAGCATTCGCCGCGTCAGCCAGACATCGTGGTCGATTAAACGATCCATCAGGTCCATGGCATAGCCTCCTTGCTGCGCAAACTGGCGCGGCTGGCGCGCCACCCGGTCGTAGTGGATCCCGCTTAGACCGGGCAGGTGGAAGCGCGGGAAGGGGATGCGCCGGTAGTGGCTGGGTGAGAGGCCATAGGCGTTCCGAAAGGCGCGCGAAAACCCCTCCAGGCTCTCGAAGCCGGCTGCCAACGCCAGGGTAGTCACCGCCTGCGGGGTAGCGCTGAGTTCGTAAGCGGCCCGTTCCAGGCGCAGGCGGCGGCGCAGGTCCCCAGGTGTCTCGCCCAGGTGCTGCAGGAACACCCGCTGAAAGTGGTAGCGGCTCAGATGCACCTGGCCCGCCCAATCGCTTTCGGCCTCATCATCGGCCCAGCGGTCGCCAATCAGCCGCAGCAGCGCCTGAATGCGTTCATGTCCGCGAACAGCGCCATGGGGATCCATAGCATTCATTCTAGCCACAATGGGCGTCTCTAGCTTGACCAGCGTTGCTGTCTTTCCGCCAGGTATAATGGCGTCCATGGAAAGCCTGGCCGCCAGCGCGCGCAGTCTGCTGAACCTGGAATTGACCCCCGGCCAAATCGCCGCCTTTCAGACCTACGCCGACGAACTGCGCGCCTGGAGTGGGCGCTTCAACCTGACCGCCATCACCGATCCCCAGAGCATCCAGATCAAGCACTTCCTGGACTCGCTTACGGTGCTCAAGGCGCTGCCGCCCGGCTGGGGGCGGCTACGCCTGGTGGACGTGGGCACTGGCGCAGGCTTTCCCGGGCTGCCGCTCAAGATCATCTGTCCTGAGCTGCGCCTGACCTTGGTGGAGGCGACCGGCAAGAAGGTGGCATTCTGCCAGGCGCTAGTCGCTAAGCTACGGTTGAACGGCGTTGCGGTGCTCAAAGCGCGCGCCGAAGAGCTTGGGCAAGACCCTGCCCACCGCGAGCAGTATGATTGGGCCCTGGCGCGCGCCGTGGCCGAGATGCCGGTGCTGGCCGAGTACTTGCTGCCCCTGGTGCGCCTCGGCGGCCACGTGCTGGCACAGAAGGGCGAAGGCGGGCCGGCCGAAACGCACGCCGCCGAAAGCGCCGTGCGCCGGCTGGGCGGGCAGTTGGGACAGATCTTGCCAGTGGAACTGCCCGGCATCGTGGAGACGCGCTACCTGGTGATCTTCGACAAGGTGGCGGCCACACCGCCGGCCTTTCCGCGGCGGCCGGGCGTGCCCTCGAAGGCGCCCGTGAAGTGATGGACATTTCGCAGATCACGCCTGACCTTTACGTGGGAGCGCAGCCCCTCCCGGCCGACGTCCCGGCGCTGTGCGCCCTGGACATTGGCCTGGTCATCGCCATGCGCTCGGTCCGTCCGCACCCGGCCTTCAGCCAACCGCCGCTGACTTTGCTGTGGCTGCGCACCTACGACACCTTCTTCACGCCCATCGGTATGCCTGCTTTCGAGACCGGTGTGCGCGCGGCTCTGCCCGTGATGGCGCAGGGCCGCAAGGTGCTGGTGCACTGCCACTATGGCCGGCACCGCAGCGTGGCCATGGCCGCCGCGATCCTGATCGCCCAGGGGGTCACGGCCGCCGCGGCCAGGCAGACTCTGCGCGCACAGCGCGTTGCCGCCGACCCGAACCTCTGGTACATTCGCCGCCAGATTGAGCGCTTTGAGCGCCACTGGTGTGCCCTTTCCCGAGAGGCCAATGACCAACCCGTCCCCTGATGCGTCGACCCAACCGGCCTTGTCGGCCTCCGCTCAACGCGTGCAGCGCGCGCTGGCGGAGCTGGGCTTCGCCCTGGCAGTCGTCGAGTTGCCGCAGAGCACCCGCACCTCGGCCGAGGCCGCCGCCGCGGTGAACTGCGCGGTCGAGCAGATTGTCAAGTCGGTGATCTTCCGCGCGGCTCACAGCGACCGGCCGGTGCTGGTGCTGGCCTCGGGCGCCAACCGGGTGGACGAGGCGGCGGTAGCGGCCTTGCTGGGCGAGCCGCTGGCCAAAGCCAACGCCGATTTCGTGCGCGCCCGGACAGGTTTCGTCATCGGCGGCGTGCCTCCGCTGGGGCACAGCGAGCCTCTGCCAACTTTCATCGACGAGGACTTGCTCGCCCTCGACGAAGTTTGGGCCGCGGCCGGGACGCCCAACGCGGTCTTCAGGCTGACCCCGGCGCAGTTAGTCAGCCTCACGCACGGAACGGTCGCGAAGGTGAAGGCTCGGCCTTAGCGCCGATCCGCGGGGCGGCGCTGTCGCGCAACCCAACCCCCACGCCCAGGAGGCTCTCCCTATGAACGCCAGCGACATTCTTAAGTACGGTCACGACTTCGTCACTCGCAACCTGGCCGGCCTGCCTCAGGCGCACTGGGACACGCCGAACGTCTGCGGTTGGTGGTCCACCAAGCACATCCTGGCCCACCTGGCTTCGTTCGAGCACGTGCTGGTCGACGTGCTCCAATCGTTCGCTGGCAGCGGCTCGGCCACGTACCTGGAGCAGTTCACCAGCCTGGGCGGCGAAGGCTTCAACGACTTCCAAGTCGATATTCGCAAGAACTTGGCCCCGGCCGAGGCCTATGCCGAGTACGAGCAGGCCTGGCGCACGACCATGGGTCTGGTGGCCCAGATCCCCGCTGAGACCCTGCGGCGCGCCGGCACGCTGCCCTGGTATGGGACCGAGTATGCCCTCGACGACTACATCGTCTACCAGTATTACGGCCACAAGCGCGAGCACATCGCCCAGGTCAACATCTTCAAGGATAAACTCACGGCTGCCGGCGTGCTGCCCAAGGCCTGAGACCGCCGCGGATTGGCCGGCCGCGCCGCTTAACCGAAAACAGCGCCCGGCGCGCCGTGCACGGCACGCCGGGCGCTGTTTTCGGTGAAATGAAAATCGCTTACTTGGCCGCGACCTTGATGACTTTGGGCTTGGCGGCCTCTGCCTTGGGCAGCCGGACCGTCAGCACGCCGTTATCGATCGAGGCCTCCGCCGCGGTCCCCTCCACCTCGGTGGGCAGGGTCAGGGTGCGAGCGAACTTGCCCAGGCGACGGCGCTCGCGCAGCAGCCAGCGCGTCTGATCGCCGGTCTCGGGCGCGGCCACCTCGCCGCGCAGGGTCACGGTGTCCCCCAGAACTTCCAGGCTCAGGTCCTCCGCGCGCAGGCCGGGGACGGCAGCCGAGACAATGTATTCGTCGCCGGTCGCGATCACGTCCACCGGCAGAGCTGCGACCGCAGGGTTGAGCAGTTGCGGGTTGACGACCGATTCGTCGAACAGTTGGTTCATGCTCCGAGCTATGCGGCGAGGGTGATAGGTGTAGGTATACATGGTAGTCTCCAGGTAGTCTCCAGCCTTTTTGGGATAGATAGGTCAAACTTCATTCCAAACTGCCCGCATCATATCCGGGCTGTATTAGAGCCCTGCTAACGCCCCGTCTGAGATGTGTTAACTCGGGCGCTCGAGGCTGCCCCTGCGATGGGCGCCTCGCCACATTTACGTTGGTCCAACACAAATTAGATACAATTCCAGCGTGGAAACGATAGGTTTCCCGCGAAAGGGGTAACGTATTATGAATCTTGATAAATTCACCCAAAAGGCCCAAGAGGCGGTGCTCGAGGCGCAGCGCCTGGCGGGCGAATACAACCAGCAACAAATCGAGCCTGGCCACCTGCTCCTGGCGCTGCTGCGCCAGTCGGATGGGGTCGTGCCGCAGGTTGTTGCCCGCCTGGGCGACACAAATGCCCTGATCGGCCAGGTAGAGGCCGCGTTGGCCAGCCGGCCCAAGGTCTATGGCGGCAATGGGCAGGTGAGCTTGTCGCGCGCGGCGGCCGAAGCCCTCAACGCCTCCGAGCGCGAGGCGCGCGGAATGCGCGACGACTACACCTCCACCGAGCACATCCTGCTCGCCCTGGAGGATGCGCTGCGCGACTACCCGGCTAGCCGGAGCATGACCCGCGACGCGATCCTGAAGGCGCTGACGGCCATTCGCGGCTCGCAGCGCGTGACGTCGCAGAACCCTGAGGGCACGTTCAACGCTTTGGAAAAATACGGGCGCGACCTGACCCAACAGGCGCGCCAGGGCAAGCTCGACCCCGTGATCGGGCGCGACGAGGAGATCCGCCGTGTCATCCAGATCCTCTCGCGGCGCACCAAGAACAACCCGGCCCTGGTGGGCGACCCCGGCGTGGGCAAGACGGCCATCGTTGAAGGCCTGGCCCAGCGCATCGTCAACGGCGACGTGCCCGATGGCCTGAAAAACAAGCGCGTCGTGGCCCTGGATATGGGCGCCCTGGTGGCGGGGGCCAAGTATCGCGGCGAATTCGAAGAGCGCCTGAAGGCCGTCCTGAAGGAAGTGACCGATGCCGCTGGTGATGTGATCCTATTCGTGGACGAAATGCACACGGTAGTGGGGGCCGGGGCGGCCGAGGGCGCCATGGACGCCGGCAACATGCTTAAGCCCCTGCTGGCCCGCGGCGAACTGCACATGATCGGCGCGACCACACTGGACGAGTACCGCAAGCACGTCGAGAAGGACGCGGCCCTCGAGCGCCGCTTCCAGCCGGTGATGGTCGAAGAGCCAAGCATCGAAGACACCATCTCGATCCTGCGCGGGCTCAAGGAGCGCTACGAGATTCACCACGGCGTGCGCATCCAGGACTCGGCCGTCATCGCTGCCGCCACGCTCTCGGCGCGCTACATCTCTGACCGGCGCCTGCCCGACAAGGCCATCGACCTGATTGACGAGGCCGCTTCCCGCCTGCGCATGGAGATCACCTCCAAGCCGCAGGCGCTGGACGAGATCGACCGGCGCATCATGCAGATGGAGATCGAGCGCGAGGCGCTGAAGAAGGAGCGCGACAAGGCCAGCCGCGACCGGCTGGAGAAGCTGGAGCGCGAGATCGCCGACGCCCGCGAGCAGTCGCAGGCTCTGCGGGCACGCTGGGAAGGCGAGCGGCAGGCCATCGCCGGGCTGCAGGCGGTGAAGGAGAAGATCGAGCAGACCAAGACCCAGATCGAGCAGGCCGAGCGGCGCGCCGACCTGGAAGCCGCGGCGCGGCTGCGCTATGGCACGCTGCGCGAGCTCGAGCAGCAGCTGGCCGAAGGCGAGGAACGCCTCAAGCGGCTTCAGTCGGGCCAGCGCCTGCTCAAAGAGGAGGTCGAGGCAGAAGACATCGCCCAGATCGTGGCCAAGTGGACCGGCATCCCGGTCTCGCGCCTGCTGGAAGGCGAGGTCGAGAAGCTGCTCCACATGGAAGAGCGGCTCCACCAGCGCGTGGTCGGCCAGGACGATGCCGTGCGGGCGCTGGCCAACGCCATCCGCCGGGCGCGCTCGGGCCTGCAGGACCCCAACCGGCCGTTGGGGTCGTTCATCTTCCTGGGTCCGACCGGGGTGGGCAAGACCGAGCTGGCCCGGGCCCTGGCCGAGTTCTTGTTCGACAGCGACCAGGCCATGGTCCGCATCGACATGAGCGAGTACCAGGAGAAACACACGGTCTCGCGGCTGCTGGGGGCGCCGCCGGGCTACGTCGGGTACGAAGAAGGCGGCCAACTCACCGAAGCGGTGCGGCGCAAACCGTACAGCGTGGTGCTGTTCGACGAGATCGAGAAGGCCCACCCGGAAGTCTTCAACGCGCTGCTGCAGCTGCTGGACGACGGGCGGCTGACCGACGGGCACGGCCGGACGGTGGACTTCAAGAACACGGTCGTCATCATGACCAGCAACCTGGGCAGCGAGCTGTGGGCGCGGCTGGAGAGCGAGGGGAGCGCCGCGCAGCGCGAAGCGGTGCTCGACGTGCTGCGGAAGCACTTCCGGCCCGAGTTCCTCAACCGCATCGACGAGATCGTGGTCTTCCACAGCCTATCGATGGAGCACCTGCAGCAGATCGTGGAGATCCAGTTGGAGCGCGTGCGGCGGCTGCTGGCCGAGCGCGGGCTGAAGCTGGCGGTGAGCGAGGCGGCCAAGGGGTACCTGGCCCGTGAAGGGTGGGACCCGGTCTACGGCGCCCGGCCGCTCAAGCGCACGCTGCAGCGCCTGCTGCAAGACCCGCTGGCGCTCAAGATCCTGCAGAACGAGTTTCGCGAAGGCGAGACCGTGCAGGTCGATTTCGACGGCCATGGGCTGACGTTCGCCCCCGTGATCGAGGGCGAGGCCGTGACCGCCTGAAGTCGAGACCGGCCAAAAACAGGAGCGGCAGGGCTGTTGTGCCTGCCGCTCCTGTTTTTGTGCGCGACCCGCGGCCGCAACCGCGGCGGCTCCCGCGCGTAGAATTCTTGAGAACCAATCGGCGCGGTTCTGCGCGTGGCCGGTATCCCAAGGAGACTGCCATGGATCGTCGTCCTGGTTGTCTGGCAGGGTTGCTAAAACTATTGGCGTTGGATTGGATCTTCGACCGCCTGCAGGACCGTTTTGGCTTCGGCCGCGGCCTGTCGTGCACCGGCTGCGGCTGCGGGCTGATCCTGCTGCTCATCTTCCTGGCGCTGGCGTGCTCGGTGCTGACCGGCACTGATTGGACGCGCCTGGTCTCCCAGGGGTGGCCGCTGGCCTTCTAGCCCTGTTCGTGGTGACCATGGCCGCCTGGCTTTCCCTCCCGGCGCCCGCACGCTCGGCCGCCCGGCGCTGGCGGCGGGTCCTCCTGGCCGGCTGCTCTACCTGGGCGTGCGCGCGGCGGCGCGGGTGCGGGCGGGATCGTAGACCTCGCGCCGCAGCCAGGCGGCCACCGCCGCGCGCGTGGCGAGGTCGCCGCGCTCGATCTCCTCGGCCAGCCGCCAGCCTTTGACGCTCAAGCGCAAGTCCGCCAGGCTGTTGCCGATGCGGCGCGGATCGGGCAGCGCTTCTCGCGCGCTGTGGAAAATCGCGCTCAGCAGCGCCTCGCGGCGTCCCTCGTCGCCGGCCCGATCGGCCGCTACCGCGGCCAGAAAGCGCCGGCGGTCCCGGGCGGTGGCCTGCAGGAACTGGCGCGCGAAGGTGAAGAACAGCCGGTCGCCTATCTTCTCGTGACCGACGATCAGGTTGAGCTTGACGAGGGCCGGCCAGCGGTTGAGGCGCAGGCCGGCCGCCGTGAGGAAGTGGCCCATCTGCTTGGTGCGTCGCTGCTCAGGTTTGATGAACCTGGCCCAGTAGTTCGGGTCCTGGTAGAAGCGGCCATCGGCCAGCTCTTCCCGCAAGCCAGAGTCGTCCGCCGGGAAGAGCCCCATCTGCATCCCGGGCAAATCGGAGGCGGTGATCTTCAGAATCCAGCGCAGCCGCGCGAGCGGCGTGTCGCCGGGCAGGCCAGGCTCCGCGAACAAGCTCAGCAGACCGGCCACGTTGCTGGGCGCCTGCTCGACGAGCGCGCGCGCCCTGGCCAGGTGCGAGTCCATGATATGGTTTATATCACTCGCTCAGGGGGTGTAGACCAGCACGCGCCCGTGGTTGACAATGTCGCCGGCCACCTGCGAACCCCCCAACAGGAAGAAGCGTGCGCCAACGGCCGCGGCCGGCACGCCGTGGACCGGGTAGGGCATCTGCGGTCCGGCGCTCCAGCGTTGAGCGGTTGGATGGTAGACCGCGAAGGCGGTCAGGGTCTCGCGGCCGGCCATGATGAGTTCGCCGCCCGCGATGAGCAGCCGGCCCTGCAGCGTCGCGGCGCCAAAGCCGGCGTGCGGGCGCAGCATCGACGGGCCGCCGCGCCAGGCGTTGGCGCTGGGATCGTAGATCTCGATGGAGCGCAATTCGCCGATGCCGGCCCAGCGCCCACCCAGGGCGTAGATCTCGCCCCTCAGCACGGCGGCGGCGGCGTGCTCGCGCGGTTGGGCCAGTGGCGCCAGCCGGCTCCAGGCGTTGGCCGCGGGATCGTAGGCCAGCAAAGCGGCCGAGCCGCCCGCGCCTCCCACCACGTAGAGCCGATCGCCCAGCGCCACGGCCGCGCCGCCCAGGCGGGCCTCGGGCATGTCGCCCAGGCGCTCCCAGGCGCCGCTCCGCGGGTCGTAAGCGAACGCCGTCGCGGTGGGGCTCCAACTGCCCGCGGCCGCGCCGCCAAAGACATACACCCGCCCGTTCAGCGCGGCTGCCATTAGGTGGTGGCGGCCCTCAGGCAGCGGCGCCAGGTCGCGCCAGGAGTCTGCGGCCGGGTCATAGGCTTGCAGGATCGTCTCGCCGCCAAAGCCGCCGGGCACATAGATCTGCCCGTCGAGCACCGCCGCGGCCATCTCCGACCGCGCCGGCGATTGAGCGGCGCCCTCCGACCACGTGCCGCTTAGCAGATCCGGCGCGGCCGGCGCCGGTTCCGTGAAGGCCTCCAGCAGAGGCCGGCCGGCGGCGTCCGGCGGCAGCACGAGCCCGAGCACGTGGGCAATCGTGGCGGCCGTGTCGGGCAGGCTGACGGGTCCGGGCAAGGCTATCCCGGGCCGCACGCCCGGCCATGAGCCAGGGGACGGTCATATCCTCCGGGATGTCGGCGCCATGGACCAGACCGTGGCCGCCGTGATCGGCGGTGAGGACGATGACGACGTGGGGCGGCAGGGCAGCGAACAGCCGGCCCAAGGCCTCGTCGGTGCGGCGCAGGCCGGCCAGGTAGCCGGCCGACATCCAGCCCTCCGAATGGCCAAAGAAGTCGGCATTGGGGAAATGCGCGAAGAGCAGACCGAAGCCGGCCTCGGCCTCCACGCTGGCCTGGTCGGCCACGCCCTGGTCGCCGTTCGTCACGAACGCGTAGCGATCAATTGTGCCCGGCACGTCGAAGTGGGCGAGCTTCTCCTTGCCTGCGACCATGACGGTTTCAAAGCCGGCAGCATGCGCCAGGGAAAACAGCGTGGGGACCTTGATCGGTCCGAGGCCGGGGCGGTAATCGTTCCAGGTCAGCCCGTGCACGGCGGGCATCATCCCCGTGAGCATGGCGGCGTGCGCGGGCAGCGTGGCGGGCGGCACGACCGACCGAGCCGACCAGGAATAGGCGCCGCGCCGAGCCAGGACCTGCAAATTGGGCATGTGCGCCTGCTGGGCGGCGTCGGCGCGCAGCCCATTGACCGAGACGAGCACCACGCGCGGCGGCCATGTTGGGCGGGGCGGCAGCGCCGGCGTGTGCGCGGCGGTGGGCGTGCGTGAGGCTGCCGGGGTCGCTGGGGCGCCGCGAGTGGCGCTAGGGATCGAGGTGCTGCTGGCAGGCGCCGAGGCCGTGGCCTGGGGCGCGTTGGGCGCGGCTGGCGTTGGGCCGGCCTGGCCGCGAGTGCAGATGGCCAGCAGAACGAGAACCAACAGCCGCGCCCAACGCGCGGCGGAGTTCAGGCATCGCGCTGGTCGACCAGGAAGTCGCGGAGGGCGCGCGCCGCGGGGCTGAGGTAGTGCCCGTGGCGCCAGACCAGCCCTAGGCTGCGGCGAAGGTCCTGGTCCATGACCGCCAGCCCGCGGATGTTGTCGGCGCCGGTGAGGGCCAACTCGGGCACCAGCGCCACCCCCAGGCCGGCCGCCACGAATTCCAGCGCGCTTTGCATGGCGCCGCCGTCAAGGGCCACCTTCGGCTCAAAGCCGGCCTGACGGCAGGCTGCCAGCGTCACCTCGCGCAGCTTGTAGCCCTTCGGAAACAGGATAAAGGCCTCGGCCGCCAGGTCGGCCAGGCGCACGCCGCGCTGCCGGCTGAGCGGGTGCTGCAAGCCGACCGCCAGAACGTAGTGCTCTTCCAGAAGCGGCGCCCGCTCGACGACAGGAGGCAGTTGGTCGCTGGCCACAATCGCCAGGTCGAGCTGGCCGGCCTGCACCAGGTCTAGAAGGCTCTCTGTGCCCGCTTCGCGCAGGCTGACTTCCAGCCCAGGGTACAGCTTCTTAAACTGAGTCAAACGGACCGGCAGCACGTGGGTGCTGACCGTGGGGGGAGCGCCGAGGCTGGATGAGCCGCGCGCTAGTTCACCCATAGCGCGCACCTCGTTAGCCGCCCGCTCGACCGCCGCCAGGATCTGATAGGCCTGGGGCAGCAAGACCTCCCCCGCGCGGGTGAGGGCGATCCGCTTGCCCATGCGGTCGAAGAGCCGGACCCCCAATTCGTCTTCCAGGGAGCGAATCTGCTGGCTGATCGCCGGTTGGGCCACGTGCAGCGCTTCGGCCGCGCGCGAGAAGTTGAGCTTCTGGGCCACGGTAACAAAGTAGGTCAGATGGCGTAATTGAATGGGGAAGGTTTTTTGGGCCTGGGCCTTCATGCGGCAATAGGCTCCAACACAGGGAATGATAAGCAACCGTTATCGTTAGAGATTATAGCATGTCTTGGACTTCTACAACAATGGTCCTTAAACTATAACCGGGAACTTTACCAATTGGGGCTACATTGGTCTAAAGGGTAAAGGTACCGATGACTAGTAGCAACCCGCTCCGCAACATCCTGGGCGAACGCCCACTTCCCCCTCTGCTGACCCACGACCAGGAGATCGCGCTCGCCAACCGCGTCTCAGCCGGTCTGAAGGCTGCCCGCCGACTGCACCGGCGGACGCTAACGGCCAAGCGCCGCAAGGCTCTGCGCCTGACCATTGCGGACGGTCAGGCGGCCCGCGAGGCGCTGGTACTGCACAACCTACCGTTGGTGTTGAGCGTTGCCGGGCGCTTTCGCCACTCGGAGCTCAGCTACGATGACCTGATCCAGGAAGGCATCCTGGGTCTGCTGAAAGCCGCCGACCGCTACAATCCCGAGCGCGGCACCCGCTTTGGCACGCTGGCAGTGTGGTGGATCAGGCAGAGCATCGGGCGGGCGATCGCCAACACCGGCCGGACCATCCGCCTGCCCGTCAACCGGGCCTGGAAGCTGGGACAGATCCGGCGCATCACGGCGCAGCTCGCACAGTTGTCGGGTGACGACCCGCGCGTGGAACAGGTGGCCGAGCTCGCCGGACTGACGGCCGAAGCCGCGGCTGGCCTGCTGCGCGACGGCCAGAGCGTCGTATCGCTGGACGCGCCGGTGGATCCCGACGATCGCGCGGCCCTGGAGCGGATCCCCGACTCCACGGCGGCCGACCCCGAGATCACGGTGATCGGTCACAACTTGACACAGGTGCTGGAAGAGTCGCTGGCCCGGCTGGACGAACGCGAGGCGCAGATCCTGCGACTGCGCTTCGGGCTGGGGGGCGGCGAGGCTCGGCCGCTGCGCGCGATTGCCGCCGAATGGCGTATGAGCCCGGAAGGGGTGCGGCAGATCAGCGAGCGGGCCATGAGCCACCTGCGGGCGATGACGAACGTGCGCGAGTTGAGCGTGTACCTGGAGGCGTAGCGGACCGCCGCCACGGACAGCGGGCGGCCGGGTTGCCGCCAGCGGCCGCGAGCGAGCGCCGGGCCAGCGTGGATCTCTGCGCTGGCCCGGCCGCATTTAAGGCGGATTGCGCTTACGTCTCTCCGATACAGCGCTAATACTCCTCTGATACCGGCTCCTTAGAATCAAGCCAGATTGTGCTAGAGCATTCTTAGGAGGCAAGCGATGGCCAGAATTGTAGGCATTGACCTGGGTACGACCAACTCGGTGGTTGCCGTCATCGAGGGCGGCGATCCGACCGTGATTACCACCGCCGAAGGGTCGCGGCTGCTGCCCTCGGTGGTAGCTTTCACCAAGAACGGCGAGCGCCTGGTCGGCCAGACGGCCAAGCGGCAGGCGGTGGTAAACGCCGAGAACACGGTCTATTCGATCAAGCGCTTTATGGGCCGCCGTTTCGACGAGGTGGGCGCCGAGCGCAATGCGGTGTCGTATGAAGTGGCGGCCGGCCCCAACGGCGATGCGCGCGTCAAGATCCCCATCAACGGCAAGGCGTATACGCCGCAGGAAATCTCGGCCATGATCTTGGGTAAGCTCAAGACCGATGCCGAGGCCTACCTGGGCGAGCCGGTCACCCAGGCGGTGATCACCGTGCCCGCGTACTTCAACGATAGCCAGCGCCAGGCGACCAAGGACGCGGGCAAGATCGCGGGCCTGGAAGTGCTGCGCATCATCAACGAGCCTACCGCGGCCGCGTTGGCCTATGGGCTGGACAAGAAGAACAACGAAATCATTCTGGTCTTCGACCTGGGCGGCGGCACCTTCGACGTCTCGCTGCTGGAAGTGGGCGAGGGCGTGGTGGAGGTGAAAGCCACTCACGGCGACACTCATCTGGGCGGTGACGACTGGGACCAGGCGATCGTGAACTGGGTGGCCGACGAGTTCAAGAAGGAGCAGGGTATCGACCTGCGCGCCGACCGGCAAGCCCTGCAGCGCCTGCGCGAGGCGGCCGAGAAGGCCAAGATCGAGCTGTCGTCGACGACCGAGACCGAGATCAACCTGCCCTTTGTCACCGCGGACGCCAGCGGCCCCAAGCACCTGAGCATGCGGCTGGGCCGCGCCAAGTTCGAGCAGCTGACTGAAAACTTGCTGGCGCGCGTGCGCGGGCCGTTTGAGGCCGTGCTGCGCGACGGCGGCATCCAGGCCAGCCAGATCGACGAGGTGGTGCTGGTGGGCGGCGCGACGCGCATGCCTATGGCGCAGGAGTTGGTGCGCAAGCTGGCCGGTAAGGAGCCCCACAAGGGCGTTAACCCCGACGAGGTGGTGGCGGTGGGCGCCGCCATCCAGGCCGGCGTGCTGGGCGGCGAGGTGAAAGACGTCCTGCTGCTGGATGTGACGCCGCTCTCGCTGGGCCTGGAGACGCTGGGCGGCGTGATGACGCCGCTGATCGAGCGTAATACCACCATCCCGGTGAAGAAGTCGCAGGTGTTCTCGACTGCCGAGGACAGCCAGACGGCGGTGGACATCCATATCCTGCAGGGTGAGCGCCCGATGGCGGGCGACAACATGACCCTGGGCCACTTCCGGCTGGAGGGGATCCCGCCAGCGCCGCGCGGTATGCCGCAAGTCGAGGTGACGTTTGACATTGACGCCAACGGCATCTTGCATGTAGCCGCGCGCGACAAGGCCACCGGCAAGGAACAGAAGGTGACCATCACGGCGTCGACAAACCTGTCGAAGGCCGACGTGGAGCGCCTGGTGAGCGAGGCCAAGCGCAACGAGGCCGCCGACCGCCGCCAACGCGAGCTGGTCGATGCGCGCAACAGCGCCGACAGCCTGGCCTATACGGCCGAGAAGGCGCTGCGCGATCTGGGCGACCGGGTGCCGGGCAACGACCGGCAGAACATTGAGCGGAAGATCACCGCGCTGCGCGAAGCCATCAAGGGCGACGACGCGGCCCGCATCCGCCAGTTGGCCGAAGAGGTGCAGCAGGCCAGCTACGCGCTGGGCCAGATGGCCGGCAGCGCGCAGCAGCAGGCCGGCGGCACCAGCCGCCCGGCCGGCAACGGCCACGAGGAAGGCGACGTGGTGGAAGGCGAGTTCCGCGAGACTTAAGGCCCAAGCAGAGGCTGTCAACAAACCTCCCCGCTTCATCTGAAGCGGGGAGGTTTTTTTATGCGGGCGCGCCCCTGGTGTTCGGGTTACACGGCCGCGTCCGGGAGGTCGAAGCGCATGGCGCCGGCGTTGTTGACGGCCTCTCCCCAGCCCACCGCCGCATGGCGGGCGCAGCGGCACGCGGGCAGGGCGCTGCAGCGATGCCGGGTGAACAGCGCCAGCGAGGCGCGCCGGCCGGCCGCGAAGCCCGCTCGAGCGATGACTCCGAGTACAATACGTGCTCATGCTTGGCAGTTGGCGTGGAACGTGGAGGGCAGGTTGGCAGGCTCGCGCGTGATCGGTCCGGGTGCGGGTCCAAGGCGCGCCTCGACGCGCGCGGTTGTCATCGGGGCCGCCGTGGCCGCCGTGGCGGTGTGCGCCTGTTCCCTGGGCGTCGTGGCGCTGGCGGCGGGTAGGCTGTTCTACCAGGCCGGCAGGCTGACGGGCGTCGAGCCCACGCTGAGCGCCGATCAGACCGTGGAGAAGATGGCCGCGGTCGAAGCCTTCGTGATCGTCACGCGCGGGCTGGACCCGCAAGAGCCGGTGGCGCTGACCTTCCTGGACAGCGAGCAGGTGCGCCAGCGGACCATCGATGACTTTGAGGAGGACACGACGCCCGATGAGGTGGCCGACGATGCGCTGGTGTTGGGAGTCTTTGGGCTGATGGATCCGCGCCTGGACCTGTACGACCTGCTGATCCGCCTGTACTCGGAAGGCGTGGCCGGTTTCTACGACCCCGACACGCGGGAGTTGGTCGTCGTCTCCGAGGGCAGCTTCAACGCCTACGAGCGCACGGTCTACGCGCACGAGTACACGCACGCGTTGCAGGACCAGGCTTTCGGCATCCGCGCCTCGGGTTTCAGCGACGAGCAATTCGACACTGACCCCGAGAAGTTCAACGCCATCCAGGCCGTGATGGAGGGCGACGCCAGCCTGCTGGAAGAGCAATATCTCGATACCTACTCCGTGACCGAACGCGGCTATTACAACCGCGCGGTAAACGATACCGATGTCTCCATCTATTTCGAGTTGCCCGATTTCCTGCTGCAAGACTTCATCTTCCCCTATCAGCAGGGTCGGGAATTCGTGCGCCGCTACTACCGGCAGGACGGCTGGGCCGGGGTGGATGCGCTCTGGCAGGACCCCCCTGTGTCGACCGAGCACATCCTGCATCCCGAGCGCTACGAGGCTGGCGACCTGCCGGCTATCGTCGCGCGCCCGGCGCTGACCGAGACGCTGGGCAGCGGCTGGCGCCAGCTGGACTCGAGCGTGAACGGCGAGTGGTACACCTATCTGATCCTGGCGCATGGCGATGACCCGGACGCACGGGTCGGCGAGACGGTCGCCGCCGAGGCAGCCGAGGGTTGGGGCGGCGATGGTTACAGCGTGTTTTACAACGAGGCCGGCGCCAAGATGGTGTTGGCCGCGCACTGGGTGTGGGATACGCCCGGCGACGCGCAGGAATTCGCCGCCGCCTTCGCCACGTATGCCGAGGCGCGCTTCGGCCCGGGAGCGGCGCAGGACAATGCCACCTGCTGGAATGGCCACGAGCGGCACTGCTTGTACCTGGCCGGCAGCGGCACGCTTTGGCTGGCGGCCCCCGACCTGACCACCATGGCCGCGGTGCTGAGCCAGTACCCCGATTTTTAGCTATGGCGTTTGACCCTGCCCGCGTGCGCGCGGTGCTGTTTGACCTCGATGGCACGCTGGCCGATACCGACGACGAATATGTCCGCCGCGCTGGCGCGATTGTCCGCCGTTTGAACTTCCTGTTCCCGCGCCGAGATCCCACGCGATTCCTGCGCTGGAGCTTGATGGTGACCGAAACCCCGCTGAACCTGCTGATGGGCATGCCCGACTGGCTCGGCCTGGACGTGCCGCTGGCGCGCGCCGTGGACTGGCTGGCCGACCGGCGCGGCTCGCGCGCGGCCGTCCACTTCGTCCTCATGGCCGGCGTCGAGGCGTTGTTGGCCGGCCTGGGACAGCGCTTTCCGCTGGGCTTGGTAACGGCGCGGGGCGCGCGCGCTACAACGGATTTTCTACGGCAGTTTGGGCTGGAGCAGCGTTTCGGCGCTGTGGCCTCAGCCCTGACCGCGGCGCACACCAAACCCTATCCCGATCCGGTGCTGTGGGCGGCACGCAAGCTGGGGGTGCCGGTCGAGCAGTGCGTGCTGGTGGGCGACACGACCGTGGACATGCTGGCCGGCGCCCGCGCCGGCGCCCAGACCATCGGCGTGCTGTGCGGCTTCGGGACGCGGGCCGAGTTGGAGCGCACGGGCGCCGGCCTGATCCTCGACACCACGTCCGGACTGGGAACTTTCCTGGCCGAGCAATAGTTGAACCTACTCTGCCTCACGCCGTATCTCCCCTATCCTGGTGTGCCGCACGGCGGCGGGCAGGACCTGCTGGCGCTGCTGCGCTTTCTGGCTCCCCGGCACACGCTGCGGTTGGCGAGCTTCGTGGACGAGGCGACGGCCGTTCACGCCGATGCGCTGCGGACCCTCGTGCCCGAGGTCTGCCTGGTGCGGCCGGCGGTGACGCCGCGGCAGAAAGCGGCCAACACCCTGGCCGCGCTGCGCTCTGGGCAGTGGGCTGGGCTGGGGCGGCGGGCCGAGGCGCAGGTGCTGGCTGCCATTCGCGCCTGGGCCGCGGCCGGGCCGGCCGAGGTGTTAT
The DNA here is from genome assembly GCA_020845955.1 of Anaerolineales bacterium. GTDB lineage: Bacteria > Chloroflexota > Anaerolineae > Anaerolineales > UBA6663 > JADLEU01. The sequence goes on from JADLEU010000126.1 coordinate 16,501, forward strand.
ATTGCGCCTGGACCGAGATGGGGCGCCATTTGCGCTCGGCGCCGCCCGGCGCGGTCCGGGTATTGGACGAGGTGGACGTGCGCTGGCGTGCGGAGGCCGCCGCGGCTGCCGGCCGGCCGTGGCGCTGGCCCACGGTGCTGCGCCGCCGGCAGGCCGAGCTGGGCTATGTGCGATCGGCGGACCTGGTGCTGGCGCGCTCGGCCCATGACTTGGCCGCGCTGCGCCAGGCCGTGCCCCGGGTGCGCGGGCTGGTGCTGCCTCCGGTGGCGCACACCGCCGGCTTCCTGCGGATTGCGCCCGGCGCCAGCCGGCCGGGCCAGGTGTTGTTTGTGGGCGCGCTCGACCGGCTGCGAAACCAACAGGCCGCGCGCTGGCTGGCCGAAGCGGTGTGGCCGCGGGTTCGGGCGGCGCATCCCGTCGCCGAGTTGCGGCTGGTGGGCGTGCATCCTCCGGCCGCGATCCAGGCGTTGGGCCGGCACCCGGGCGTGACCGTCGTGGGTTGGGCGGCCGACCTGGCTGCCGAGTACGCGAGGGCGCGGGTGGTGGCGGCGCCGCTGTTCGGCGCGGCTGGTGCGCTGAACAAGGTCATCGATGGGCTGGCCGCCGGCCGGCCAGTGGTGGCGACCCGGGCGGCCAACGCCGGCGTGGGCGCCCCGCCCGAGGCCCTGATCACGGCTGACCGTCCGGCCGACTTCGCCGCGGCCCTCGTGCGCCTGCTGGCTGACGATGCGCTCTGGCAGCGGATGGCCGCGGCCGCCCGGCGCTTTGCGGCCGGGACCTTTGATTGGGAGGCCGCGGCGGGCAGGCTGGAGACGGCGCTGGTTGCGATGGTGGAAGAGCGCAAAGCCACGAACGCCCCCTAGACCCTTCGTCTCCCTCATAGCCGTCTGATGGGAGTTCCGTCCGTCGTCGCCGTCATCGTTTCCTGGAACAGCTGCACCGACGCGCTCGGGTGCCTGGCGGCCCTGGCAGAGAGCGGGGTGCGGCCGAGGGCCGTGATCGTGGTGGACAACGCGTCCAGCGACGGCACGGCCGGAGCGGTGCGCGCGGCCTGCCCCGAAGCGGTGGTGCTGGCGCAGCCGCGCAACCTTCACTTTGCGCGCGGCGCGAACGTGGGCTTGGCGCTGGCGCTGGCGCTGGACGCGGACTTCGCCTGGGTGCTCAACCCCGATACTCGGCCCGCGCCTGGCGCGCTGGGCGAGATGCTGCGCGTGGCCGCCAGTGACGACGGCATTGGGCTGGTAGGCGCGCGCCTGGTGCACCCGGCGCGGCCCGGCCGACCGCCGCGTGTGGTGGTGGGCGCGCGCTGCGACTTCGCCACGGGCGCGGTCGTCGAGCCGCCACCCCCGGCCGACCCGGCGCTCGACCGGCTGGCGATGGACTACGTCTGGGGCTGCGCCCTCTTGGCGCGGGCGGCGATGCTGCGCCAGGTGGGTCTGTTCGATCCCAGCTTCATTGCCTACTACGAAGACGCCGATCTGTGCCTGCGGGCGCGCGCGGCCGGGTGGCAGACGGTGACGGCGCTGCGGGCGGTGGTGGACCACCGCGGCTCGGGCGCGGCGCGCCAGCGCTTTGGCGAGCAGATGTGGCTGCGCGGCCGCAACTGGCTGCGCTGTTACTGGCGGCACGCGCCCCCGGCCCTGCGCCCACGCCTGCTGACGTGGATGCTGCTGGTCCGGCTGCCGGAGCTGGCCTGGGCCGCCGGAGTGACGTTTGCGGCCAGGCGCCGGGAATGGCAATTGCGCTGGTAGCCAGTCGGCTGCCTGCTCGGTGCGCCGATCGTCCAATGAGGATGCGGTCGTCATGAGCGCCAGCCCGCCCCCCGGCGGTCCCGCGCTGAGCGTCGTCATTCCGACGCGCGGTCAGCGTGAGAGCTTGGACCGGGTGCTGGCGGCGCTGGCGCGCCAAACGCTGGCAGGCTTTGAGGTGGTGGTCTCGGTCGACGGCCAGCGCGCGCCGCGGGTCGACCTGGCCGGCGTTCCGGGCGCGCGCGTGCTCACTGGCCCGCCGGGCGGGCCGGGCGCGGCGCGCAATCGCGGGGCCGCGGCGGTGCGCGGGCCGATCGTGCTGTTCCTGGACGACGACATCGTGCCCGCGCCTGGGTGCGCGGCCGCGCACCTGGCGGTGCACGCTGGGCGGGGCGATGAGCGGGTGGGGCTGGGGCGGATCGACCTGGCCGCGCCGGCGTTGCGAACACCGTGGGAACGCTACCTGACCGCGCGCTACGAAGAACACTTCCTTAAAATGGGCCGGCCCGGCTACGCGCCCACGTTCTGGGACTGCCTGTCGGGGAGCCTCTCGCTGCCGCGGGCGCTGCTGGCGCGCAGCGGCGGTTTCGACGAGGGGTTTGCGCGGCACGAGGACGTGGAGTTGGGCTACCGGCTGGCGGGGCTGGGGGCTGGCTTTGTCTACCAGCCGCGGGCCGCGGCGGTGCACCTTTACCGGCGCGGGCTGGCGGGCGGCCTGCGCGACGCGCTGGGCGAGGGCGCCTCGGCCGGGGTGCTGGTGCGGCGCCACCCGGCGCTGGCGGGCGGGCTGCTACATGCCCGCTGGCGGCGTTATTCGCGGGCCGCGCGCGGGCTGCTGGGCTGGGTGATCGCGAGCGAGGCGCGGCATGCCGCGGTGCTGGCGCGGGCGCGCGCCTGGCTGGAGCAGGTGGACCGCTCCCCGCTGCCGTTGAGGCTGCGCCGCCCGGCTTACCAATGGGCTTATCACCTGCACTTCTGGCAGGGGCTGCGCGAGGCAGCGCCCGAGTGGCTGCCGGGCGGAGGCGGGGAAGTGAGGAAGGGTGGATGTGCGTAATCGGATATGGGCGCTTTAGATCAGCCCTTCGGTGCGCAGGCCGCCGATGGCCTCGGCGACGACCTGGGCGCTGCGCCGCAGGGCTTCGGCCTCGTCGCCGTTGAGCTGCGGCGGGAAGGTGTCGATGATCCCGCGGCCGCCTACCAGGTGCGGCAGCGAAACGGTGACGTTCGGCACGCCGGCGATCTCGGGCCGCGGGGTGCAGACGGTGAGCAGGGCGCGCTGGTCCTGGAGCACCACGCCGGCAATGCGGGCCAGCGCGCTGCCGATGCCGTAGTAAGTGGCGCCCTTGCCGCTGATGATGTGATAGGCGGCGCGGCGCACGCGCGCGTCGATGTCCTGGCGCAGGGCGTCGGTCAACGCCAGGTCGCGCTGCTGGCAGAAGGCCACCAGTGGCACGCCGCCCACGGTGGCGGACGACCAGGTGAGCACTTCCGAATCGCCGTGCTCGCCGAGCACGTGGGCGTGGACGTGCTGCGGGTCGACGCCCAGGTGGCGGCCCAGCAGCGCGCGGAAGCGGGCCGTGTCGAGCGTGGTGCCTGAGCCGAAGACCCGGCTGGGGGGCACCTCGTAGGCGGCGGCGTAGCGGGCGGTGAGGTGCGTCATCACGTCGACCGGGTTCGTGGCGACGACCAGCACGGTGTCCGGCGCGTGGCGCAGGATGTTGTCCACCACTTCGCGGAAGATGGCGGCGTTGCGGGTGAGGAGTTGCAGGCGCGTCTCGCCGGGTTTCTGGTTGGCGCCGGCGGCGATGATCACCAGGCGGCTGCCGGCCAGGTCGGCGTAGCTGCCGGCCCGCACGGTGAGCGGATGGGCGAAAGGCACGGCGTGGAGCAGATCGTCGGCCTCCGCCTCGGCGCGCTCGGTGTTCTTGTCGATCAGGACGATCTCGCGGCCCAGGCCGCGCATGATGAGGGCATAGGCGGCGGTGGCGCCCACCAGGCCGCTGCCCACGATGCCGATCTTCACAGGTTCCTTGCCTCTGGTTGTGGCCGTTCGCTGCCAGGCCGCTTTGGGAGCCGGCCGCGACAGTGCCCGCAGGCTCCATCCAGTATAGTGGGTTTGGGACCGGGTGCCCAGGCTCAGGTAGAATGTCGCCCAAGAATCAGCCGATGGCCCACTTTGCCTTGATCCACAGCCCGCTGGCGAGCCCTCTGACGTGGCAGCCCGCAGCCGCGGCGCTGCGGCGCCATGGGCACGCCGCCTACGTGCCCGACCTGCGCGATGCGCCCGGCGGCGGGCCCTATTGGGAGCAGCACGCGCGCTCGGCCGCCGAGCAGTTGGCGGGGCCGGCAGCGGAGGCGCCCTTGGTACTGGCGGCGCACAGCGGCGCGGGCGCGCTGCTGCCGGCCATCCGCCGGGCCCTGGGCCAGGCCGTGGCCGGCTACGTGTTCGTCGATGCCGGCCTGCCGA
>JADLEU010000127.1 GCA_020845955.1 Anaerolineales bacterium
ACCGGCGCGCTATTCCGCCTTAAGCGCAATGATCGGCACGAGGTTGGCCGCGCGCAAAGCGGGGTAGATCCCCGAGACGAGACCAACCAGAGTAGCAAAAACGAGCGCAAATACGGCCAGCCAGGGCGGCATGTACACGGCGGCCGCCGGCGGCAGCCTGCTGGTGCCTTGCGCAGCTTGCTGGGCCGCTTCGACCAGCATAAAGACGTTCGCGAGCTGTCCGAACAGCCAACCCCCGGCCACGCCCCCAAGCCCGCCCACGAAGCCAATGCCGGCGGACTCGCCGAGAAACACCATCAGCACATCGCGGTTCGTGGCCCCAATCGCTTTCATTAGCCCAATTTCGCGCGTGCGCTCCAGGATGGCGGTGGTCATCGTGTTGGCAATGCTCAAGGCGGCCACCAGCAGCGTGATGCCGCCTAGCAAACCCAGCATCAGGCGAAGCTGCTGAAAATAGCCGCTGATGCCCTGCACGGCCTGCTGGGCGGTGTCGGCCCGAAAACCGCGCTTGCCAATGACCTCGGCCACGGCCAGCACATCGTCTACCTCCGCCACCTTGACCGTCACGCGCCCAAAGCCGTCGGCGTTGCCGCGCTGGCCCAGCACCCACTGGTTCAGGGTCACGACGTCGGTCACCGGCATGTAGATGCTGAAGTTGGCTTCGCCGTTCTCATCGCTGGCAGTCCCGATGACGCGGACCGTGATCGTGCGCCGGCCCTCGGCGCCGTCGGCGCCCAGGCGCATCACGGTGAGCTGAATGGTCTTGCCGATCAGGTCGAGCGTGAGCGGCGCCCCCTGGCCGGGCCGCTGTTGCGAATTGACGAAGTTCTTCACAACCTCGCTCCCCAACACGGCCGTGCCGCGCTGCAGCTCGGCCGTGCCTGCCTCGATGGTATAGCCCAGCGCGGTCAGATGGCCGGGCGCCACGCCCAGGAGCATGCCCGCATCGCAATCAAGCCGATTGTGCGTCAATCGGGCGTTGGCGGCCAGGTACTCATAAGGAAAGACGCCGGTCACGCCGGGGATGAGGGCCAACTCTTCCACGGCCCGTTCATCCAGCCAGCGCTGCTGGGCCGAGCGATGCGCTGTTCCGCCCAACAACGCCTCGTTGCTTGGCTCAGGTTTCGGAAAGACCAGGATGGTCGTCAGGTCACGCAAGGAGCCCATCTGGGCGAGCGCGTTGCGGTGCAGACCTTCCCCCAGCGAGACCAAGATCACGATAGCGCCCGTGCCAATGACGACGCCGAGCGACGTCAGCGCCACGCGGCCCTTCCGCCGGCCCAAGTTCTCCGCCACCTGGAACGCCAACTCCAGCAGGCCCACGACGATACCCCGCGAATGGGGCGGCGGTTGGCCGCCCGCCTTCTCTCTCCTGGCTCAACCGCCGCAGCGGATGTCGCTGATGCGCCAGGTTTGGTCCACGACGACCAGCGTCACGGTCAGCGAAGTGCCAAAGCTGGTCTCCACCACGACCGTGGCCGTGTCGTTGTCCGCTACAGCCGGCAGCGCCTCGATGGTGTTCGGAATATCCTGTGCGCAGAGCACCGGATCCAGGCGCCAATCCCCTTCAGCCACCAACTCATCCAGCTCCCGGATCATCGCTGGCGCCAGGTACTCACTCGACTGATAGGCCTGTTCTCGAATGGGGTTGCCGGGGTAGCTCATGTACCAGTCATAGAAGTCGGCCACGACTTGCTCGGCCGGCCGGTCGGGCAATCCAGCCGGAGCAGCATTGCCCGAGCCTGGTCCGCCCAGGCTGCAGGCGGCCAGCACGGCCGTCAGGCCGGCGAATGCAATCCAACGCAAGGAATTCCAAGGTAGCATGGTGGGCCTCCTGTCCTGTTGGGCTGGCGCGCGCGAGCAGTCGGGGCAAAGTCACTGCCCAACCGCCTCGCGCAGCAGGTCTTCCAGCCATACGTCCTGGTCGAACGCCCGCGTCGGCCAGCCAGGCAGCAGCCGATCCGGGATCACCGCCTGCGCCCAGCCGCTATAGTAGAAACGGCCGTCGCCTTCGCGCGACGCCTGGTTCTGCATCGTGCTCAACTCCGAACGCCCTATTGGCTGCGACCTTCTGCCGGTTCTGAGCTTGCAGTGGCAGTCGCTTCATCGCTTGTCCTCCGTGTGTTCACCTTCCAGCCAGAGCTTAGGGGAGCAGCGTGTGCTGCCAATAGCGCGCAATGGCGTAGGCCATGAATGCGCTCAGAAACAGATACGGCGCCACGCTTTGGTTCCGCAGGGTGATCGCCGGTCCCCGGTGGAGTTGCAGCAGCGCCGCATAGAAGCCCACAAACAGCGCCAGGCCCGGCACAAAGCCGCCAAACGCGCAGGGCGTCAGCCCGTAGACAAATCCCTGGAATGCCTTGCGCAGTCCGCCCGACTCATGGGCGCCGCCCAGGAAGCGAAAGACCAGGAAGATGATCGGCGTCCAAATGGCGGTGATGATCACGATGTCCAGCATGATAAGGCTCGCCGCGAGGATGTATGACCAGGACCCGAAGCGCGGCAGGAGCGTGTCACGCCAATAGGGATAGACATCCATCTGGGCGCCAAGACTGGAATTGATTGGGGTATCGCCGGCAATTCCGCTCCCCCAGGCGAGGACGGATCCGGCTGAAAGCCAAGCCGCGAGGGCTACCAGGTGCAGCACCGCTCCGCTCCAATGGCGGTCATCTCGGATACGCGCGAAGAAGGCCTCGGGTTGGCAGGTGACTTGAAAGAAGCGCAGGAAGAACTCGGGCATGTCTGCCTCAGGTGTGGGTGCGTACGCCGGCCGGCGCCGGGCGTCATTTGCGGCGCCAGCGGGATGGCCGCCTTGCGCCAAGTCCAGCTGGTGGACCGCCTATGGCGCGGCGCGCGTGAAGTCCGTCATCGGATCAAGGCAGCCGGCTGGCGCCTCCATGAGTAAGATGCCATTCTGGTCAACGATCGAGAAGTCAACGGCCGCGGTTTCGGTCCCACGTGCTTGCCAGGTCAGCCGGTAATCCCCTGGGTCGAACTGCCCCGTCCACACGGCCGGGTAGACGGCTTCGCCGGCCGGCACCGGCCCGATCGCGCTGGTGGTGGCGGCCAGGCGCAGCTCGCCGGTCACCTCGCGCACTTCCAGGAGGCCGCCGAAGGTGTCGCTGCCGGCGAAGTCGGCGCTGCCTTCGTTGCGGACTCCGATCTGCACGCTGGCCTGGCCCTCGGCCGCCATGCTTAGCTTCACCGCCAGGGCCAGGCTTGGTTGTCCCGTTTGCAGTCCTGGCAGGATTGGGCCACAAGCCGTGGTGAAGATCCCGGCGATTATCGCCAACCGGATGGCCTTCCCTATGGGTTGCATCGTGTTTTCCTCGCTGCTGCCTGTCATCGGCATGTCCGACGCTGACTATAGATCACCAATGCCAAAGGATTGGCCAGTCAGTGCGCCGAATTCGACCCTGGCCAGCCGAATAGGCCGGGAGCTCGACGCGTGCCGGTGGCGCAGCAGGGGCGGGTAGTTCACCCTGACCGTGAAGCCGCGGTCCGGCGTTCGGTCCCGGCCGGCGCAAACAATGTGAATATCGGAGAAAGCAATGAAGGACTTGCTCAGCTATCTGTGGAAGCTGCCGCTGTGCGCGTTCGGCTTCATGCTCGGCCTGATCGCGAGCGGCAGCGTGTTGCCTGCTTTGGGCATCGAACCGCCCGCGCTGCCGGCCGGCGCCGACGCCAACACGATCTTGCTGTGGCACCTGCTGGGCAGCGTGCTGATGGCCCTGGCGCTGGGCGCGCTCTCGCGCTGGCTGCCGGCCGGCTTCGCGTTTCGATGGCTGGCGCTCAGCGCGCTGGCCTGGAGCGTGAGCGCGCTCAGCACGGTGCTGGAGGCCTCGATCTTCATGAGCACCGGCGCCACGGCGTCGCCGGGCAGCCTGGCGTTCACGGCGGCCAGCTATCTGCTGCCCTGCGTGGCGCTGGCTGGCGCGGCCGCGTGGCTGTTCCCGCCTGCCGCGCAGGCCGAAGCCGGGTGGCGTCGCGCCGGCCGCTGGTGGGTGTCGCGGCCGGCCCAGGCCTGGGGGGTGCGGCTGGCGGCTGCCTGGGCCGCCTTCCCGGTGATCTATGTGGCCTGTGGCTGGCTGGTGCAGCCCTTCATCGTGGGCTACTATGCCGGCGGGCAGTTCGAGCTGGCGGCGCCCCCTGGGCCCAAATCCTGCCCCTGCAACTGGCGCGCGGCCTATTGTTCTTGCTGGCCTGCCTGCCGACTGTCGCGGCTTGGCGCGCATCGCAGCGCCGTCTGGCCGTGACCCTGGGCCCCGCGCTGTTTGTCCTGGCGGCCTTTATGCCCGTCATCACCGCATACTGGTTTCCGTGGCCGCTGCGCCTGTTCCACGGGCTGGAACTGCTGGCCAGTTCGCTCGTTTACGCCTGTGCCCTGGCCGGGCTGCTCGGGCCCGCTAACGGCGCGTTCAGGGTCCGCTCTGGCGCACGAACTGCGTGACGTCTGAGTTCAAGACGACGTTCTCCACGGTCAGCGTGGCCCAGGGCTGGTGCTGATCGTGCCAGGTGATCGCGCTCGTGACGCCCGTGAGCTGGCCCTCCACCTCGTCCCAGGCCACCGGCTCGTTGAGCCACAGGATCTTCTTGGTGTCGGTTGGGCCGCGAAAGCGCATAGACTCCATCAGCGTCATGAGACTGGTGTCCAGATCGAACCGCACCACGAAGTGTTCGGGCTGATCGTGGAAAGGCGCTACCAGCAGCGCGGTCTGGTCGTCTAGCGGCTCCCAGCGCACGCGCTCGTCGGTCACCCAAAGGGCCGGAAACCAGGTCGCCTCGGCCCACAGCGCCAGGTTGGCGCCCTGGTCCACGTTGGGGCCTTCGGTGATCCCGCCCATGAAGGCGGGGAATTCCAGCCGTCCGTGTCCATCCAGGAAGTGCTCGTTGACACGCAGAAACGGCAGGCCGAAAAAGGTCGCCTCGAAGTAGTGGCGGTAATTCTGCCCAGCCTGATGGGTAAACCGAAAGCGTATCGGCAGATCCACCGGCCCGGCCGGCCGCATGGCCGCCCGCCCGCTGATGACCGCCGAGGTGATCAGCGGCACCTGGTCACCATACAGCCGGCGATAGTAGCGTTCCACCGGCGCGGGCAGCCCGGGCGGCAGTGGCACACGCGTTATCGGGCCGGCCGGCTGGGCATAGGGCGCAAACGGCGCCGGCTTTATCTTCAGTCCCAGCCAGCCCAGAAACACCACCGCCACCAGGGCGGCGAGCGCAACCAGAACGGATTTCATCGCATCTCCTTGTGCGCGCGAGGGTGGGGTCGGGCGGCCTAAGCCTCAGCGGTCTCCATCGCGGGGACGAATTCTCGCAGACCGAAGCGCGTCAGCAGCACGGCGCCCAGCGCGACGATGGCGGCGGCCAGGGCGATCCAGTCGCCGATCAGCGGCAGGAGCGAGAGCGTGTTCATGAGCAGCAGCAGGGTGAAGGTGCCGAGCGCGGCCGCCTGGGCCTGGCTCAGGCGCCACCCGCGCCGGACGGCGAGCCAGGCGCCAAGGGCTGAGCCCATGCCGATCCAGCCGTAGCCGATCGCCAGCGCGGCCGCGATCAGCCCGATGACGGTCACCGGGATCAGGATCAGGGTAAAGGCCATCACGACCAGCAGCGCCGGTCCGACAATGCCGGCCAGGAGTCCCATC
>JADLEU010000128.1 GCA_020845955.1 Anaerolineales bacterium
CTTTACTGCCGTGGCGCTGCCGGCACGGCGCCTGTGCCTGCCACTCAACCACCCACACCCCCACACACGGCTCTACCCAGCCGGTTTGCGCCCCGCGCGGCTCGGGCGTATCATGCCGCGCCTCATCACCCGCAAGCGGCCGAAGGCGCCTCGCATTAACGCTGCCGCCAGGCGCTGACAGCGCCGGCCGCCTCGTGCTGCGCCGGTCATCTTCAGCCTCGCTGCCCTCGCCCAGGGCTCAACCTCCAACCGCTGATGCCTCCTACCTATCGCCCATTCCGGCCCTTCCAGACCCTGACTGACGACCAGAGCCGGGTCGTGCTCCAGACCGGCCGCGGCCCGATCGAGCTGCTGCCGGTGGCGCCCGGCATCCTGCGCCTGCGCGCCGGGCGGCGCCGGCGCCTGCCGGCCTACCAGTCGCCGGTCGTGCCCGCCCAGCCGCGCTTGAGCGACTACCGGCTGGAGCCGGGCGCGACGGGCGCGCATCTGGAAATGCCGGGGCTGGCGCTCGCCCTGGAGTTCGAGCCGCTCCGGCTGACTGGCCTGTGGCCCGGCGGCACGCCCTTCGTGGAGGGCCTGGAGATCGGCCAGCGCGGCGAGTTCCTGACCGCGCGGGCGGCACTGCCGCCCGGCTCTGCCGTCTATGGGCTGGGCGAGAAGACCGGCTGGCTCGACAAGCGCCACCGGCGCTACCGCATGCGCACCACCGACGTCCTGCTGGAGATCCCCGAGGGCATTGGGGCGGCCACCGACCCGCTCTATGCCAGCTTCCCAGTCTTCGTCGTCCACAGCGCCGCCGGCAGCTATGGCGTCTTCGTCGACAACGCCGAGTTCACCACCTTTGACTTCAGCGGCGAGGCCTATGAGTTCGCGGCGCCGGCCGCCACGCTCAACGTCTACCTTCTGGCCGGGCCCAGCCTGCCGGAGGTGGTCCGGCAGTACACGCACCTGACCGGCCGCGTGCCCCTGCCCCCGCTGTGGGCGCTGGGCTATCACCAATGCCGCTGGGGCTACCGCAGCGAAGCCGAGTTCCGCGCCATCGCCGCCGAGCTGCGCGCGCGCCAGATCCCGGCCGACGCGCTCTGGTTCGACATCGACTACATGGACGGCTACCGGGTCTTCACCTGGGACACGCGGCGCTTCCCCCGGCCGGCCCATCTCATTGCGGAGTTGAAGCAGCAGGGCCTGCAGAGCGTCACCATCATCGATCCGGGCGTCAAGGTCGATCCCGACTACGAGGTCTACCAGCAGGGCCAGGCCGGCGGCCACTTCATCCAGCACCTCGACGGCCGCGAGTACAACGGCAGCGTCTGGCCAGGGCGCAGCGCCTTCCCCGACTTCCACCAGGCCGAGACGCGCGCCTGGTGGGGCGAGCACGTGCAGCATTGGCAGGCCAGCACTGGCGTGGCCGGCATCTGGAACGACATGAACGAGCCGGCCAGCACCGACCTCAGCGGGCCGATCGCGGAAGTTTTGCACGCCGGCGGCCGCTTGCCCCACCCGGCGGCGCGCAACACCTACGCGCTGCACATGGCCCGCGCCACCTACGACGCCCTGCTGGCCCGCGACCCGCAAGCGCGGCCGTTCGTGCTGACGCGCGCGGCCTTTAGCGGGGCGCAGGCCGTCAGCGCCCTGTGGGGCGGCGACAACCACCCGCACTGGGAACACCTGGCCGGCAGCCTGCCCATGCTGATGAACCTGGGCCTGTCGGGGATGCCGTTCGTGGGCGTCGACATCGGCGGCTTCGGCGGCGACACGCACGCCGAGCTGCTGGCGCGCTGGTTCCAGGCGGGCGCGTTCTACCCCTTCTGCCGCAACCACGCCATGACCGGCGCCAACCCGCACGAGCCGTGGGCCTTCGGCCCGGAGGTGGAGGCCATCGCCCGGCGCTGGCTGCGGCTGCGCTACGAGCTGCTGCCCTACACCTACAACCTGTTCTACGAGGCGGCGCAGACCGGCGCGCCCCTGATGCGGCCGCTGGCCTGGCACTACCCACGCGACCCGCAGACGTTCAACCTGAGCGACCAGTTCCTCTATGGCCGCGAGCTGCTGGTGGCGCCGGTGACGCAGCCGGGGCAGTCGGCGCGGGCGGTCTACCTGCCGGAGGGGGTGTGGTACCGCTGGGGCAGCGACGCCCGCCTGGAAGGTCCGGGCCACGTGCTGGCCGACGCCCCGCTCGACGATCTGCCGCTGTACGCGCGGGCGGGCGCGATCGTGCCGATGTGGCCGGCCGCGGCCCATACCGGCGCTATCCAGCGCGAGCAATTGCGGTTGCACCTGTGGCCCGGCCGGGGCGAGACAGCTTACTACGAGGACGACGGCGTCACGCGCGCCTACACCCGCGGCGAGCACCGGCTGACGCGCTTCAACTGGCGCGCCGAGGGCGCCAGCGGCACGCTGCGCTGGAGCGCCGGCGAAGGCCCCTACCGCGACGGCCGCACCCACTGGACGTTTGTGTTCCACGCGCTGGCCGGCCTGCGGGCGCAAGTGGACGGCAAGCCGGCGCGCGGCCGGCGCGAGGGCGACACCTTCGTGGTCAGCGTGCCCGACGACGGCCGGGCGCACACCCTCCGGCTTTCCAGCCGGGCGGGCTAGGCCGCCGGCGCCAGCACCGCGCGCACCGCCGCGCAGCGCTCGCAGCCCGGCCGACGGCAGAGCAAAGCGGCCGGGTCGCGCCGCATGCGGTCCACCGCCACCTGCAGCAGTGAGCGCAGCGGAATCCGCTCCGCTCGCGCCAGGCCGATCCGCGCCACGCGCGACACCCCCCGCAGGTAGGGCGCGATGGCGGGGAAGCCATCCGGACAGCCAGGGCAGGCCGGGCACTCCACCACCCCGCCGGGCGCCAGCGCCCAGCGCACGAACTGCTTGCGGCCGGCGCGGGCCTCGGCGAAGTGCAGCGCCACATTCGAGGCGTGATCGGCGCCCAGCAGCAGCAGGTCCGCGCCGGCTTCGACTTCGGCCAGGCGCGCGATCGGCCCGAGCGGCTCGGCCAGCGATTGGGCCAGGAGCGTATGCTCGGCCTCCGGCCCCACGGCCACGAACGAGTAGAGCGGGTGCCGTGAGCGCTGAGCGCCGCGCGCGTGGCGCATGGCCTCGGCCACCGGCCCCAGGTCAACATCAACCGGCAAGTCGGGCCGGAAGATCTCGGCGCTGGCATTCTCGTCGTCGTGGCCGTGGTAGAGAGCGCCGTTGTTGGGCGGGCCAACCAGGGGCCACACGCGGCAGAGCGGCGTGAAGGCGGGCGAGAGCACCAGCCGGCAGAGCGAGGTGACGGCCCCGGCCACCGCCTCGGCGCCGCCGCGCACCGGCCCAAAAGCGGGCAGCGACGCGGCCAAGATCACCTGGCTGCCGGGCGTCAGGCCAATCTCGCGCAGGCCCTTCTGGATGTCGCGAAAGCTGACGGGCTGCATGGCCTTGGCCGGCAGTTAGCTGCCCGTCCAGCGGGCCGGCCGTTTCTCGACGAACGCCCGCATGCCTTCCTTTTGGTCTTCCGTGCTGAACAGAAAATAGAAGGCGCGGCGCTCGTCGGCCAGCCCATCGGCCAGGTAGGTCTCAAAGGCGTTGTTGACCGCCTCCTTGGCCAGGCGCACGGCCAGCGGGGCGCGCGCGGCGATGGCCTGCGCCAGGGCCAGCGCTTCCTCCAGATAGGTCTCCACCGGCGCGACCCGGTTGACCAGGCCAAAGCGCGCGGCCTCCTCGGCGGTGAGGAAGCGCGCGTTGAGGATCATCTCCATGGCCAGGGGCTTGCCCACGGCGCGCGTCAGGCGCTGCGTGCCGCCGGCGCCGGGGATCACGCCCAGGTTGATCTCGGGCTGGCCGAAGCGCGCGCTCTCCGAGGCCACGATCATATCGCAGCCCATCGCCAGTTCGCAGCCGCCGCCCAGGCAGAAGCCCGAGACGGCCGCGATGAGGGGTTTCTTGAGGCGCCGCAGGCGGTCCCAGCGCGCGCCGTTGTCGCGCAGCAGCATGTCCACGGCCGACGCCTCGGCCATCTCGGTGATGTCGGCCCCCGCCGCGAACGCGCGCTCGCTGCCGGTGACCACCAGGCACCCGATCTCCGCGTCGCGGTCGAAAGCCTCCAGCGCCATGAACATCTCTTCCATGAGCACGCTGTTGAGGGCGTTCAGCGCCTTGGGACGATTGAAGCGCACCAGCCCCACGCGGCCGTGGGTCTCGCTGAGGATGTGTTGGTAATCCGGCATCAGATCTCCTTCTGGAAGTCACGCAGGGTCAGGCGGCGGCGCGCAGCGCGCTCAGGTGCTCGCTGGCATGGGCGTACGCCCGCTCTGCCCACCACTGCAGTGTGCGGTTGCCCGAGGGCGGGTGAAAGCCGGCCCGCGACCAGCCGGCCGAATCCAGCGGCCGCGCCAGCGCCAGCAGCTCGCCGCGCGCCCGCGACCACTCGGCCAGGATCGCGTCCATGGACTCGCCGGGGTCATAGTCGGCCGCCGACCAATCGTGATGAGAAAAGGGCGTCAGCACCGGCCGGTCTTCAGCCAGGATGCGCTGGACGCGCGGCAGGAAGGCACGCGCTTCCAGGTCGCGCACGTGCGCGGCGATCAGGTGCGGCGTGCGGCCTTGGGCGTCCCGGCGCTGGCGCCGCTGCTCGGCCGGGATCGCGGCCATCACCGCCGCGAACTCGCCCGGTTGGCTCTCCAGCCGCTGCAGCAGCCGGGCGCGATACTCCAGCAGTTGATCCAGCGCAAGCGGGTAGAGCGGCTGGCCGGCGGTGGTGGCCATGGCAGTGACCTCAAGCAGCGCGGCCCGGCCCGCGCGCGGCGTAGTAGAGGCGCACCTTCAGCATCTGGCTGAGGTGTTCCCAGGTGTGGCCCAAGGCATACTGCGCCACCCAGCCCATCGAGATCGGCCCCAGGGCCGCGTGCAGGCCGGGCCGGTCCCACGAGTGCGCCGGCAACAGCGCCAGTTCGGCCCGGCGGTCGGCCAGGAAGCTGGCCAGCAGGTCGTCACGCGGCCGGCCGGGGTCCCACTCGCCGCGCTGCAGCGCCGCCTCGTCGACGACGGGCAGCGGCGGGTTGTCCCGGGCGGCCATGGCCTGCAGGCGCGGTAGAAAAATGAAGTGTTCGGCAATCCACAGGTGGGTCAGGGTCTCGTGCTGGCTCCACTCGCCTTCGGCGGGCCGCCACAACGCGGCCTCGGCCGGAAGCCGCGCGACTTCCCGCGCCAGGTCGTCGGCGGATTGGCGCAGCGCGGCGAGGATGGACCCTGGCTCAAGCATCGGCACCTGCCTTTGTGTGTGTGCGCAACCGGCCAATGTGCCGCGCGCGGCCAGCGCCTCCCCGGCGCGGCTTGACTGGCGAAGCACCTCGGCAGCGCCGCCGCCGGCGCGATCCAGCGAGCCTCACTCGAGCCGAGATTGACGCGACAGGACGTGCAGCATGGCTTCGCTGGCGGCCAACCGCGGCTGGCCGGCCAGCGCCGCGACCACGGCCGGCAAACTCGGCAGTCCGCGCGCGCGCTGCTCCATCAGCATAAGCTGATCGCCCGCGGCCGGTCCTTCGGCTTGGCGCAGAAACAGCACGGCGGCCGCCAGGCCCAGCACCGGCGCATACGGGCTCAGCGCAGTGTGCTCCGCGGGCAGCGCCTGCTGGATCAACGTGCGCGCCAGGGTCTCCGCCATGGCGCCCAGGACCTCATCCGGCCGCTCGTCGTAGCGCCAGGGCGGCGAGGCGCCCCAGGCGGCCGGCGGAGGCTGGCACAGCCACACGGCCCCCGCGCGGCCGCGCACCGCCAACGCCTGCCGGCCCGGGTATAACAGGTTCGGAAAGACCGCCAAACGCGGCAGCGCGGCCGGCAGCAGAGCAGCCAGGAACCGCGCCAGGTCGGCGCGGGCCAGCACCGCCCGCAATTCAGCTTCAGCGGCCTGCCAGTCGGCCGCCGCTTGCGCCCAATCGGCGGCCGGCTGGGCCACGGCCACGAAATCGTCCACGCAGGCCGCCAACTCCGCTGGCCAGGCGCCCGCTAAAGCGGCCGCGAACAGCGCCTCGGCGCCGCCGGGGCTGGGAGCGCCGGCCAGGGCCTGCGCCGCCTGCACGGCCGGGTGAGTGCGCCAGGCCCCCAGGCGGCGCCGCGCGCTCTGGGCCGCGCGGTGCGGCTTGTATGGCCGGGCGGCCTGCTCGCGCTCGGGCCAGGCGCCCGCCGCCAGCAGGCTGCCCGCCAGCCGCAGGCCGTCGTGGAGGACGACCTCGATCACCATCGGTAGGCCGGCACCACGGGTGCCGCGATCATACGCCCGGCGCTCCGTGAGCGCCAAAGAAGTCCCGGGCGCGCCGCGCCACTGCCGCCGCGGTTTCGGCCGCCGTGTCGAGGGCAGGCAGCAATTCGACCCGCACACCGCTCGCGGCCCATTCGGCGGCCAGTGCCTCGGTCAGGCCAGGCAGGCCTGCGCGGGCGGCCCACACCGCGGCGTGCGGCGGGCCGGCCGCGCGCTGGATGGTGAGGATCAGCCCCCCGCCCGTCTGGCGCATGGCGCGGGCCGCCGACTGGCTCATGAGAAAGACGCCCTTGAGGTTGACCTCCAGGGTGCGGTTCCACTCCCATTCGTCCAGCGTGAGGGCCGGGCTGGCGGGCGCAACGTGCGCCGCGTTGACGAGCAGGTCCAGGCGTTCACCCCTTTCCAGCAGCGTGTAGAGCAGCGTCTGCGCCGCCAGTTTGTTGGAGACATCGACTGCCTCGGCCTGGGCGCGCCCGCCGGCCTGCTGGATCGCCGCGGCCGTGCGCCCGGCGCCGTCGGGGTTGACGTCGACGGCCACCACGCGCGCTCCGGCCGCGCCCAGCGCCAGCGCCAGCGCCTGCCCAATACCTCGGCCGGTCCCGGTCACCAGCGCCAGCCGCTCTGCCAACCCCGCCGCCATTGCCTGCCGGCCCGCTTAGCCCTCAGAACCGGCGCGCCCGGCCGACGACCACCAGATGAGGCCTAAGCCCGTCACGAACTGGATCGCAAACAAGGCCAGCCACAGCCACACCCCCGCGTTGCCCCAGGCGACCACGTGGCGCGAGGCGTCGACGATGACGACGCCAAAGATCGCAAAGAGGCCCATTAGGCTGGTGGCCAGGCCCAGGGCCATTCGTTCGCCAGGGGCCGAGAACTGCGCCAGGCCCAACAGGCCGATGGCGCCCACGGTAAAGATGACGCTGTAGGCGCGGCCGTGAAATTCATCCAATGGCCAGGGCCAATATGCGCCGATCACCGTCGGGAAAAGGAACAGGACGAAACCGTAGAGGCCCATCACGGCCATCACGCCCAAGAGCCAGTTGCGCCAGCCTGGCGGCGTCGGATAGGCTTGCGGCGCGGGCCAATCTCGGCAGCGCCACAGCGCCAGGCCGGTGATGATGGGCAGTCCAAGATAGATGAGAAACCAGCCATACGTTGCCCAGCGGGTGAAGATGAAACGGCGCGCTTCGAGAAGCGAGAACAGCAGCAGCGTAGCCGTGAAGACGAATATCATCGGCAGGATAACGCGCGCGGGCCACCAGGCGCCGGCGAAGGCGAGCACCGCGACCCCCGCGCCAGCCGACAGGTAGAACGCGCCCAGGAAGGCGGCGTTGAAAGGCGCCAACTCCCACGGCCAGCGCGGCCGCGCCCAGTCCGGGAAGAAGAACAGCGCGCCGCCGGCGCCCAACAGGATGGGCACCGTCAGCCAGAGCAGCGCGCGCAGCAGCGGCGCGAGCGGCCGATTGCCGATTTTGGACTGCATGCGACCTCCCGGCTCGACGCCGACGTGCGCGGCCGGGACTGTAGCACCAAGCGCGAGGGAGGGCAATTGCGCGGCCTCGGTCAAGGCTAGCCCACGGCAATTCGCAGCAGCATCTTCGGCGAAATGCCCTGGCCGGGATCGATGTTGCCCAGGCAAACGTTGACGAGTGTCGTGCGGAAGTCCGCGTGCCGCCGGGCCGCCCGGCCGGCACGATTGAGCAACCACGGACGGAAGTAGAAGTCGCGCACCCGGCAGATGGTGAGGAACGCGCGCTGGAACCGCGCCCGCATGGCGGCGGTGAAGCGGGCCGCCACTGCCTCGGGCGCAGCGCCGCGTTGCAGCGCCTCGTCCAGCGCCTCGGCCGCCACCTCGGCCGACTCAAGCGCGTAATCGATCCCTTCGCCTGTCAGGGGGTTGACCAGACCGGCCGCCTCGCCCACCAGCAGCAGACCCGGAAACGCCAGGCGGGCCGTCGGGAAGTCAAAGCGCAGCGGGTAACCCTTGACCGGCCCATTCATCGTAGCCCGCGCCACACGCCGGGCCATGAGCGGATTGGCCAGAAAGGTGTCGAGCACCTGGCGTGGCGAGTTGCGCAGCGGCGGCTGGCCGCGGCTGACGAAGTATCCCGCGCCCACGTTGGCGGCCCTGGCCGAGATGGGGAAGACCCAGCCATAGCCGGGCAGCGGCACCGACTCGAGGTGGAACTCGATATAGTCGCTGACCTGGCCCAGACCCTCGTAATAGGCGCGCGCCGCGCGGCCAAAGAGCGGTGGACCGGCCAACAGCTTGGCCCGCTCCTGCAGCGCCACGGAGGCGCCCGTGGCCAGCACGGTGTGGCGCGCGCGCAGCTCCAGCGGCCCGGCGGCCGAGCGCGCCTGGACCCCCACAATGCGATCGCCGTCGCGCAGCACGTCGAGGGCTTCTACCCGGTCGCGATAGGCCGCGCCCGCGGCCAGGGCCTGCCGGCGCAGCAGATCGTCGAGCTGATAACGCGGCAGCACCACGATGAAGCGCGGCAGATCGCCGCGCGACGGGATCGGCGCGGAGACCGGCAGGCCATCGGGCGTGAACAGGTGGATGCCGTTGATCCGGCAGCCGGCCGCGGCTACCCGGTCGAGCAAGCCCAGCGTGCGCAGCACGGCCAGGGCACGCGGGGTCAACCCGTCGCCGCAAGTCTTGTCGCGCGGAAAGGGGCTCTTATCGATCAAGAGCACGTCGCGCCCCTGGCGGGCCAGGAAGTGAGCGAGGCTCGATCCGGCCGGGCCGGCGCCGACGATGACCACATCGTGGATGGGCGTCATGGACGAGATTATACGCGAATGGGCGCGGCGGGAGCTTTGCCCGCCAGCGGCGCCGCGGCACGCGGTGACCATCCTTGGCCCGCGGCCGCGGCGATCACGCTGCCACTGCCGCGCTGAGCCTCTAGTCCTCGGACAAGCCCTTTCCGCACCGGCCGCAAAATGTGAACTCTTCAGGCAGGTTCTGCGCACCGCAGTGGGGGCAGGCGGCCAACGGCGGGCCCCAGAAGTACTCCGGGTGCTGGTCAGCGGCATAGGCGCGGCGCAGCGCGTCGTAGTCGGGGCGCCGTTTCTCGATGAAAGAGCGTTCACCTTCGTGGGTCTCGGGCGCCAGGTTGTGGATCGCCAACCAGTCACGGGCGTGGCCGATGGTGATGCTCCAGATGAAATCGCGCCAGGTGTTCAACTGCTGTTTCGTGTAGCGCGTGGCTTCGGGCAGTTTGCGGTAGAGCTTCTCGGCCATGCTGTCCACGGCCGCGTCGAGCCGCGCGCGGGGCACAACTTGGTTGACCAGGCCCCACTCCAGCGCCTTGGCCGCCGAGATCTCCTCGTTGAGCAGCAAGACCTCGCGCGCCCGCCGGTCACCGACGATGAGGGGCAGAAACTGAGTGGCGCCGGCCGCGGCCACGCTGCCGTGGCTGGCGCCAATCTGGCGGATGTAGATGTCGTCGGCGGCGATGGCCAGGTCGCAGGACAGATTGAACTCATTGCCGCCGCCGACCACGATGCCGTTGAGGCGGGCCAGGGTGGGCTTGCCCAGGTTGCGCAGGCGGTCGTGGCACTCGATGAAATCGGCCATCCATTTGTGGTAGTCGCGCGGGCGGGCCAGGAAGGCCTGCTGTTCTTTCAGGTCGGCGCCGGTGCAGAAAGCGCGTTCGCCGGCCCCGGTTAGCACCAGCACGGCGATCGCGTCGTCGTAGCCGGCGTCGCGCAGCGCCAGGCTGATCTCGCGCAGCATGGGGCCGTTAACGCAGTTGTGAACTTCCGGGCGGTTGAAGGTCAGCGTGGCACGATAGCCGCTTTTTTCATAGCGGATGTGCTGGAAGCCGAAAGACTCGGCCGGCTGGCCAGCATATAGGCGATCGGACATGGCAACCTTTCTGGGCTAGGCTTGCGCGGCGGCCGGCCGTGGGCCGGCGACCTCTACGATCTCGGCCGGCGTGACGCGCAGGAGCTCGGCCGGCGTAATGCGCAGCAGGGCGTCGAGCGCGCCGCCGCCGGCATACACTTCGGGCTGCGCCAAAACGCGCGCGTCCATCAAGGTGCGCAGCGGGCGCGGATAGCCCAGGGGCGGCACGGCGCCGACCGCATAGCCGGTCAGGGCCAGCACTTGCGCCGGGCCGGCCAGCTTGAGGCGGCGGCGCGAGATGCCCAGGCTGCCGGCGACGCGCCGGTAATCGACCCGGTGGGCGCCGTTGGCCACGACGATGACGGCCGGCGTCTCGCCGCCGTCCGGCCCCTCCACCAGAAACAAAACGGACTTCGCGATGCGTTCGACCGGGACGCCCAGCACCCGCGCGGCTGCCTCGACGGTGGGGGTAGGCTCGGGCAGGCGCAGGAGTTCAGCCTGCACCCCCCGCGCGCGGAGGAAGGCTTCCAGGTCGCGGTCGTCCATCAGCGCTTGGGCGCGACGCCCGCGGCCAGCGGCTGCTGGCCCGGCGCCGGGACATCCTCCATGTGCTCGGCAAACAAGAGCGTGGCTAGCTTGGGCGCCAACTGCACCAGGCACTGCCCGGCCGCCACGCCCTCGGGCGAAGCCATGGCAGCCGCCAGCGCCGCCCGGCTGGCGAAGTGCAGTTCATGCACCAGATAGATTTCGACTGGCCCGGCCGGGCCGCCGTGCGTGTGGCTGACGACGACCCGCTTCAAGCCCGGCAGGCGCTCAGCCAGCGGGACAAACTGCTCCGACCAGCGCCGCTCAAACGCGGGCGGATCGGGCGGTTGGCTGAAAAGGATGACCAGCTTGTAGGTGTTGGCCGTCATCGCTCAGTCCCGAGCCCGCGCGGGCGCGGCCAGGAGCGGCTGCCAGCCAGCAGCTCCCAGCCACCGGCGGCGCGCACCAGCGTCAGGCGGTCAAGCCGCGGCCACTCGCGAATGGCAGCCACTTCGGCCGACCGGCCGTTGAGGGAGATGGCCTGCGCTTCGTAACCAGCCAGCAACAGCTCCGAGACCAGGCGCAGGTGGTCGGCGGCCAGGGGCACGGCCAGCAGATCGCCGGTATCGAGGGCGGCGTTGACAGCGGCGAGCAGGTCCGACGCGCGGCCATAATCGGCGGCGTACAGCGCGCGGCCGGCCCCGACCAGCATGACTTCCAGCGCGATGTTGTCGGGGGCGCGTGGGTGGCGCAGGAAGTCGGCCACCAGTCCGCGCTGCCGGGCGCTTCGGGCGTCGGGCAGCCAGGCGGCCAGGAAATAGGCGGAGGGGTCCTTAAGGTACTGATAGCGGCGCAGCGTATCGAAAAAGGCAACCGTCAGGCGCAGATCCTCGATCTCGGCGGCGGTAGGCCGCAGCCCAGCCAGATAGCCCAGCCATTCGGTTTCCATCTCTGCGAGCGTGAGGCCGTAATGCGCGCGCAGCCCGGCATCCAGAATGGCCGCATCGGACGGCGCCGGCTGGAACGAGGCGTACATCTCCAGGAATCGGTCCCAGCCGTCGCGATCGACCAGGTACTGGATAAAGGCGCCAGCCTGGAGATAGCCAATCTCGTGCTGGGCGGGGTAAAAGCGGTTGGCCAGCACTGCCAGCGGGACGTATTGATTGAGGGCCACGGCCGCGGCGGCGCGCTCGGGGAGCGGCTCGAGCTTGAAGTGGCCGCCCGCCACGTACACCGCCAGGCCCTCCGTCATCATGGTCGGCCTGGATTGCGAGAGGCGGCGGTCGAGGATGTGAGTGCTTTCGTGAGCAAAGATGCTGAAGAGCTCGGTGACGGCCGGGTTACGATCGAGATAGCTCAGCGCGATTTCGCTGGAGGCAAAACCGCCGTGACCTAGCAGGCGGCTGACCAGGTTGAAGACGACCTTTTGCTGCTGGGTAACGTCCAGCACTTGGGCCACGTGGGCAAAGGCCGCATCGGCCTCGGCGCGGATCAGGTCAAGGTCACGCGCCGCGGCAGTGCCGGTCAGGTAGTGAAAGATGCAGCAGGCGCTCTCGGCCTGTGCCCACCTGGCCGCCGGCTCAGGATCAAGGCGCTCGGCCGCCGGAAGTAAGGTGACGGTTACGGCCAACTCTTGCTCAGGCGGCGGGTCGCCCTCGCCGGCCGAGGCCGGGGCCACCACCACCACCAGCGTCTGCGCGCCCTCGCGGCCGGTGGTGTCCCATACCCACGTAAACGTCGCCTGAAGCCGCCCCCCCAAGCCAAATGGGCGGAAGTTGGCGATCGCCAGGGGCGGGCCGGAGCGAGAGTCGAGGTAGAGCCTCACTGGCGCGCCATCCCAGTTGTGGGGCGCATCATGGGCCAGCACCTCAATGCTGACGACATCGCCTGAGTAAAGGCGCGGGTCGGGGTGAAAACGCACGCTCTCGGCGGTGAGGCGGTACTCGCCCGTGAGCGTGGAAGGCGCGGCCCGGGTTGGCGCGGGCCGGGTGGCGGCCGGCGTTGCCGTGGGCGCCAGCGCCAAGGTGGGCTGCACGGCGAGGGTGAGCGCCGGCGCTGGCGTGGAGGACGGCACTGCGACAGAGGCTGTCGAGGCGGCCGGGGTGGGCGTTGGCGGCGTGGGCAGCAGAAAGCTGCAGGCCAGCGTCGCGACCAGAAGCAGGGGCAGCCACTTGCGCATCTTGACCGATTCTAGCACGCTCTCAACTGCAGTAGCGAGTCACCACGTCGTAGAGCACCTGCAGGCCCCACCCCAGGCCCTCGATGGGCGCGCGCTCGTCATGGGCGTGGAACATTTCCATCAACTTCATGCCCGGTGGCAGCTTCATCGGTGCAAATCCGTACGTGGGCACGCCCAGGGGAGCCAGATACTTGGCATCGGTCGCGGCAGACATCATGTAGGGCAGCACGGCCGCCGCTTGGGGATCGTGGGCGCGCAGGCTGTCGGCCATGAGCTTGAACAGCGGCGTGTCGTGCGTGATCTGCAAGGGCGGCGCCTCGAGCGCGACCTCGAACTCGAATTGGGCTCCCAGCAGGCCGCGCAACTCGGCCAGAAAGCTGTCGGTGGTAAAACCGGGCAGGATGCGGCCGTCGAGCGTCGCCTCGGCCACGGCCGGGATCACGTTGGTCTTGTAGCCGGCCGCCAGGCCAGTGGGCGTGGCCGTGTTGTGCAGCAGCGCGTACAAGAAGGGTTGGAGGTCGTTGTCCTTGAGCTCTACCTGGAAGGCCCGCTCGGCTTCCACCGGCGACTTGAGGCTGTGCAGCAGCCGCCCCATCGGCGAGGCGCCAGCCGCCCGGCTGGCCGCCTCAAGAAAGCCGGCCGCTGGGTTGGTGAGGTGGTAAGGCAATCCCTCTACGGCCAGACGGCGCAGCCCGCGCGCTAGATGCACCACGGCGTTATCCTGGTGCGGCATGGAGCCGTGGCCAGGACGGCCCCGGACCCGCGCCTTGAGCCAGCAGGTGCCCTTCTCGGCGACCTGGATCAGGTAGACCGGCCGCCCAGCAAAGTCCATGTTGTAGCCGCCAACCTCGCTGAGGGCAAATTCGGCCCGCAGCAGATCAGCGTGATGGCGCGCCAGCCAGGCGACGCCGTAACCGGCTGGCCCACCGATCTCTTCGTCGGCCGTGGCGGCGAAGATCACGTCACGCTTGAGCGCCACGCCCTGGCGCTTGAGCAGCAGCATCACCATCAACTGCTCGGCCACCGTGTCTTTCATGTCGGCCGCGCCGCGCCCCCACACGCAGCCATCATGGACCTCGCCCGCAAAGGGCGGATGGGCCCAGGCCGAAGCCTCGGCTGGGACCACGTCGGTATGGCTGAAGAGCAGCAGAGGCGGAGCCTGGCCGCTGCCGGCCAGCCGCACGACCAGGTTGCCGCGGCCCGGCGCCGACTCAAGCACCAGCGGGTCGAGGCCCTCGGCGCGCAGCACACCAGCCAGATATTCGGCGGCCAGGGTCTCGTTGCCGGGGGGGTTGGTCGTGTCGAGCCGCAACAACGCCTGCAGGTGCCGCACGACTTCGGCCGTTACGGCCGGCCAGTTCGGAGAGGACATGCCGCTTGTGCTCCAATTTGGAAGGGAATGAAGGCATTTTAGCACGAGGCCGCGAAGACGAACATATTAACCGACCGCTAACCACGAGGTATTTTGGCTCGGGTCTATAATTAACCTCTCGGGCAGCCTCTCACAGCGCTGCGCCCCTGGGCGAAGGGCGCTGTTCTCCAGGCAGGCGGCTGGTAGGGCTGACACAACCAATACTTCATGCTTGGGCCAGGCGGATCCGCCTGGCGGCCAGTCACGTGATACGCGCGGAGAACGGTGCGTATGGCCAGCGCAGCCACTCGATCGCCCCAGCCGGAGTCCGGCCGGGCGGACAGCCTAACGCTAGGCGGCCAGGCCGCGGTGACGCCGTACACGGGCGTGGCGCCGCTGGTCGTGGAGGCCGAGCGGCTGCGCGCCGCCGAAGCCCGGTTGGCGCGCCTGCCCACCAGTGTGCGGCCACAAACCGGCCACCTGGCGTCTGGCTCGCGCCTGCCCTTCCCGCGCAACCCGCTCTTCACGGGCCGCGATGCTGACCTGCGCGCCCTGGCTCAGCAGTTGGCGGCTGGGCCAGACGCGAACGGACAAGCGGCGGCCGCGGTTGGCCCGGGCGGTATTGGCAAGAGCCAACTGGCGCTCGAATTCGCGCTTCGGTACGGCCAGTTTTTCGCCGGCGGGGTGTTCTGGCTGGATCTCAGCACGGCCAGCAACGTCCCGGCCGAAATTTGCCAGTGCCAGGGCGCCGTGGAGCCTGAGCATCAGGCCGATTTCGGCCGTCTGCCGCAGGGCGTCCAGCTCAAGCTGATCCTGGCAGCGTGGCAGAGCCCGCTCCCGCGGCTGCTGATCTTCGACAACTGTCTCAGCGATCACCTGCTGGAAACCTGGCGCCCACCCGTCGGCGGCTGCCGAATCTTGATCACGAGCCGCCACCTGGTGTGGCCGATGGCCGTCGGAGTTCAATCGCAGGTGCTGGGCGTGCTGCCGCGCGCCGACAGCCTGGCCCTGCTGCGCAAGTTCCGCCCAGATCTGCCGCCCACCGACCCGGGCCTCAACGCGCTGGCCGAGGAGGCCGGCGATCACCCATTAGCTCTGTACCTGGCTGGACGCTACCTGGAGCATTATCGAGATGTGGCGCTGGGTCAGCCGACTGCCTATCTGACCACGCTGCGCCAGGCCCTACGCCAGGACGGCAACCGATCGGTAGGCGCGGGGCACGAACCAAAGATCGCGGCGGCGTTTCGAATCAACAGCGCCGTCCTTGACCCGATCCACCCAGTCGATGCGCTGGCCAGCCAAGCGCTGGCGCAGGCCGCCTGCTTGGCGCCTGACCTGCCCATTCCGCGCGCGGTGTTGCCGCTCGCCCGTCAGATCGACCCGCAGAGCGACGCGGCCCGGTTGTTCGAAGAGGCCTTGCGCCGCCTGGCGCGGCTGGGCCTGATCGAGGAGGGCGCGCAAGGGGGGCTGTGGCTTCCGCGCGTGCTGGCGCGCCTGGTGTTGGCCCAAATCGCCGGCACCACGCTGCCAGAACAGGTCGAGCTCGCGCTGCTGAGTGAGGCGGAACGCCTCAACGCCGCCGGACAAGCGGCGGCCTTGCAGAGCTGGCAGGCTCACCTGGCCTGGGTGGCCCGATCGGCGGAACGACGCCGCAGCCCCCTGGCCGCGCGGCTTTACAACGAGCTGGGCTATCACGCCCGGCTGCGCGGCGCGCTGGCCCAGGCCCGAATCTATCACGAGCGATCCGTGAGCCTCGGCGAGGCGACGCTGGGCCGCGACCACCCCGACCTGGTCACCTGGCACAACAACCTGGGACGGGTGCTGAAGCTCCTGGGTGATTTGCCCGGCGCCCGGCAGAAGCTCGAACGGGCGCTCGCGATCGGCCAGCAGGTGTTCGGGCCCGCATCGGAGGAGGTGGCCACGCTGCATAACAACCTGGGCCTGCTGCTGCACGATCAGGGCGACCTGGCCAACGCGCTGCCCCACTTCGAGCAGGCCGTCGCCATCGGCGCGCGGACGCTGGGGCCCGATCACCCGGCCATGGCGATCCGCCACAGCAATCTCGGCCGGTTGTGGTTCAACCTGCGGGGCCTGGCAAACGCGCGCGCGCACTTTGAGCGCGCCCTGGCCATCGGCGAGCAAGCTCTGGGCGCAGACCATCCGGACCTGGCAGCCCGGCACGACAGCCTGGGGCAGGTACTGCATGCCCTCGGCGACCTGGACGGCGCCCGGACGCACTTCGAGCGGGCCCTGGCACTGGGCGCGCCAGCGCTGGGTCCGGTGCACCCGGAGGTCATGACGTGGCAGTCGCACCTGGGGCGGGTGCGGCGCGAATTCGTCAGCTGGTACGACAACGAGGGCCGAGGCGCGTACGATCAGGGCGACCTGGCGGGCGCCCGCGGGCACTTTGAGAAGGCGCTGGCGCTCGGCGCACAGGCGCTCGGCCCTGAGCATCCCGACGTGGCGACCCTGCACAACAACCTCGGCCGGGTGCTGCACAACCTGGGCGACACAACGACGGCGCGCTTTCACATCGAGCGCGCCCTGGCCATCGGCGAACAGAGCCTTGGCCCGGAGCATCCCGCCATTGCTTACCGGCACAGCAACCTGGGCCGGGTGCTGCACGACCTGGGTGATATGGGCGGCGCGCAGCTGCACTACGAGCGCGCCCTGCGCATCGGCGCCGCCGCCCTGGGGCCAAATCACCCCGACATGGCCACCTGGCACAACAACCTGGGCCGGGTATTGCACGACCTGGGTGACCTGACGGTGGCCCGTATTCACTTTGAGCGCGCCCTGGCAATCGCCCGACAAACGCTCGGTCCCGATCACCCTGACGTCACCACGCTGCACAGGAACCTCGAGCCGCTCATGACGGCCGATAACGGCGCCGCCAAGCCGCCGCCGCGGATCTTGGACCGCCTGACGCGTTTTATTCGCCCCCCGCGCCGATAGCAGCTCGGGCCATCCGGATCATACCGAGCGCCGCTGGCGCAGTGCCCCGCCCGGCGTTATACTTGCGCCCGCGCCGTGGTCGTTTGGCCGCGGCCCGCCTTTATCGGCATGCCCCCTCAATCTTCTCCCGAGACGGCTCCCCTGTTTGGCTGCCCACAGTGCCAGACGCCCGTGCGGGCCGGCGACACGACCTGCCGGGCCTGCGGCATCAATCTGGCCTTGGCAGCCGTGCTGTTCGAGCGCTACGCTGCCAGCAGCGCGGGGAGCGCGGCAGCCCGGCCGGCGCCCACCGCCGGGCTGCCGCGTTTCGGGGAGTTTCTCGTCAGCCAGGGTCTAATCACCGGCGCGCAGCTGCGCGCCGGGCTGGCGCGCCAGCGGGAATTGGCGGCCTTGGGTTTGAACAAGACCATCGGCCAAACCCTGCTGACCATGGGTGTAGTCACCCGGGAAGCCCTCGAACAGGCCAGCATCCAGCAAGTCAAGCAGCTGCAGGCCGCGCTGGAACAAAACAACCGGGAGCTGGAGCAGCGCGTGGCTGAGCGCACTGAGGCGCTCGAAGCCGCGCTGCGCCGATTAACCGAGCTGAATGAGCTGAAGGCCAACTTCATTGCCAACATTTCGCACGAGCTGCGGACGCCGCTGGTGCCTCTCAAAGGCTATGCAGATTTGCTGCTGGCTGGCAGCCTGGGGGCGCTCAGCGCGGCGCAACAGCAGGCCGTGGAAACGATCAGCCGCTCCACCGAGCGGCTGGCGGCGCTGATCAACTCCTTAATCCAGTTCGCGTCGAGCGTAAAGGGCAAGCTCACCATCAACGCTACGCTGGTTGACCTGGGCGACCTGGCCGGGCCCCTGTGGGACTACTTTGAGCCTCGCGCCAGCGACAAGCAGCTGGCGCTGCGCCAGGCGCTGCCCGACGCCTTGCCGCCAGCCTACGCCGACGCGGAGAAAATCTACTGGGTGCTGTACCAACTGCTCGACAACGCAATCAAGTTCACGCCGGCCGGCGGCGAAGTAGAGTTGAAGGCCGAGGTGCGCGCGGCCAGCCTGCGCGTCAGTGTGCGCGATACCGGCCCCGGCGTGCCACCCGAGCAGGTGGGTCTGATCTTCCGGCCTTTTGCGCAGGCGACGGAAATGCCCGAAACCTATGACGGCGCCGGTCTGGGTCTTGCCCTAGTCAAGCGCATCATCGAAGCGCACAACTCGCGGGTGGACGTGGACAGCCAGCCAAACGTGGGCAGCACCTTCGCCTTTGACCTGCCGCTGGCCCGGCCAGGGACCCTGCCGCCGCCGGCGGCGGCCGCCCCATGAGGGCGGGCCGGGGCTGGGCGGCCCTGGCCGGGCTGGCGCTGGCGGCCGCCGCCTGCCTAGTCACGCAGTGGGCCAGCCTGCACGCCTGGTTGTTCGCGCTGACCGGCGAGGAAAACGGCTTTGCGCAGGTGCGCGCCGCGGGCCACCTGCTGGGCGACCTGGTCCAGCCGCCACTCAACCTACAGGCCGAAGTCCCTATCGCGGGCAACGGCGTCAACCCTTTTGGAATCAACACCTTTCTTCAGCAGGAGGTCGAGCCGGCCAAGCGCGAGCGGCAGGTGCAGCTGATCGCCGAGGCCGGGTTCCACTGGCTGCGGCAGGAATTCCCCTGGGCCGACATCGAGATCCACGGCCGCGGCAACTTCGACGATTGCCGCAACCCGCCTGGGTGTATTTCAGCTTGGAGCAAGTATGACCAGATCGTTGACCTGGCCGAGCAGGCCGGGCTTGAGCTGCTGGTGCGGCTGTCATCGCCGCCCGATTGGTCGCGGGCCGACGGCGGGCGGCGCGGACCATTTGCCCCGCCCGACGACTTCAACGACTTTGCGGCGTATGCGGCCGCGGTGGCCGAGCGCTACCGCGGGCGCGTGCGCTATTACCAGATCTGGAATGAGCCGAACGGCAACGACGAGTGGGGCTATCAGCCGGTAGACCCGGAGGCGTATACGCGGCTGCTGTGCCTGACTTACCACCGGTTGAAAGCCGTCGACCCCGGCAACGTGGTGCTGGCGGCGGCGCTGACACCGACCAACGAACTGGGAGGCGCCAATCCGAATGGCCTGGGCGGCGACAACCTGAACGACCTCATCTATCTGCAGCGCATGTATGCGGCCGGCGCCAAGCCGTGCTTCGATGTGCTTTCGGTGCAGGGCTACGGTCTGTGGAGCGCGCCCGGCGACCACCGCAGCCGGCCGATCGTGATCAATTTCGGCCGCAACCTGTTTGTGCGGGACCTGATGGTGGCGAACAACGATGCGCACAAGGCGATCTGGATCGCCGAGATGAACTGGAACGCCGTGCCGCTCGATAGCGGGATCCTGCCCAGCTTCGGGCAGGTGACGTTAGAGCAGCAGGCGCGTTACGCGCCGCTGGCCTATGCGCGCGCCCAAGCCGAATGGCCCTGGGTGGGCATGACGGCCTTCTGGTTCTTCAAGCGCGCCGACGATTCCGAACGCAACCAGAGCTGGTACTACTTCCGCATGGCCGAGCCCGACTTTACACTGCTGCCAGTCTACGCGGCCATGCAGGCGTACACCCGCCAACCACCAACGATGTACCCGGGCTACTTCCAGGAAGACCATTGGGCCGTTAGCTGGAGCGACGGATGGCGGGCTACCGCGGACGCGAGCGCCGTGCTGGGCGCCTATCAACTGGCCACGCGGGCAGGAGCCACGGCCAGTTTCAGGTTCGACGGCAGTGGGCTGGTCCTGGTGACCCGCCAGGGACCTGACGCCGGACAAATCGCCGTGCGCCTCGACGGCGGCCCACAGCGCGTGGTTGACCTGCGGGCGGCGGCTCTCACCGGCCCCGCGCCCGTGTCCCTGGCAGCCAACTTGCCCTCCGGAGCGCATACGGTGGAGATCGCCAGTCTGGCCGGGGCCAACAGCATCGACGGATTCATCGTGCGCCGCGCCCCCGACCGGACGGGGCTGTACCTGGCGGTGCTGGCCGCCGGCCTGGGCGCGGCGTGGTATCTGGCACGAAGGGGCAACGGATGAGGCGGCACTGGTAGGCGGACAGGTCTGGAGACCACCCAAGCACCAGGCGCCAAGCACCGATTGCCGTTTTGGTTTGCGCCGCCACCCACGCTTCACCAGCCTGCTGCTGCTCTGCCTGTGCCTGGGCGCCTGGCTGCGCTTCTACCGGCTTGGCTACCAGAGCTACTGGAACGACGAGGGCAACTCGCTGCGCCTGGCTGCGCGCTCCGCGGGCGACATCACGCGCGCGGCCGCGGCCGATATCCATCCGCCCGGCTACTACCTGGCGCTCAAGGCCTGGCGAGTGCTGGCTGGCGAAAGCGAGGCGGCGCTGCGCGGCTTTTCGGCGCTGGCCGGGGTGATCACGGTGGCGCTAATCTATCGGCTGGGCCGGCTGTACTTTAGCCCGGCCGCCGGGCTGGGCGCCGCGCTGCTGGGCGCGCTGAACCCCTTCTTAGTCTACTATGCTCAAGAGGCGCGCATGTATGCGCTGCTGGCGGCGCTGAGCGCGGCCTCGTTTCTACTGTTCTCGCTGTGGCTGCGCTCCACGCGGCCGCCGGGGCCGCCGCGCGGAGGCGCGCGCCTGGCCGGCGCGTATCTCGTGACAACCGCCGCGGGGCTCTATACACACTACGCCTTCGGCTTTGTGGTGCTAGCGCAGAACCTGGCAGCGCTGGGCGGGCTGGCTGCGCACGCCCGGGGGCGCGCGGGCACGCGGTTGGCTGCCTGGCTGGGGCTGCAAGCCGCCACCCTGCTCCTCTTCCTGCCCTGGCTGCCAATTGCACTGCGGCAGATCAGCAGTTGGCCGGCCGAGCGGGCGGCCCAGCCCGTTTGGACTGCGCTGGCCGAGCTGGCGCGTTACTTGGTCTTGGGCCGCACCTTGCCCCTCGACGCGGCCGGGCTGGGGCTGCTGGGCGCCGGCGGCCTGCTGCTGTTCAGCCTGCAGCAACGCGGGCAGACCATCACGCCCATCATCTGGCTGCTGGTCCCGGCCGCGTTAACCGTTGGCCTGGGGCTGTTGACCGAGGCGTTTGCCAAGTTCTTGCTGGTGGCAGTGCCGCCCGCCTGCCTGCTGCTCGGCCAGGGATTGGCCGCCATGCCATGGAGGGCCGGCGGTCTCAACAAACTGGCGCAGGCCTCGTTGGCCCGGCGTCTGGGGGCCGGCGTCCGGCTGGCGCTGTGGGCGGCGGCAGCCGGCGCCCTGGCCAGCGGCACCGCCATGTCGCTCAGTAACCTGTACTTCAACCCGGCCTTTTTCCGTGACGACTACCGGGGCATCGCCCGCTATCTGTCGGAGGTCTACCGGCCGGGCGATGCAGTCATCACGCTCGCGCCTAACCAGGTGGAAGTCTTCAGCTACTACCATCGCGAGGGCGCCACGGTCTACCCGCTTCCGGAAACGCGCCCCCTGGATCCGGCCGGCACGGTCGCCAGGCTGGCTGAAATCGCGGCCCGCCATCCGCGGCTCTTCGTGCTTTTTTGGGGCGACGCGCAGGCCGACCCGGAGCGCGTCGTGGAACGCTGGCTGAACGAGCATACGTTCAAGGCCAGCGACGCCTGGTTTGGCCAGGTCCGGCTGGCCATGTATGCTGCGCCGGCCTCGGCGCCCCAGCCGGAAACCCGGCTGCAGGCGCGCTTCGGGGACGTGATTCGCCTGGAGGGCTACGCCCTAAAGCCGGAGCGGCTGGCGCCCGGCGACATCCTGCAGGTGACGCTCTTCTGGACGACGGACGAGCCGCTGGAAGCGCGATATAAAGTATTTGTCCACGTTTACGCAGATGAAGCCCAGCCGCCAGCGGCCCAGCAAGACGGGGAGCCGGGGGGCGGTCTGGTAGTCACGACGGGCTGGGCGCCGGGCGCGATCGTGGCCGACAACCACGGCGTGCCGCTGCCGGCCAACCTGCCGCCTGGTAACTATGCGGTCATGGTGGGCTTGTACGAGCTCTTTACAGGCAGCCGGCTGCCGGTGACTGTCGATAACGCCGGAGTGGGCGATCGCCTGCGGCTGGCGAGCATCACGGTTGAGTAGGACACGGCCGTGGCCGCGCGCCGCGGCGCGGGAGGCAGCCATGCGAGTCATCATTACGGGCGGCAGCGGACACGTTGGGTCGCGCCTGACCAAAAACCTGGCCGCCGACGGCCACGAAGTCATCCAGCTCAGCCGCGACCCGGCGCGGACCGCGCACGTCAGGCGGCCGGCCGGGGTGCGCCTTGAGCGTTGGGACGCCCGCACGGCCGAAGGCTGGGGACAGTGGGCCGATGGCGCCGATGTCATCGTCAACCTGGCCGGCGAGAGCATTGCGGGCAATGGGCTGGTCCCCGCGCGCTGGACGGCGGCGCGCCAGCGCCTGATCCGCGAGAGCCGCCTGGAGGCCGGCCGCGCCGTGGTGGCCGCGGTGGAGGCCGCGCGCCAGAAGCCCAAGCTCGTGGTCCAGCAGTCGGCGGTCGGATACTACGGCCACCACGGCGACGAGGAATTGCCGGAAAGCACGCCTCCCGGCGACGACTTCTTGGCGCGCGTCGCCGTAGCGTGGGAGCAGTCAACCCAGCCGGTGGAGGCGCTCGGCGTACGGCGGGTCATCCCGCGCACCGGCGTGCGCCTGCTGACGGGCCGGGGGGGATTCCTGCGGCCGCTGCAGCTGGTCTTCAACCTGATGGCCGGCGGGCCAATGGGCAGCGGGCGCCAGTACTGGCCTTGGATCCACCCAACGGATGAAGTCCGCGCCCTGCGTTTTCTGATGGGCGACGAGCAGGCCAGCGGGGTATTCAATATGACGGCGCCCAATCCGGTCACGAACCGCGAGTTCGCGCGCATCTTCGGCCGGGTGGCCGGGCGGCCGGCGGTCTTTCCCGCGCCGGCCTTCGCCGTGCGCCTGGTGCTGGGCGAGCTGGCCGACGCACTGATCCTGAATGGGCAGCGCGCCGTGCCAGCGCGGCTGCTCGAGCGCGGTTTCCGGTTTCAGTTCCCCGACCTGGAGCCCGCGCTGCGCGATGTCTTGAAGCGCTCATAGGCGTGCCTACGCCGCCAAACCGGCCGCCAGGCCGCTTTGAGGCGCAGTCCGGCCAGCGGGTTTAGCCGGCACACAACTGCTCGAGGCGATCGACCATGCCCGCCAGCACTGAGAAGGCCGCCTCCACAGGCTCAGGCCGGGTCAGGTCGACGCCCGCCAGCTTGAGCGCGTCGAGCGGGTAGATTGAGCTGCCGGCGCTGAGGAACCTGAGATAGGCCTCGGCCTTGCCGGGCTGCCCGGCGATGATCGGCCGCGCCAGGGCGTGGGCCCCAGCGATGCCGGTGGCATATTGGTACACGTAGTAGTCGGAGTACATGTGGCCGAAGGTGGCCCAGGTGATGCCCACGCGCTGCCGGTCCACGTGCACCGCCTCGCCATATCCCTCACTAAAGAGATCAGCCATCAGCTCGATCATGTCGGTGGCAGTCAGGCCCTGGCCGCGCTCCACGCGCTGGTGCGTCTCCAGCTCAAAGCGCGCCAGGGTCGGCATGATGAAGAAGTAGCGGTGGAAGTTGGACATCGCTTCTTCGAGCAAGCTGAGCTGGAAGTCGCGGTCGGAGTCCTGGCCGAGCAGGTAGGCGCGCACCATGGCCTGGTTGAAATTGGAGGCCACTTCGGCCACAAAGAGCGAGTAGTTGCGGTAGACCAAAGGCTGGCTGCGCCAGGTGAGGTACGAGTGCATAGAATGGCCCAGTTCGTGGGCCAGCGTGCTCAAGCTGAACAGGGTGTCGGTATAGCTCATCACGATAAAGGGGTGCGTCCCGGCCGTTCCCGCCGAAAAGGCGCCTTCACGCTTGCCCTGGTTGGGGTAGATATCGACCCAGCGCTGCTCGAGGCAGCCGCGACGCAGCGCTTCCACATAGTCCTGCCCCAGCGGCGCCAGCCCGGCACAGATCCAGTCCACCGCCTGCCGGAAGGGCACCTTGGGCTGGGCCAACGTCAGCGGCGCCCAGATATCATAGGGGTGAAGCTGATCGACCCCGAGCGCCTGGCGCCGGACGTCCCAATAGCGGTGCCAGGTGGGCACGTTCCGGCGGAACGTCTCAATCAGGTTGTGAAAGACCTCGACCGGGATGTCGTTCTCGAACAGCGAGCCGGCCAACGACGACTCGTAGCGCCGCGCGCGGGTGTAGAAGGCGTTCTGCTTGATCGACGTGGCCAGGTTGCTGGCCAGGGTGTTCTTGAAGGCCAGGTGGGCATCCATGTAGCTTTCCCAGGCGGTGCGGCGGGCGTCGCGATCGGGACTGGCGCGCAGATGATCCCAGGCTGCCTGGCTCATGGCGATCTCGGTCCCATCGGCCGCCACCGCCGGGCGGAAAGTGAGGTCAGCGCTGGTGAGGAAGCTGGCGGTGGCGTGTGTGCCGCTGAAGGGATCGGCCAGCAGACCCAGCAATTGCTCCACCTCGGTTGAGCGCACGTGCGCCTGGCGGCGGAAGAGGTCGCTCACGTAATGGGCGAAGACCGCCAGGCGCGGCTCGCTTTGCATCCAGGCGCCCAGCGTTTCGCGGCCAATGGCCAGCAGTTCGGGATCGACGAAGCCGATGGCGCCAAAGGTCTGCCCATATAGGCTTTGGCCTTGGCCGAAGCGCCGGGCGGCTGCCTGGTTGGCGGTGTCGACGTTATGATCCAATAACGCGTAGGCCATGACCTTGGCCACACGCCGCAGCAGCGCCTCCATGGCATCCAGGGCCTCAAGCAGCTGGTCTGGACCGTCGGCCAGGTGGTCCTTGTACCGGGCAATCGCGGCGATGGCAGCCGGGAGTGCCTCGGCTTCGGCGTGCCAAGCCTCAACCGATGGGAAAACGCTCTCGGCGTTCCAGGTGTATTCAGGGGCGATGGCGCTGCGCAGCGGGACGGTAGCTTCGGTCACAGGCTGGCTCCTTCGAGGCAGTGCATGGGTGATTTGAATCAACGCAGCCAGGCCGCCGGGAAGAAAACACCCAGGCGTAGCGCGGATGGTGGAAGGCCCCCTGGCTCCGCATTATAGCGAGGATTCACAAAAAAAGCCGGGGGGGGGCGACCGCGGGCGGCCGTGGCCGCCGAGACCGAAATCCACGCCCAGCAGAGCTGACCCGAATCAGTCTTCGGTATTTCCGGAGGCGACTGGGCCGGGCTTAACACCGCTGGGCGTGACCCGCGGCCTGCCGCGCGCCCCGCGTGTGAGACGCCAGTAAACGCCAACTGGATATCCCAGCATTTTTGCCGCGTCGCCCACGAAACGAATCAGCGGCACGTAGACCAACGCGCGCAGCCGATCAAGCGGCGGCATGCCTGACAGCCGAGGCCACAGGCGTCGCAAAGGCAGCCGCAAGTAGGCCAGGCCGGCCAAGACGCCCACCAGCCACAGCCAGGGGTTGACCCCGACCGCCGTGTAGACCAAGGCGGGCGCCAGCAGGAGGTAAGCGCAGTAGCGGATGGCGTGCAGCCGGGGGAATAGGTTGGCCTTGCCGTCGCCGCGCGCGTATTGAAAGTACTGGCGCGCCAGCGCAGCCAGGCTGCCGCGCGGGCGGAAATGAACCAGCGCCTCGGGCACGAAGGCGAACGGCCCAAAATGGGCGCGCAGAGCCAGATCGAAGACGACGTCCTCTGAAAAATCCAACCACTCGGGGTAGCCGCCCACGGCCTCCCAGGCCGCGCGCCGGAAGGCCACGCTACGGCTCGAGGGCAGAAAGGTCGCCGGGTTTACGTCGCGGGCCTCGGGCAGCACGGTGGCCCCCATGGCCGTCTCCAGCGCATTGCGCGGATCAGCCCGGAAGAAACCAGCGACGCTCATGACGGCCGGGTTGGCAAAGGGCCCGGTCAGGCGCTCCAACCAGTCTGGCTGGCAGCGGACACCCGCATCGGTCGCGGCAATCACGTCGCCACAGGCCGCCCCGATAGCGAGGTTGCGGCCCTGGGAGATGTTGCTGCCCGGCGCTGCTATGACGTGGAGCGGCAGCCGCCTGGCATACTCCTGCAAGATCGCGGGGGTGCGGTCGCGCGAGCCACCCTCGGCGACCACAATTTCGTCGGGCGGACGGGTCTGCTGAGCCAGGGAGTCGAGCAGGGCCGGCAGTGACTCGGCTTCGTTGAGAACCGTTAGGATCACGGAAACTGGCATGCGGTTGGATTATACAAGCACACCCTCGTCTCTAGATTCTAACGTGAATCTAACGTATTCTAGGTATGATTAGGCTGCCCAGGCTGTGCGCATCGGCTCATATTGCCCTCTGAACAGCACGCTTTGCGGTGCGCTGTTGTTGCGCTTGACTTACTAGAACAAGTGTACTAGTATCGTGCATACCGCTTTATTGGGTGGCAAAAGGGGCCGGACCAACGGCGCCACACAGCCTGGAGGTAGCGCATGCACAAGGGAGAGACGGCCGGACAGTCACACGACCCGGCCATCCGCCGCGGTGTGAAGTTGTTGGAGGATACGTCAATGAGACGCGGGCTGGTATTTGGCAGCATCATCGTCGCCGCGATGCTGGCCTTTGAGTTATTCAATTACACTACGACAGATTACGCGCTCACGAACCTGCTGGGCGATCTGCGCTTCTTTGAGATACGATGGGCGACGATTCTGGCGATCGCGTTTTGTGCCATAGACTTTGCCGGCATTGCCCGCCTGTTTACGCCCGAACGGGGCAAGGGCGAGCACGTCGAGGTCTGGTACCTGCTGGCGGCTTGGTTTCTGGCCGCCACGATGAACGCCATGCTTACCTGGTGGGGGGTATCGCTGGCGCTGCTCACGCACTCTGGGCTTGGCAACGAGATCTTGGGCCGTGAGACGCTGCTGGCGGTGGTGCCAGTATTCGTGGCGATATTGGTCTGGCTGATCCGCATTTTGCTGATCGGCCTGCTTGCGATGGCCGGCGAGCGGCTGTTCACCTTCATGGAAGAGGCAGTGCGCGTTGCTGACGTGAGCGCGGCGGTCCTGCCGGGCGTGCCCGCGGCCCAAGCGCGGGTTGCCCTCGCGCCAGCCCGGCTGCCAACGGCTGACTGGGCGGGCGGCAGCCGGTCCAGCCCAGCGCCGGGCAAGCCCGCGCGGGTCATTGGGAGTGCCGCCGATGACGCCGGCCGGTCCAACACGGTGGCCGAACGGCATGGTTATGGAAGGTTTGCGCAGGACAACAACCGGCCGGCCCGCGCAAACCAACCGCCACCTCTGGCCAACACGGTGCGCCCGGCGCCCAAGCCCTCGGCCAGCACGGCGCACACCAACCCCGCCGGCGGCGTGCGGCCCGTCCCGGCCCGTATGTCCAGCGGCAGCGGCAACGGAAACGGGAATGGGCACAACCATAACAGCGATGTCGATTTCGACGACTAGCTTGGACTGGCAGCCTCGGCTGAGGCTGGCCGGGCCTTGCCAACCCGCAAATCACCCGAAAGGACCGCCCGATGTCGCAGCGCATCGTGATCCGCCTGATCCCAATCGAAATCTTCGCCTTCTGTGTGCTGTTCGGCTGGCTGGCCATCGGCGCGCTGCGCGGCCTGATGACTGCCGGCGCCTCCCTGCCGCGCAGCGCGGCGGCCGAGGCTGGCGACCTCGAGGCAGCCGCGCCGGGAGGAGCGGCCGCGCCGTCCAGCCTGGCGCCGGTGTTTACGCCGGAGGTGCAGCATTGGGCGCCGCAGATCCAGACCTGGGCCCAAACTTACCAGCTTGATCCCAATTTGATTGCCACCGTCATGCAGATCGAGTCGTGCGGGGCGCCGGGCGTCGTCTCCAGTTCGGGAGCGCAGGGCCTCTTCCAAGTCATGCCCTTTCATTTCAGCGCCGGGGAGAATATGCAGGATCCCGCGACCAACGCTCTGCGCGGTCTGAGCTATTTGTCGTTGGGGCTGCAGCGCGCCAGCGGCAACGTCGGCCTGGCCTTGGCCGGCTACAACGGCGGCCACGGCCAAATTGGCAAGGACAGCTCGCTCTGGCCTAGCCAGACCCAGCGCTACTGGTATTGGGGCACCGGCATCTACGAGCAGGCCGCCAGCGGCGCGGCGCAAAGCAGCCGGCTGCAGGAATGGCTGCAGGCCGGCGGCGCCAGCCTGTGCCGCCGAGCCGCCGAGCAGATCGGGCTGGCAGCCGAGTAAGGGTTGTAGGGCAGTGAGCGGCCGATCGCGAAAGGCCGGCAGCGGCTTAGCTGCCGGCCTTTTTCATGGCGAGCGGGGAGGGCGCCGGGCGCGTGTCCGACAGCTTAGGCGCTTCGCTGGCGGCGCGCTCGGGCGCCAGCGGCAGCCACACACAGAAGGTAGATCCCTTACCGTTGGTGCCGTCGGAAGAGGCCTCAATCCGGCCGCCGTGCATGTGGGCGATGCGCTGAGCAATGGCCAGGCCCAGCCCGGCGCCGCCCTGGGCGCGCGCGCGCGCTTTGTCCACCCGGTAGAACCGGTCGAAGATGTGCGGCAGCTCGTCGGCCGGGATGCCGGCGCCGGTATCGGTGATCACCACGCGCGCCCAGCCGCTAGCCGCGCGCGCCAGCCCAAGCGTTACCCGCCCCCCGTCGGGCGTGAACTTGAGGCCGTTGCTGACCAGGTTGAGCAAGAGCTGCTTGAGCCGGTCGCGGTCGCCAAGGACCACGGCCTGATCGATCTCGCCAATCGTTAGGTGAACGCCGCCGGCCAGCACTTGCGCTTCGCGATAAACCTCCAGCAAGAGCGTGTCGAGCTCGACTGGTTGGCGCGCCATGGGCAGGGTGCCGGCATCGGATTGAGCCAGCAGCAGCAGGTCGCGCACCAGCCGGCTCATGCGTTCGGACTCGGACTGGATGGCGTCCAGCGAAGTCGTGTCGACCCCGCCCATCCGCCGCAGCAGGTCGACGTTGCCCCGGATGGTCGTCAGCGGGGTGCGCAGCTCGTGGGACACGTCGGCCAGAAAGCGGCGCTGAGCATAGAACAGCCGCTCCAGGCGCTCCAGGGTGGCGTTGAAGACCTGCGCCAACCGGCCGACCTCATCGTTGGGCACGCCGGTCAGCGGGATGCGGCGCGACAGGTCGTCAGCGCGCGTGATCTGCAAGGCGGTCTGCGTGATCGTGTCGAGCGGGCGCAGGGCGCGGTTGGCCGACAGCCAGCCCACCCCGGCCGCCAGCAGCACCGCGGCGACGGATCCCAGCACCAACACCACCAGCAGCACGCTGGTGGCCAGATCGACCTGGTCGCGCGATTGAGCCAGCTGAATAAAACCCAACAGCTGGCCCTCGGCGGTTTTGATCGGCACCGTCACCACGCGCAGGTGCGAGCCGGCGATAAGCACGTTGCGGCTGGAGCGGCCGGCACGTTCCAGGCCGCGTTCGTCCAGGGGCTGCTTGTAGGCCAGGTTCTCAGAATTGGCGAGCCAGGTGCCGTCGGCGCGCCAGACCTGAACGTAGACGCGCGAGGCGCCGAAGCGGTCGACTTCTTCGCGCGGGATGGTGAGGATCTGAACGTTTAGCAGGCGCTGCAGACTGCTGGCGGCGATGATGTCCTCGGCCGTGGTGGTCAGGCTGTCGTCGATCGAGTTGACAAGTGTGTAGGCCGTGAGGCCGTAGACCACCACCCCAAACAGAGCGATGATCAACGCCAGCACGGCCGAATACAAAATCGTCAGTCGCAGGCGGAGGGTCAACGGAAAGTGGTGGATACCGAGCTCCTGGTCCGCCTTAGCCTGGTGAACGGCGCCAGGCCCAAGCCGAGCCATGCCCAGCATCCGGCCTCGATTTGAGATCGATATTAAGTCCGTGTGAGCGTCTTATGAGAAAGCCCAGCCGGCAGCGCGCCGCGGCCCCCCCATGGCCAACAGCCGGCGCCGTCTGCCGGCGGGCGGCGGCTTTCACTCCTCGCGCAGCACGTAGCCGACGCCGCGCACAGTGTGGACCAGGCGCGGCTCCTGCGCAGCCTCGGTTTTCTGGCGCAGATAGCGGACGTAGACCTCGATGATGTTGCTTTCGCCGCCGAAATCGTAGCCCCACACCCGGTCAAAAATCACCTCGCGCGTCAGCACCTGGCGCGGGTGGCGCATAAACAGCTCCAACAACTCATATTCCTTGGCGGTCAGCTCGATGGGGCGCTCGCGCCGGAATGCCTGGCGCGTGCCGGTGTCGAGGGACAGATCGGAAAACTTCAGCACCTCCGGCGAGGCAGGCGCGGCCCGGCGCAGGAGGGCGCGCATCCGGGCGAGCAGCTCATCAAAGGCAAAGGGCTTGACCAGGTAGTCGTCGGCGCCGGCGTCCAGACCCATCACTCGGTCGCTGACGGTGTCCTTGGCCGTCAGCATCAGGATGGGCACCGAGCTCGCGGCCCGCAAGCGCCGGCAGACTTCCAGGCCATCCATCCCCGGCATCATCCAGTCCAGGATGACAATATCAGGTGGGTTTTCGCGGGCCAGCGCCAGCCCGGCGGTCCCGTCGGGGGCGACGTCGACGCGGTAGTTCTCGTAGGCGAGCCCGCGCTGCAGGAACTGGCGAATGCGATCTTCGTCTTCGATGACCAGCACCCGGTTGCTCATGGCCTGAATCATACACGAAAAACAGCCCTTAGCCAGGGCTGCTCACGCACACCGGGCTGACCTCGCGGCCAGCCCGGTGTCGGCCGGCCTCTGCGGCGGGCGCTAGGTCAGGTCGATCGTGGCGCCGGCCTCGGTCAGCTTTTTCTTGGCGTCTTCAGCCGCTTCCTTGGCCACGGCTTCGAGCACCTTGGCGCTGGGGGTCTCGGCCAGGTCTTTGGCCTCTTTCAGGCCCAGATTGGTCAACTGGCGGATGACCTTGATCACCTCGATCTTCTTGGGGCCGACGTCCTTGAGCACTACGGTGAACTCGGTCTTTTCTTCAACCGGGGCGGCCGCGGCGGCCGCGGCGCCCGCGGCCGGCAGGGCGGCCATGGCGACCGGGGCCGCGGCCGAAACGCCCCACTTCTCTTCCAACAGCTTGGTGAGCTGAGCGGCTTCGAGCACCGACAGGGTGCTGAGCTCATCCATGAGTTTCTCCAAATCAGCCATGAGACAGTCTCCTTAGGTCTACAGCCTGGCGCGCGCAGCGCGCCTCAGGTCCAAACGAGCCAATCCAGCTGCGGCCGGCTGGCCGCCCACTCAGGCAGACGCCTCGGCCGGCGCTGCCTCCTTGTCGGCATACGCCTTGACCACGTTGACCACCTGGCGCACACCGCTGGCAATGGCGCCAGTCAGGCGGGTGGCCGGGGTCGCGAGCAGGCCCAGCAGCGTGGCGCGCACCACGGGCAGCGGCGGAAGATCGGCGAGCGCTTCGACGTCCTTGGCGGTCAAGACGCGCCCGCCGAGCAAGGCGCCCTTGATCTTGACGAATTCGTTTTCCTTGGCGAAGGTCGTCAGCGCTTTGGCCACGCCGGGCATGTCTGAAAACGCGAACCCGATGGCCGTGGTCTGTGAAAAGAGTGCCTGCGGCGCGTCGCGCCCAGCCGCCTTGAGCGCCTTGTGGGCCAGGGTGTTCTTGACGACGTGCAGCTCGCCGGCGGCCGCGCGCACCCGGCCGCGCAGCGGGTCCATGCCCTTCATATTCAGACCGCGGTACTCGACCAGGATCATGCCCTCGCTCTTGCCGATCAACTCGGCATACGCCTCGAGCAGTTCCGTCTTGCGTTGCTTGCTAATAGCCAATTGTGTTTCACCTCCTTCCGTGGTCCGGATTCGGCCTGCGCGCGGGGCGCAGGCAAAAAATAAAGTCTTTGCCCAAGACTGAGGCAAAGACTAGAAGAGCGCCGAAAACTCGCTCCAGCCGGCGCGGGGACGCCGGCCGCAGTCTTCACCTCGGCAGGTCTTCTGGGGGCGGCCCCGGCCTGCTGTCTGCGGCGAAGCTAGGTTGTGCGCAGCGCTGAGACGTCTGGTCGAACGCCCCAGCCCGGTCAGGCCGCCTCGCTGGCGGCCATGTTCGGATCGACGTGCACGCCGGGCCCCATGGTGGCGGCCACAACGACCTTGCGCAGGTAAGTGCCCTTGGCCGTGGCCGGCTTGGCCTTCATCACGGCCTGCATCAGGGCGGACATGTTCTCGCGCAGCTGCTGCTCGCTAAACGACACCTTGCCAATCGGCACATGCAGGTTGCCGGTCTTGTCAACGCGGAACTCCACGCGCCCGGCCTTGGCCTCACGGATGGCGCGCGGCAGATCGGCCGCGGGTACCACCGTGCCGGTCTTGGGGTTGGGCATCAGCCCGCGCGGGCCAAGCACACGGCCCAGGCGGCCGACCTTGCCCATCATCTCCGGCGTGGCGATGGCCACGTCGAACTCGGCCCAGCCATCCTGGATGCGCTTGATCGTCTCGTCGTCAGCGATGACGTCGGCCCCCGCCTCCTGCGCCAGGCGGCCGCCTTCGCCATCGGCAAAGACCAACACCCGCACGACCTTGCCCAAGCCGTGCGGCAGCACCACCACGTCACGCACGTTCTGGTCGGCGTGCTTGGGGTCAACGCCCAGCCGGATGTGCACCTCCAGCGTCCCGTCGAACTTCGAATAGGAGGTGCTCTTAGCCAGGCCGATGGCCTCGCCGGGCGGATAGTGCTTGAGCGGGTCGACGCGCGCCGCCTGTTCGCGATACTTCTTGCCGTGTTTGTGCATAGCTGTGACTCCTGGTGGTTCTGGCGGACGGCGCACGGCCGCCCTCCCACGCGTGGCTGAGCCTGGCGGACGCCTAGCCTTCCACCACAATGCCCATGTTGCGGGCCGTGCCTTCCACCTGCTTCATGGCGCCTTCGAGATCGATGGCGTTCAGGTCCTTCATCTTGATCTCCGCGATCTCGCGGACCTGCTGGCGCGTCACCCGGCCGACCTTGTTGCGGTTGGGCTGCGGCGAACCTTTATCGATCTTGGCCGCCTTCCGCAGCAGCACCGCGGTCGGGGAGGTCTTGAGAACAAAGGTAAACGAGCCATCGGTGAAGATGGTGATCTCGGCTGGAATGACCTCGCCCGGGCGGTTGGCCGTGCGGGCGTTGTACTCCTTGCAGAAGGCCATGATGTTGATGCCATAGCCGGCCAGCGCCGGGCCGATCGGCGGCGCCGGGTTGGCCTTGCCGGCCTCAATCTGCAGCTTGGTAACGCCTTTGACTTTCTTTGCCATACAAGCTTCTCCTTGGTGGTCCTAGCGGGCGACAGCGGCGCCCTCCCACCTAGACTTTTTCGACCTGCAGAAAATCCAGCTCCACCGGCGTCTCGCGGCCGAAGAACGACACCATCACACGCACCTTGGCGCGGTCCATGTCGATCTCGGCCACGGTGCCGATAAAGTCGTTGAAGGGCCCGTCGACGATGCGGACCTTCTGGCCGGGCTTGAAGGTCACCTTCACCTTGGGCGCCTCGGCCTCCATGCGCCGCAGGATCTGGGCTACCTCTTCCGGGCGCAGCGGAGTGGGCACATTGCCCATGCCCACGAACCCGGTCACACCGGGCGTGTTGCGCACGACGTACCACGAGTCTTCGCTCATGATCATCTGCACCAGCAGATAGCCGGGGAACACCCGGCGCTCGACCGTGCGGCGCTTGCCGTCCTTGACCTCGATCTCCTCCTCCGTGGGCACGACCACGTCGAAGATCTTGCCCTTCATGCCCATCGACTCGATGCGCTGCTCGAGGTTGTGGCGGACCTTGTTCTCGTAACCGGAATAGCAGTGGATCACGTACCAATTCCGGCCGTCGTCGGCCGCTTCGGCGGCCGGCTCGGGCGTTTCACCTGCGGCGGACGAGGCCGAGGCGGGCTCGCGCGCCTCGTCGGCGCGCCGATCCATGTCGTCATCGCCGTAGGCGAACTCGTCGTCAGCCTCAACCGCCATGGAGTCACTCACCTTTCAAACCAACCGTTTCTCCGGGCGTCTACAGGCTGATCAGGAACCTGATCAGCTGCGAAAAGAGATAGTCAAAAGTGCCCAACCCAATGGCGCTGACGGTGATCACGACCAGCACGATCCAGGTCAGGCGCAACGCCTCTTCGCGGGTCGGCCAGACGACCTTCTTCAGTTCACCCACCGTTTCGCGGTAGAAGCGGACGATGGCATTGGGTTCTTTGACTGTCTGCACTTTCGCCATGCACCACCTCCTCTTCTGGACAGGCAAGACACCGCCCCCACCTGCAGCGGTGTCTTGCGGAGGGGTCAGCACCCCGGGATCAGGCAGGCCAGGCAAGAATCGAACTCGCAACCCCCGCTTTTGGAGAGCGGTGCTCTGCCAATTGAGCTACTGGCCTAAAACCGGCCAAAGCGGGGCTGGCTGGCCAGCGCCCCCAGCCCGCGGCTTTGGTCCTGCGTCTTACACAGCGGTCCTTACTTCGTCTCGCGATGGATCCGGTGGCAGCGGCAGCGCGGGCAGAACTTCTTCAGCTCGAGCCGGTTCGGATCATTGCGGCGGTTCTTCTGGGTCGTGTAGTTCCGCTCTTTACACTCAGTGCAGGCCAGTGTAATCACCGGCCGGATGTCTTTCGCCTTAGCCATGCTTTACCTGCGCGCGTCCTCAACGGCGCCCGCCAGGCGCCTAATCGATCACCTTGGTAATGACGCCGGCGCCGACGGTCAGGCCGCCTTCGCGGATGGCGAAGTGGCCGCCGGCTTCCAGGGCGACGGGCGTGATCAACTCGACCGCCATGTTGATGTTGTCGCCGGGCATGA
>JADLEU010000129.1 GCA_020845955.1 Anaerolineales bacterium
GCGCGGGTGGAAAGCGACCTGGACCGGATGATCCTGCTGTCGTGCCCGGCCTGGGAGGCCAACGCCCGGGTGGAGGCCGCCTCGTTCCAGTCGATGGACGCGCGGCTGGACGGGGTGAGCTGCGCGGCCAGCGAGGTCAACGACGACCGCGCCGTGGTGGCCTGCACCGGGCAGATCGTCACAACGTACCAGGGCGAAGCCCGCGAGTGGAGCGTGGCGGAGCAGACCTACCTCACCGTTCTGGACGGGGGCGAATGGCGCATGTGCGGGTACGGAGAGTGAGGGCCGGCGG
Source organism: Anaerolineales bacterium (assembly GCA_020845955.1). Taxonomy (GTDB): domain Bacteria; phylum Chloroflexota; class Anaerolineae; order Anaerolineales; family UBA6663; genus JADLEU01. Next base: position 293 of record JADLEU010000129.1, read on the forward strand.
ATACTTAGCTGACGGCCCGCAGCAGGGCCTGCAGGGCCTGGAGGGTGACCAGGTTGCGCATGGTGAAGCCGAACTGCAGATTGCCGGGCGTAAGAGCGTCCACACGGTCATCGGGCGGCACGGACAGGTGAATGGTGTCATTCGGATCGACGCCGTGGTGCGGCAGGGGCTCGAGGGCGCGGTTGAGGTTGATGAGCGGCAGGTCGTAGTCCTGGGCGATGGAGACGATGATCTGGTTGAGCAGCAGCGACTTCTCCGGGTTCTCGGGCCGGGTTGGGAAGGTGCTCAGCATGGGCAGCACCCCCGCATCCAGGGTGATGTCGACCAGCGTGCGCAGATAGAAGTCATAGGCGGGCGGTTCGGTGTAGTCGACGTCGTTGGTGCCGAACATGATCACGGCCACGCTTGGCCGGCCGACGCGGTATTCGCAGGCAGCCGGTGACTCGCCGCCCCGGCACCACTCGGGGTTGGCCCAGGTGGCATCCAGGGGACCGGCGATGTTAAAGCCGCTGGCAGCCGCCAGGCCGACGGTGGCGAACGAGTCTAGCCGCCAGTCACCCTGGCGGGCCGGCTCGCCGGCGTAGTGGTCCAACACCGTTTGAAGCTCGGCGTATTCGCCCAGGTCGTACCGGCCCTCGGCGAAGGTAACGAGAAAATAGGGGTTCTCGGTCATGCAGTCGCCCAACTTCGAGAAGACGCGGGGATTGCGGCCCTGGGCCAGGCCAGCCGCGTAGATCGCGCGGGCGTTGGCGCTGACGTCGGGGACGATGGCAACGCTGGCGAGATCGATGCCGGCCACGCTGGCCGGGTCGAAGGCGCCAAAGACCGGCGGCGCCGGCCGGCCGGGCGCGGGCAAGGTCGCCGTCGCGGCGGCAGCGCGAGCGCCGGTGGGCGTGGGCGGCGGCAGGGCCGGATCAGCCGCGGCGCAGGCGGCCAGCAGGCCGCCCAGCAAGGCCAGGAGCGCCAGGCGCGCGCGACGGCGGAAGCGGGTCGGAAAGGCAATTGGGAGAGACATGCGGGCATTCTACCTGGCTGGTTGGGCGGCGTAAAGGCGGGGTTGGCGCGGCGCGGACGCGTGGTCGGCGCCCGGCGAGGGACAACAGCAATGGTAAAGTCGATGGGCCGATGGCTCGTGCTGGCGGGCATGCTGCTGGCCTGGATCGCGGGCGGCCGATCGCCGGCCGCGCTGGCGGCCGGCGGCGTTGGGTTCACGGTGACGGTCCAGAGCGCGTTTCTGCGGGAGCAGCCGGACTACAGCGCCCGGCGCGCCTACTCGGTGTTCGAGGGACAGCGCTACGCGGTCGAGGGGCGCACCCAAGACAGCGCCTGGCTGCTGCTGAGCTTCGCGGGCGCGGCCAACCACGCGACCTGGATCCCCGCCGTTTACGGTCAGATCGATGGCAACCTGGACTGGGCGCCGGTGGCCGCGCCCGTGATTGCGCCAACGGCCGCGCCGGCGACCGCGGCCCCCGCGCCCGGCGCCGCGGGCACAACGCCGGCGGTGCGCTACACCGTGGCCGTGAAGAGCCTGTTTGGGCGCAGCGCGCCCAGCGCGGACGCCGCCCGGGTGGTGTCGCTCTTCCGCGGCCAGACCTACGCCGCGACGGCCCAAAGTGAGGATGGGCTCTGGCTGCGGCTGAGCCTGGCAGGCGGGGGTGAGGCCTGGGTGGCGCGGGCGCACGGCGCCCTGACGGGCAGCGCGGCCGCGCTGCCGGTGAGCAGCGGGGCGCCCGCCCCGGCCCCAACCGCCGCCGCGCCGCCCGCCGGCGCCGGGGTGGGCCTACCCGCGGTGAGCGACGCGGCGCGGGCAATCTATCAGCGGGGGCTCAGCCTCGGAAACAACCCGCGAGCGTTCTCCAAGATCGGCGACTGCAACTCGGTAGGGCCTTATTTCCTGGCGCCGTTCGACCGGGGCGAGTACCGGCTGGGCGGCCTGTACGCCTACCTGCAGCCCACCATCGACCACTTCGCGGGGTCGTTCGGGCGGGATGGGATGGCGGCGCGCGACGGGATGAACGCCGGATCGGTGTTCGACACGCTGTGGGCTGATCCGAGGCTGTGCGAGCGGGGCGAGACGCCGCTGGCGTGCGAAGCGCGGCTCAACCGGCCCAGCCTGGCGATCATCAGCCTGGGCACCAACGGCTACTGGCAGAGCGACCAGGAATACGAGACCAACCTGCGGCGCATCCTGGACGATCTGATCGAGCGCGGCGTGCTGCCCATCTTGAGCACCAAGGCCGACAACCTGGAAGGCGGCGACCGGTTCAACCAGATCGTGGCGCGGCTGGCGGGCGAGTACAACGTGCCGCTGTGGGACTTCGCGCGGGCCGCGCGCGGCCTGCCGGGCAGCGGGCTGGTGGACGCCTATCACCTGAGCTGGGGCCAGGCCTTCTACGACACCAGCCCGGCGCCGCTGCTCGGCTGGCAGTTGCGCAACCTGACGGCGCTTCAGGCTTTGGAGGCGGTGTGGCGCGGCGCGCGCTAGCTCACGGCTGGAGCACCTGGCGGTAAAGGTTGTCCAGGGCCTGGAGCGTGACGAGGTTGCGCGCGACCATGCCGTATTGAAGATACTCAGGCGTAAAGTCGGCGCTGTGGCCGGCGGGCGCCCAACTGGGATGCACGCCGTCGCCGGCCAGCCCGCTATTGGGCAGCGCCAGCAGGGCCGCGTAGTAGTCCACCAGCGGCAGCTCGTACTCCCCGGCCAGCGCAACAATCACGGCGTTTAGCGCCTCGGCGCGGCCCTCCAGGCCGGCGCGGTGGAGCGGCGGGATCGTGCTGACCACCGGCAGGATGCCGCGCTCGAGCGTGGCGTCGAAGATGCGGCGCAGGTCGGCGTCGAATTCGGCCGGCGGCGTGTAGGGCACGTCGTTGGTGCCAAGCATGATCAGGGCCAGCGCGGGCCGCACCTGGCGGTACTCGCACAGCAGCGGCGGCTCGCCCGGGCCGCACAAGGCGGGATCGGCGGCCGTGGGGCTGAGGACGGCCCGCGCCCGCCAGCCGACCTTGGCGGCCAGCGAGGGGTTGGCGAACGAATTCAGGCCGCCGCGAGCCGGGACAGCCGCGAAGAAGTCGATGGCGGGCTGGAGATGGCCGTACGCCTGAAGGTCGTAGGCGCCGCGCCCAATCGGCGCGAGGAAGACGGGCGAGACGGTGATGCTGTCGCCAACCTTGGAGAAGACGTTGGGACGGTTGCCGAGGGCCAGGCCGTGGCGCAGGATTTCGAAGGCGCGCGCGGTGGGGCCGGTGAGGGTGGCGGGACCGGCGGTGGGCGCGGCGCCGAGCTCGGCCGGCTGCGCGGTGGATTGGCTGATGACCGGCAGCGGGTCGAGAGCAATGCCAATGGTGAGCCAATGGCTGGGCGCCCAGCCGGCCGCGCCGCTGGGCGCGACGACTTGCAGCCAGGCGCTGTCGAGGGTTCGGCCGGTCACCTCGAGGGGCGTGAGCGCCGTGAGCGTGGCGACGGCCTCGGCGGTCAGCGACGGGGCGACGCGCAAACGCAGGCCGCCGCCGTCGAGGCGCACGCGCGCCGCCGGCGCGGCGGACGTGGGTGGAAGCTGACCCGGGTCGGGGATGAACAGGCGGTCGCCAGGATAGAGGCGATCGGCGTCGACGGTGGGGTTGGCATCCAGCAATTGCTCGGGCGACAGGTTGAAGGCCAGCGCGATGTCCCAGAAGGTATCTCCGGCCACGACGGTGTAGACGACGCCGGCCGGCGTGGGCGTCGCGGGCGGCCCGGGGGGCTCGGGCGACGGCGCGGCGGTTGGGGGCGTGGCCGGCGCCTGGGCAGCGAGCGCCGGGTGCGCGCTGGGCGAGGGGCCGGGGGTGAGCGTGGGCGCGACGAAGGGCGTGACCACGGACGCCGCGGTGGCGGGCACGCACGCGCCCAGCGCTGCCAGCGCCAAGACGGCCAGGGCCGCAAGGGGCCTGGCAAAAGGGGCCATCATGGGCGGCGGGCCGGGCGGCTGCCCGCGAACAGAGCCCGCGGGTCGCGGGCGCGGCGCTCGGCCGGGGCGCGCTGGCGCCCGGTGCGGCGGCCGGGGGCGGAGAACAGGAGCGGCGGCATGGACGGAATTTTACAGGAAGGGGACGAAAGTGCAGGCAGGGCAAGAGGGGTTTCCAGGGCGTGAAGGGCCGGGCGGCAAACCAGGTGTTGTGCTGGGGCAGGTGATGCGATAGAATGTTTATTGCGACTGGTTGCAACAGCGGCGGAGTTATGTCACACGTTCGAGGCGATTATGCGGCGGTGATGCGGCAGCGCGGCTTTCGGGTCACGCCACAACGGCAGTTGATCCTGGAGGCGATCGGCGAGGGGAATGGGCACACGACGTTCGACGAGATCTTTGCCCGAGTGCAGCGCAAGTCGAACGCCGTCAACCGGGCCACGGTGTACCGGACGCTAGATTTCCTGACGGAACTGCGGCTGGTGGTGGCGGCCGACGTGGGCGAGGGGGGCCGGGTGTACGAGATCGCCGGGGAAACCCCGCACCACCACCTGGTGTGCCTGAAGTGCCGGCAGGTGCAGCAGATCAGCCACGACGCCGTCAAGGCGCTGTTTACCAGCATCGCGCGCGACCAGCATTTCCAGGTGGAAACCGATCACCTGGCGCTGTTTGGGTACTGCCAGGCTTGCCGATCAGAGCCGCGCCCGAAATCCAGCGGCGCGCGGGGCAGACCGCCGGGCGCCAAAGCGGGCCGCCCGGCTGCCGAGCGCGCGCGCCGGCGACGGCCGCCGGCCCGGGCCTGAAGGCCACGGCGGAGCGGCGGAAACAATCACTCGCGAAAGGAACACATGATGTCTTGGATCAACCTGTTGGCGCCGGTCCGGCTGCACATTCCGGATGGGTTCCTCTCGACGACGGTCTCCCTGGTTGGCTGGCTGTTGGCCGTCGGGGCGATCGGCTACGCGCTGCGGCAGACGCGCGGCCAACTGGGCAGCCGGCAGATCCCGCTGATGGGGGTGCTGGCGGCGTTCATCTTCGCGGCGCAGGCGATCAATTTCCCGGTGGCCGGGGGGACGTCGGGCCACCTGCTGGGCGGCACGCTGGCGGCGATCGTGCTGGGACCGTGGGCGGCCGTGCTGGTGATGACGGCGGTGATCGGGGTGCAGGCGCTGCTGTTCCAGGACGGCGGCCTGCTGGCCCTGGGCTTCAACATCGTGAACATGGGCGTGCTGACGGCGTTCACGGGGCACTTCGCGTTCCAATTGCTGAAGCGGATCCTGGGCGAGGGGCGGACCAGCCTGCTGGTGGGCGGAGCATTGGGGGCGTGGGTTTCGGTGATGGCCGGAGCGGCCGCCACGGCAGTAGAACTGGCCGCTTCCGGCGCCTCGCCCCTGGGGGTAGCGCTGCCGGCGATGGCCGGCGTACACGCGCTGATCGGCATCGGCGAGGCGCTGATCACGGTCGGCGCGCTGGCTTTTATCTACGCGTCCCGGCGGGATCTGCTGGACCTGGGCGCCAGGGCGCCGGCGAAAGCCGCCGCCAATTGGGTCATCGTCGGCCTGGGGATCGCGCTGAGCGTGGCGGTGTTCTCGTTCGCGGCTTCGCCGCACCCTGATGGGCTGGAGCGGGTGGCAGCCGACGCGGGCTTCCTGGGCCGGGCGCTCGGCCCGGTCTACACGCTGCTGCCGAACTACGCCATCCCAGGCATCTCCAATCAGGTGGTGTCGGGCGTCTTGGCCGTCGTGCTGGGCACGCTGGTGGTGTTTGGCATTACCTGGGCGCTGGCGCGGCGGCAGCGCCGGCTGGGGGCATAGGGCCCTGCGTGCTGCACATCGATCTCGCGGACCAATATCGGCGCGGGTCAAGCCGGGTGCATCGGCTCGACCCGCGCGTTAAGTTGGCCGGCGCCGTGCTGTTCATCGTCGTCGCCAGCGCGCTGCCGGCGGGCGCCTGGGGGGCCTACGGGCTGCTGTTCGCGGCCACGCTGGTGGTCGCGGCGCTGACTGGGTTGGGGGCCGGCTTCGCGCTCAAACGCTCGTTCGTGGCGCTGCCGTTCGCGCTGGCGGCGATCAGCCTGCCCTTCACGGTCGCGGGGCGGCCGCTGGCGCAGTTTGGGCCGCTGGTCGTAAGCGTCGAAGGGACGGTGCGGTTTGCCAGCATCCTGATCAAGTCGTGGCTGTCGGTGCAGATGGCGATCGTGATGACATTTACGACGGCGTTCCCCGACTTGCTGTGGGGGCTGCGGGCGCTGCGGCTGCCGCCGGCGCTGGTGGCCATCGTCAGCTTCATGTACCGGTATCTGTTCGTGCTGGCGGATGAAGCCCTGCGCTTGATGCGGGCGCGGGCGTCGCGCTCCGGCGCGGGGGCGCCAGGCCGCCGGGCGGGCGGCAGCCTGTGGTGGCGCGGCAAGGTGGCCGGGGGGATGGTGGGCAACCTGACGCTGCGGGCCTTCGAGCGCAGCGAGCGGATCCACGCCTCCATGACGGCCCGCGGTTTTCAGGGCGAAATTCGGATGCTGGCGACGCCCGTGCTGACCGACCGAGACTGGAACGCGCTGGTGGGCTGGGTGACCTTCCTGGCCATGACGGCCCTGATCGGGTTCGTCTTTTAGCATGCCGATCGCGGTCGAAGTCCAGGACCTGCACTTCAAGTATCCGGACGGGCACGGGGCGCTCTTCGGCGTCTCGCTGCGCATCGAGACCGGCGAACGGGTGGCGCTGGTCGGCCCCAACGGCGCGGGCAAGTCTACGCTGATGCTGCACCTGAACGGGATCCTGCAGGGCGAGGGCGCGGTGCGCGTGGCCGGCCGCGCCCTGGGCAACGGCAACCTGGGACAGGTGCGGGCCACCGTAGGCCTGGTGTTCCAGGATCCCGACGACCAGTTGTTTTCACCGACCGTGTACGAGGACGTGGCTTTCGGACCGCTTCACATGGGATTGGCGCTGGACGAGGTGCGGCAGCGCTCGCAGGCGGCGCTGAAGGCGGTCGGGATGGAGGCCTACGGGCCGCGCGTCTCGCATCACCTGAGCGTGGGGGAAAAGAAGCGCATCGCGATTGCGACCGTGCTGTCGATGGACGCGCAGATCCTGGTGTTGGACGAGCCGACGGCCGGGCTGGACCCGCGCGCGCGGCGGGGCATTATCAACCTGCTGCGCGGCCTGCCGCAGACGATCCTGGCCTCGACGCACGACCTGATCCTTGTGCGCGAGCTGTTCCCACGAATGGTGATCATGGACCAGGGCCGCGTCGTGGCCGACGGGCCGACGACCAGGTTCCTGGCCGATCAGGCTTTGCTCGAGGCGCACGGGCTCGAACTGCCGTAGGCCGGCGCTCCCCTGGCCGGTCCAAGTCGCGCTGGCAGGCGATTCCACAAGAATACACCGCCGGGCGTGAGGCGCGGGAGGCGATGGAAGCTGTCTGGGCGTGGGGCGCGGGCTTGATCGTGGCCCTGCAGCAGGTTTCGTGGCTCAGGCCGGGCCTGGCCGCCGTGACCCAACTGGGCAGCGAGGAGTTCTTCTTGCTGTTGATGCCGGCTTTGTATTGGTGCTGGGACGCGCGGCTGGGGCGGCGGCTGGCGGCGCTGCTGATCGGCTCGAACGCGCTCAACACCTGGCTGAAGGTGCTCTTCCACCAGCCGCGGCCCTACTGGGTCGACAGCCGGGTGCGGTCGCTGGCGCGCGAGACCAGCTATGGACTGCCGTCGGCGCACGCCCAGCACGCGCTGGCGGTGTGGGGGCTGCTGGCGCCGGCGGCGCGCCGGCGGGCGCTGGGCTGGACCCTGGCAGCCGTGCTCATCGCGCTGATCGCATTCTCGCGCGTCTACCTGGGACAGCATTTTCCAACCGACGTCCTGGGAGGGATCGCCTTCGGCGCCGCGGCGTTGTGGGCCTTCGCGCGCTGGGAAGCGCCCGCGACGGCCTGGCTGCGGCGGCTGGGGCTGGGGCAGCAGTTGGCAGCCAGCCTGCTGGCCTCGGCGCTGTTCCTGGCGCTGGCGCTGGGCACAACGACGCTGCTGTCCGGGAGGCCCGACCCCGCCGAGTGGGAGCACAGCGCGGCCCTGGCGGTCAGGCCGGAAGCCGGCGAGCCGGCGACAGACCCGCGGAACCCCGCCGGCGCGACGGCGACGGCGGGGATGCTGCTGGGTTTAGGGGCCGGGTTGGCGGTCCAGGCGCGCTGGGCGCGGTTTGACGCGCGCGGGCCATGGGGCAAGCGACTGGCGCGATATCTGATCGGCGTGGCGGGGGTGCTGGTCTTCTGGCGCGGGCTGGCGCTGGCCTTTCCCAGCCAGCCGCCGGCCGTGGAGTTGGGTTTCCGCTACGCGCGCTACGCGCTGGTTGTATTCTGGGTGCTGTGCCTGGCTCCGCTGGCGTTCTTGAGGCTGCGGCTGGCCGAGCCCAGCAGGGATCAGCGAACAGATGGCTGAAGCGGCGGCAGGGTGGCGCCGGCGGTGTAGACCTGGGGATAGCCAGGCCCGTAGACGGTCACCTCGCCAGGGCCCAGCACCTGCCCCTCCGGGAGCAAGACGGCGGTCGCTTCGTCGATGCCAAGCAGGGTAACGCCCGGCGGCAGAGAAGCGGTCAGCGCGGGCGCGTTCCAGCGGGCGGCCAGCGTGGCATGGTGAGGCAGGACGGCGACGTTGGGCGCGAGGCCCAGGCCCGGCGCCCAGCCGTCGAAGTGCCACAACTGGCCGCCCAGGACCATGGCGCCGGCGCTGGAGCCTACAATCAGCCCGCCGCGGGCGTGGACGGCCAGGATGGAGTCCCAGGCCTGGGAGCCGCGCAGCGTATCGGCCAAGTAGA
>JADLEU010000130.1 GCA_020845955.1 Anaerolineales bacterium
CCCAAGTACGGCGAGTGGTACCGCTGGGCGACCGTCATCGCCGGCGACTGCCACTATATCAAGCGCTTTATGCCAGCCCGCCTGGACGGCAAGATCATCTGCACCAACACCACCACCCCCGACGACGCCGCCAGGTTTCGCGCCGCCGGGGTCAGGCATCTGGTCACCACCACACCCGCCATGGACGGCCGCTCCTTCGGCACCAACATGCTGGAAGCGGCCCTGATTGCCGCCAGCGGCCAGCGCCGCGTGCTTAGCAACCCTGAGCTCGAAGTCCTGATCGACAGACTCGGCCTGGGGCCGGAGCTGCAGACGCTCAACCCGGGAGGCTAGGATGCCAAGCGTGGACGCCGTCGTCACTGCCGGGGGCATCGCCGCGCCCGATGAACCGCTCTATCCGCTGACGCAAGGCAAATCCAAGGCTCTGCTGCCGATCGGGGGGCGGCCCATGCTCCAGTGGGTGCTCGACGCCCTCAGCGGCGCCGAGGCCATTCGGCGGGTGGTCGTCGTGGGCCTCACCGGCGACGAGGCGCCCTTGCGCTGCGAAAAGGCCCTCGGCTTCCTGCCCAATCAGGGCGGCATGCTCAGCAACCTCGAGGCCGGGGTCAAGTGGCTCATGGCGCAGGACCCGGCCACCACGCATGCCTTGCTGGTGAGCTCCGACATACCCGCCGTCACCCCCGCCATGGTCGATTGGGTCATCAACACCTCGCTGACCAGCGATCACGAAGCCTACTATTCGCTGATCCGCGACGTCGACATGGAACGCCGCTTCCCCGGCTCCAGGCGTAGCTTTTTCAAGCTGAAAGAGGGCCGCTTCGCCGGCGGGGATATGACCCTGATCTGGACCGGCGTGGTGGACCATTATCACCCCGGGTGGCACGCCATCGTCGGCGCGCGCAAGAACGTCTTCCGGCAGGCCCGGCTGGTGGGCCTGGGCACGCTCCTGCGCCTGGTCTTTGGCCAGTTGAGCATCCAGGACGCCGAGCAGGCCGCGCTGCGTGCCCTCAAGATCCGCGGGCGAGTCTTGCTGTGCCCGTACGCCGAGGTCGGCATGGACGTGGACAAGCCGCACCAATACGACATCGTCCGGCGTGACCTGGAGGCGCGCGGCGTGCCGGCATGACGCCTTCCCTGCCGCCCAGCGCGCGCCAGCGACTGCTGGCGGCCGACCACTTTTACTCCGGCCAACTGCGGCATGCCGAAAAGACCGGCCCGCTGCGCCGCCTGGCCATCTTTCTGGCGCACTCGGGCGATAGCTGGCTCTGGGGACTAGGCCTGGCCCTGGCCTGGCGCTTCGGCGCGCCGGCGTGGGCGGCGTTGGCGCCACGGCTGTTGCTCGCCATCGCCGTGCTGGCCGTGCTGATCTTCCTCATCAAGCGCCTGTTCCGCCGCCAGCGCCCGCAGGGCGAGTGGGGCGGCATCTACCGCGCCACCGATCCACACTCCTTCCCTTCCGGCCATGCCGCCCGCATGGCGCTGCTGCTGGCGTTGACCGCCGCCTGGGGCCCCGCCTGGCTGGCCTGGCTGCTCGTCATCTGGGCGCCGCTGGTGGCCCTGGCCCGCGTCGCCATGGGCGTTCACTACCTCTCGGACGTGATCGGCGGCGCGGTCGTCGGACTGGCGGTCGCGCTGCCGCTGATCTACGCCCTGGCCCTCACCTAGGGCCGTCGTCTATCAGCGGCCGGCCGCCACCGCATCGGCCGGCCAGCGTGAGGATTGACTCTGCCGCTTTCCAAACGCCGATAGGATTTCCTCCAGCAAGGGCAGCAGGTGGGTGACCTGCCGCGCTCGGATGACCCAATCCCAGGCCGGCTCGAACTTCTTCCATCCGGCGCTGTAGGCCAGGTGCCGCAGCCGCTCGACCGGGTTGGGCTTGGTGGCGGCCCCACGCCAGATGCTGCCCCAGCGATAGAACTCACGATAGGCCTGCCAGTAACCCGCCTCCAATGCCGCCGGCGACAACTGGGCCGGCCGGAAGACCACGTGCCGCGTGTCGTACAGGTCCCAATTGCCGTGGAATAGCCGCCCCTGCGCCGCCATGCGCTGATAGAGCGCCGTCCCCGGATAGGGCGTCAGGATGTGAAAGGTGGCTGTCTCCAACCCCTGTGTCACCGCCCAGGCTACCGTCCGGTCAAACACACTCGCGTCGTCATCCTCCATGCCGAATACAAAGCTGCCGTTGACCATGATCCCCAGGTTGTGAAGCCGCCGGATGGCCGCCGTGTAGTCCCGATCCAGGTTCTGGACCTTGTGGTGCTCGCGCAGGTTCGTCTGGCTGATGGTCTCGAACCCCACGAACAGGCTGCGCAGCCCGCTGGCCGCCGCCTTCTCCAGCAGTTGCGGCGCCAGCACCGATTTCACGGTGCCGGCCGCCTGCCACAGCCGCCCCATGCCGCGCAGCCCATCAAACAGCGCTGCCGCGAAACGCGGGTTGCCAAACAGGTGGTCGTCGAGAAAGTACAGATGCCGCCCCGGCAGGCGCTCGATCTCGGCCAGCGCGGCGTCTACCGTCTGCGTGTAGAAGGAGGCGCCGCCGCGAAAGAATGCCTCCTTGTAGCAGAAGTCACAGGTGTGCGGGCAGCCGCGCGACACCACGATCGAGTTTGGCACCAGGTAAAGGCATCGCTTGATCAGGTCGCGCCGGATCGGCGGCAGGCTGGCCAGCGTGCGCGCCTTGGAAACGTAGCGCCGCGCCGGCCGCCGCGCGCGATAGTCGGCCAGAAAGGCCGGCCACGTGTCTTCCCCCGGCCCAATGAAGATCGTGTCGGCGTGCTGGGCGGCTTCGTCGGGCAGCGCCGTCACGTGCAGCCCGCCCAGGCACACGTGGGCGCCCTGGCGCCGGTAGTGATCGGCCAGGGCATAGGCCCGGTAGGCCGAGGTAATGTAGACCTGGATCACCACCAGGTCTGGCGCGTCATCCAGCCTCACGGTCTCCACGTGCTCGTCCTCCAGCGTCACCTCGTCGCCGGGGTCGCAGTAGCCAGCCAGCGTCGCCAGTCCCAGGGGCGGGAAGAGGTGATACTTGATCGGCCGCCAGAAGGGGCTGGTGGCCTCGGTCAGTGCCGGTAGTATCATTTTGACCCTCATGCCTGGCTCGCTTCTCTCCTAGGTGATTGCCGGCGGCGAGGCAGGCGAAGAGGTCGCGCCAGCCAACGCTCGCCGCGTTCGCAGCGCGCTATCACTGTGCGGGCTTCTCTCGTGGTTGACTACGCACAGGGGCAGCGGCGCCTAGCCTGTCCTGCCGGTCAGTTCTCGCCTTACGCGCCACTCTGCCAGCAACGCCTGCGGGTGCACGCACAGCGGTTCGGGCGTCCACGGCCGCAGGCGGCGCGCCAGGGCCCCCAGCCGCTGGTGCCAGCGCTCGTGCGCCCCGGTCCAGCGAAAGCCGAAGGCCTCGCGCAGCCGCGGCGGCGTCAGGCCCAGGCTGACAAAGCTGGCCAACCGGATCGCCGGTCCCAACAGCGGCGGCGCGAAAAGCGCCGTCACAATCTCGCGCGCCGCCGGCCCCACCGTCAGCGCATCGCTGCTCAGCATCGCTTCGACATAGCACTCAAAGTCGGCATACGTCGGCGGCATCAGGTCCGCTGGAATGCCGAACGCCTTCCCCAGGTGCTGGCTGGCAGCGTAGTAGGCTTGCTTTTCGGCCAGGCTGAGCGGCCGCACGAGGTGCTGGTAGGTCGCTAACACCGAGTCCACTAGCGTCGCCAGGACCCACAATTGCAGCAGCGCGTCATTAGCCCGGTAGGGGGCGCCTGCCAAGTAGGGGCCGACATCCTCCCGCAGCGCTCCCCGCACCCGCCCGTGACACTGCCGGGTGTGCCTCACCGCCGAGCGCGCTTTGCCGTGCGGCTCGAAGTTCAGCGCCGTCATCACCGCGATCGTGCGGAACAGCCGGCCCAAGGGCCGCGCGCGGAAGTCGCTATGGTCGGCCACACCGGCCGCCACCAGGGGATGCGCCAGTTCCAATAGCAGCGCCCGCGGCCCCGACAGGACCACTAGGCCCTCGCGGTTGATCTGCCAGAAGAGCGAGGTTGGGGAGAAGATGCGGTCCGAGGACATAGATCACCAATGGCAAATGCCTGGAGAGCAGCGACACTGGCTGTGTGAATTCTACCGCGGACCCCGGCCGTGGGGGGAGAAGCATCCGGCCCACGCCATCTACCGTTAGGCTTTTCCGTCCCGGCCTCAGCCGGCGCCGGGCCTGGCCCTCCCGGGCACACTGCTGGGGGTCGTCGGCGGCAGCCTGTCGGTGGAAAGCACGCCTGGCGCCTCAACCCGGGTCCGGCTAACGCTGCCGCCCACGTCTCTGACAATAAAATAGACGTACATTTGACAAACTTCAGCGCTGTGTTATGATCAACTAGCGCTATGACTCTAGACCGATTCGGACGCGAAATCAACTACTTGCGCATCAGTTTGACCGATCGCTGCAACCTGCGCTGCGTGTACTGCATGCCGGAAGATATGAGGTTCCGGCCGCGCGCCGAACTGCTGCAGGACGGCGAGCTGCTGCTGCTGATCCGCCTGTTCACTGAGCTGGGCTTCCACAAGTTCCGCCTGACGGGCGGAGAGCCCACCGTACGCGCCAACGTGGTCGAGATGGTGCGGGCCATGGCCCAGACGCCGGGCGTGCGCTCGCTGTCCATGACGACCAACGGCCTGCTGCTCAAGCAACTGGCGGGCCCGCTGGCCGAGGCCGGGCTGCAGCGCGTCAACGTTTCGATCGATACGCTTGACCCGGTCAAGTTCAAGCGCCTCACTCGGTGGGGCGACGTCCAGGATGTCTGGGAAGGCATCGAGGCCGCCGAGGCGGCCGGCCTGGCACCCATGAAGCTCAACGCCGTCATCGTGCGCGGCTACAACGAAGACGACGTGGCCGACCTGGCGGCGCTGACTCTTGACCACCCCTGGCAGATGCGCTTCATTGAAATGATGCCCTTTGGCGATGTGGCCGAATTTCAGCTGGCCCAGGTCATCACCAGCCAGGCAATGCGCGCCACGATCGAGGCCCGGCTTGGGCCGCTGGTCCCGGTCGACGGCGGCCGCCTCGACGGCGAAGCGCGCCTTTACCGCCTGGCCCAGGGGCAAGGCGATGTCGGCTTTATCAGTTCGGTCACGGAACCCTTCTGCGCTTTCTGCACCCGCGCCCGGCTCACCGCCGACGGCAAGCTGCGCATGTGCCTCCTGCGCGACTACGAGATGGACCTGCTGACGCCGCTGCGCGCTGGCGCTGGCGTCGACGAGCTCAAGGCCCTGATCACCAAAGCGGTCTACCACAAACCCTGGGGGCACGGCCTGGCGCACAACGTGGTGCCCAGGAACCGCGTCATGAGCGAGATCGGCGGCTAGCGGCGCCCGCCGCGATGGCCGGCCTCCACGCGGCTCTCTTCGACATCCTGGCCCGCGTCATGCGAGACCTGTTGTCGCTGGCATAACGACCCGGCGGCCGGGCGCGTGGAACGATTCTGGCGGCTCGGGCGTCAATACCAGTGAACCGGTAGGAACTAGGATTGATGATCAACAGGAGAGAGCTATGAATTCCCGCCAGATCCGCACGCTCGCCGGGGTTGCCGTGATCGCCGTGGCGCTGATGGCCGTGTCGGCCTGCAGCGGGGCGGCCTCCGCCCAGGCCCCCGCCACCCCCGGCCCGCGGACGATCGCCGTCACGGGCACCGGCAGCGCCTACGGCGCCCCAGACATCGCCCACGTCCAGCTTGGCGTGCAGACCCGCGGCGCCGATCCGGGCCAGGCCGTCAACGACAACAACGCCCGCATGGAGGCCCTGATTGCGGCCATTCAGGGCATGGGCATCGCTGAGCAGGATATGCAGACCACCAACTTCTCGGTCTACGTCCAGCAAGACTATGATCCGCAGACCGGCCGCCCGCTGGAGAACACCAACTACGTTGTGGACAACACCCTGAACGTCACCGTGCGCGACCCCGACCTGTTGGGCGACGTGCTCTCGGGCGCCGTCGATGCGGGCGCCAACAGCATCCACGGCGTGAGCTTCAGCGTGGAAGACGTGGCCGCTCTGCAGGCCGAGGCCCGCGCCAAGGCCGTGGCCGACGCCCGCGCCCGCGCCGAGCAACTCGCTCAATCCACCGGCGTCACGCTCGACACCGTGATGACGGTCAGCGAGAACGTCTACGCCGACCAGCCCATCGTCTTCGGCCGCGACATGGCCCAGGCCGCGGTCGGCGGCGCCGTCCCTGTCCAAACCGGCCAGGTCCAGGTCAACCTACAGGTCACCCTGGTCTACACGATCAAGTAAACACTGCCTTCACGCCAGAATATGCGGCCGGCAGCGCCTCTAGCGCTGCCGGCCGCTTCGTTTCCCCCTGGCTGACCGCGCTGCCTCGGCCAGGCAGGGGCTATGCCGCCCGGTCTGAAGGCGCTTGCATTTATCTAACAATCGCGTCATACATTATGCCTAACCCACCCATAATCGGAGTTGACATATGACAGTTTCTCCCGATCCTGAAGCCAGAACCTTCCGCGCCGAAATCCGGCAGTTGCTCCACATCCTGGTCCATTCGCTCTACACCGACCGCGAGATCTTCCTGCGCGAGCTGATTTCCAACGCTTCCGACGCGCTCAACCGGCTCCAGTTCTTGATGCTGACTGAGCGCGAGGTGCGCGACCCGGATCTCGAGCTGGCCATTCGCATCAAGGGCGACCCCGAAACGCGGACGCTGACGATCAGCGACAGCGGCCTGGGCATGCTGCGCGACGAGCTCATCGAGAACCTGGGCACCATCGCCCATTCGGGCGCCGCC
The DNA here is from genome assembly GCA_020845955.1 of Anaerolineales bacterium. GTDB lineage: Bacteria > Chloroflexota > Anaerolineae > Anaerolineales > UBA6663 > JADLEU01. The sequence continues at coordinate 6,783 of JADLEU010000130.1, forward strand.
GCCTTCCTGCAATCGCTCCAGGAGGGCCAGAAGGTCTCTGACCTCATCGGGCAGTTTGGCGTGGGCTTCTACTCGGTTTTCATGGTCGCCGAGGAAGTGCGTGTCACCTCGCTCTCCTACCGGCCCGATGCCGCGGCCTACACCTGGGTGGCGACCGGCGGCGACGACTACACCGTCGAGCCGGCCGAGCGGGCCGAACGCGGCACCACCTTGCAGATCAAGCTGAAGGAGGACGCCAAGGAATTCGCCGAGCTCTGGCGCCTGCGCGATGTGGTCCACAAGCATTCCGACTTCGTTTCCTACCCCATCTATCTTGGCGACGAGAGCCAGGCCGCCAACCGCCAGACAGCCCTGTGGCGCGAGGCGAGCCACAAGATCACCGATGAAGCCGCTAACGACTTCTACAAACAATTGACGCTCGATTTCGACCCGCCCCTGGCGCGCATTCATCTCAACACGGACGCGCCCGTCCAGATCTCCGCCCTGCTCTTCATCCCCGCCAAGCCCGATCGCGGCCTGTTCAGCCTCCGCAAGGAGACGGGCTTGAAGCTGTATTCGCGCAAGATCCTCATCCAGGAATATGCCAAGGACTTGCTGCCCAACTACCTGCGCTTTATCGAGGGCGTGGTCGAGTCAGAGGACGTGCCGCTCAGCGTCAGCCGCGAGACCGCGCAGACCAGCCGGGTGATGGAGCGCATCAAGAACGCCCTGACTCACAAGGTCATCGACAGCCTCAAAGAGTTGGCCGCCAAGCAAGCCGACAATTACACCAAGTTCTGGAAGGCCTATGGCCTGTTTCTCAAGGAGGGCCTGGCCACCGACCCGCAGGCGCGCGAGCGTCTGACGCCGCTGCTGCGCTTCCACAGCTCGCAGCCCGGCGGAGATGAGAGCCTGGCCTCACTGGCCGACTATGCCGGCCGCATGCGGCCTGAGCAGCGCGCGATCTACTACATCCTGGGCGACGACGTGCGCTCGGTGGCGCACAGCCCGCACCTCGACTACTTCCGCAAAGAAAAGCTCGAAGTGCTGTGCCTGGTCGACCCGCTTGACAGCTTCATGCTGGCCGGGCTGCAGAGCTACGAGGGCTATCCACTCAAGAGCGTGGATGACCCCGCGCTCGAGCTGCCCCGCCCCGCCGCCGAGGAGGACCAGGCGGAAGCCGTTCCCTCGGGGGAGTTTGACGCGCTGGTGGCCCGCTTTAAGGAGCAGTTGGGCGACCGCATCGCGGACGTGCGCGCCACCGACCGCCTGGTCGACAACGCCCTGCGCCTGGTCTCGCCCGACACCTCGCGCGGCCACGAGATGGACCGAGTCCGCCGCATGCTGGAAAAGGACTTCACGGTCCCCCAAAAGGTCGTCGAGCTCAACCGCCACCACCCGCTGATCAAGAACCTGGCCGGGCGGGTTGCCAGCGGCGACAACCCTGAGCTGGTCAACACCGTGATCGAGCAGCTCTACGAAAGCGCCCTGCTCGTGGAAGGCCTGCTGCCCAACCCGGCCAGCATGGTCGGCCGCATCCAGAAGCTGATGGAAGAAGCGACCCGCCGGTAAAGCGCGATCGGGGACCGGACCGACTCGGGCTGATGCAAACGGGCGCCGCGCGGCCAAGGCCGCGGGGCGCCCGGCGCTGCCCGGTTGCTGGCCTGCCGTTACCCCAGGGATTCCAACTCGTCGATCATCCGCCCAATCGCGTCGAACCCGCCCTGCCAGAACCTGGCCGACTTGATGTTCAGGCCCGCCTCGGTCAAGATCGCGGCCGGGGCTTTCGATCCGCCGTAGGACAGGATCCGCAGATATTTGTCCTTGAAGCGCTCGCCTTCGCGCCTGTACTGCTCATACAGCGCCAGCACCAGCAGTTGCCCGAAGGCATACGCGTAGACGTAGAATGGCGTCGCCACAAAGTGCGGGACGGCCACCCACTCCCAGCGGAAGTCGTCTTCGACCTCGACCGCGTCGCCGAACTGGGCCTTGAGCGTTTCCAGGTAGCGCGCGGCGATCTCGTCGGCGGTCTTGCCGTCTGCGACCAATCCGTGCGCTTCCTGCTCCCAGAGCGCGAAGTAGCCCTGGCGGCCGATGGTGGCATACGCATCGTCAATGGCCCGCGCCAACAGATCGCGCCGCACCGCGGGGTCACTCTCATCGGCCAGCAGGCGCTCGGTCAGCAGCATCTCGGCGAAGGTCGAGGCCGTCTCCGACAGCGGCAGCGCCGAATGGAAGTTCAGCAGCGAGTGCTCGCCGGCCAGCAGGGCATGGATGGCGTGGCCCATCTCGTGCGCCATGGTGGCCACGTCGTTGGCCTTGCCGTTGTAGTTGAGCAGCACCCATGGGGAGAGGTTCGGCAGGGCGCCGGCGCAGAACGCGCCGCCGCGCTTGCCCGGCCGCACGTCGGCATCCACATGACCGTCGTCAAACACCTGGCGGGCCAGCGCCCCAACCCGGGGCGAGAAGGCCGAGAACGTGTCGACCACCAGGTTCACGGCCGTGCCGTACTCAAATGCCTTGTCCGACGGCGCCAGCGGCGCGTACAGATCAACGCGCCGCAGCCGCTCCAGGCCGAGCCACTTGGCCTTCAGCCGGAAGTAGCGCTGGAAGACCGTGGCGTTCTCGGCGATCACCTTCAACAGCGTAGCCACTACCGCATCGGGCAGGTCGTTCGCCAGGTTGCGAACCGAAATGGGGGTCTTGTATTTGCGCAGCTCGAGGCCCTCAGTACGCCAGTCGTGCACGATATAGCTGTAGATCTGCGCCAGCAGCGGCCCGTGTTCGCCGTAAACTCGATACAACTCGCGGTAGGCCGCCGCGCGCAAGTCCGGGTTGGGATCGCGCGCGTACGTCATCAGCGCGTCGCGGGTCAGCTTCTTGCGTTCGCCGTCCACCTCCAACTCGAACATAAACTTGTTGGTGATCGTCTCGTACAGGTTCTCCAGCGCCCGCGCCCCGGTTGTATCCTTCAGATTGATGATCTTTTCTTCCGCCTCGGACAGCGTGTGCGGCTTGAAGCGCCGGATTGACTCCAGCCAGTAACGCAGATCGCCGGCCGCGCGCATCAGTCGTTCAGCGTTCCGGTCGTCGAGCGTCTTGAACCACAGCGAGAAGAACAGCACCCGGTTGCCGAGCGGCGCCAGCGCCTGCTCCACCTGGCCCATGTAGGCCATGGTCGCCTGGTCTTGGGTGTCGGCCGCGAAGCGCAGCGCGGCAAAGTAATACAGGCGGATCATCTCGCGTTGCATGGCCTCGTAATCGCGCAGCAGCGCCTGGAAGTCCCTGGCCGGCAGCGAGGCCTTCAGCCGCTTGCGCCAGGCCTCCATCTTCTTCACCCGGCGTTCCACGCCTTTCAGCAGCTTGTCCAGGTCGGCCGCTTCGGCCGCCGGCACCAGCGCGTCCAAACTCCAGCGGGTGGGGGTATACGTCATGCCAATCGCGTCCTTTCTGAGCGGGTTCCGGCGGTTGGGGACATCAAGCCACGACCCCGGCGCCGCCGGCCAGGTTCAGCGGCCGCGCCGGTCTATTTGGCCGGCGGCGAAAAGCGGATGTTCAAGATGTCGCCATCCTGCACGACATAGTCCTTGCCTTCCAGGCGCAGCCGGCCGCGTGCCTTGAGCTCGGCATAGCTGCCCGCCTCCACGAGCTGGGTATAGCTGGCTACCTCCGCGCGGATAAAGCCCTTCTGCAAGTCGGTGTGGATTTCGCCGGCCGCCTCCGGCGCCGTCGCCCCACGCCGGACGGTCCAGGCCCGCACCTCGTCCTCGCCCACCGTGAAGAAGCTCTCCAGGCCCAACAGATCGTACGACAGCCGAATCATGCGGTTGAGGCTCGGCTCGGCGATGCCGTACTCCCTCAAGAACTCGGCGGCCTCGTCGGCCGGCAACTGGGCAATCTCCATTTCCAGCTTGCCGCGCAGCGCGACCACGCCCGACCGCGGCTGGTCGTAACCGGGCAGCGCGGGCGCAGCGGGTTGATCGTCGCCCACGTTGAGCACAAGCAGGATCGGCTTGCGGGTCAGCAACTGATAGCTCGAGAGCAGCTTCTCCTCCGCGGGCGTCAGGTCCAGCGCACGCAGCGGCTGCTCGGCCCCCAGCGCGGCCTGCAGACGAGCAAAGAGCGCCGCCTCTTGCGCGTGCAGGCCCTTGTCTTTGACGATACCCTTCTTGTGTTCGTCGGCCAGGCGCTCCAGCTTGCGCTCGACCGCCAGCATGTCATTCAACAACAGCTCGCCGTCCACGCTTTCCAGGTCGCGCCGCGCGTCCACCGACCCCAGCGGGTGCGGCACGCTGGGGTTCTCGAAGACACGCGCCACGTGCAGAAACCCATCCATGGCGGCCAGTTGGTTGAGCAGCGGCCCCGAAAAGCTGCTCTTCTCGGCCGACGCTTCCAGACCGGCGATGTCAGCGTAGGTCACCTGAGCGTAGATCGTCTTGCGCGGCTGGAACATCGCCGAAAGCGTATCGACCCGCGAGTCCGGCACAGAGACCACGGCCGTTTGGACCTCGAAGCGCCCGCCCCCAGAAACGCCGTGCTGGCCCACCGGGCGGTCGCCGCGCGTGAGGGCATTAAAGATTGTCGTCTTGCCAGATTGGGGTAACCCGATGATGCCCAGTTTCATAGTCCAGAGCGCTGCTGACCTCTGCGCGGCTGAGGGCCGCCCGTCGGCCGCCCTTCTACTTTCTGGCACAGGCCAGGTATAATACCGCCAGGCCGAGGTGGCGGAATGGCAGACGCGATGGTCTCAAAAACCATTGCCCGTAAGGGTGTGCGGGTTCGACTCCCGCCCTCGGCACTGTGCGCAACAACGCGACGGCCTGCGGTACCGTCGCGTGTCTGCTTCTGACCCTGTCTGCGCCGCGAGTGAATGACATTATACCAAGAGACGCGCGAGCAGAGCCAACCGTGACCCGCCGTATTCCGCTGGCCATCCTGCTGGCCGCGCTGCTGGCCGGCCTTGGTGCCGGCCTTTATCTCGGCTGGGTGGCCCTCCCCCAGCCCGCCGTGGAGGCCGATCCAAGCTCCCTGCACCCCGCCTTCAAAGATGACTACATCTTGATGATCGCCACGGCCTATGCCGGCGACGGCGATCTTCCAGCTGCCCAGACGCAGATCGCCAGCCTGGGCTTCGGCGATCCGACCGCCGCCGTGGAGGCCGCTGCTGCCCGCCTGAGCGCCGGCGGCTTGCCGGCCAGCGACCAAGACCGCCTGGCCCGCCTGGCCGCGGATCTCGCCGCGGCGCCTGCGCCCTGACCGCCGCCCTCAACCGGGCGCCCTGGCCCGCCAAACAGCCAATCCGGCGTTTTCGCATGGGTTTTGGCCCCAATCCCTTTGAGCCGTCTTACTTTCGGCAGACGACGCGCCGCGTGGATGACGCCTAGACTCATGCTGCCCAGCCGATAGCGGATTGCCCGCCATGACCCTCACCGAACGCCCACACGGCGCTTGCGCCCCGCGGCCTGACCCGGCCGGTTTCAGCCGGCTGATCGAGCAGCACCAGCCCTGCGTCTTCAACCTATGCTACCGCCTCCTGGGAGATTGGGCTGAAGCGGAGGATGCCGCGCAGGAGACCTTCGTGCGCGCCTACTGCCACCTGCAGCGCTATGACGCCAATCGGCCCTTTCGCACCTGGCTGTGCGCCATCGCTCATCACTACTGCATCGACCAGCTTCGCCGGCGGCGCCCGGTGCTGCTCTCCTTAGAACGCGAACCGCCCCTGCAACACCCCGCGCTCTACGACCCAACCCCCAGCCCCGAAGCCGAGGCCCAGCGCAGCGAACAGGCGCGCAGCGTTGCCCGCCTGCTGGCGCGGCTGTCGCCCGAGGGGCGCAGCGTGGTAGTGCTGCATTACTGGTCTGGGCTGTCCTACCAGGAAATCGCCGCGGCCACGGGCGCCACGGTCAGTGCCGTAAAAAGCCGCCTGCACCGCAACCGCGCGCTCCTGGCCGGAATGCTGCGCACCGAGGCCGCGCGCGCCCGGCCCCGGCCGCGCCGGCCACTGCCGGCCTGGCAGCCCGCCTGACCCTCCACGCTGGCGCGGAGATTGTCGATTTAGCCCTCTCTCTTTACAATAGTGTTAGCGGCGTGCCGCCTGGGCATGCCTCTCGCAATTGGCCATGTCCGCCGTCCCCGCTGACCGCCTGGCGCTGCTCTACCGCATCTCGCAAACCTTCAACTCCTCGCTCGATCTGGACGAGGTGTTGGACCTGGTGATTGACGAGGTCATTGCGACCACCCGCGCCGAGCGCGGCTTCCTGATGCTGTGCAACGAGCGCGGCCAGGTCTCGTTCCGCACGGCCCGCGGCCTGGATCAGACCACGATCGACGAGCCCACCTTCCAGGTCTCGCGCAGCGTCGTCGAGCGCGTGGCGCAAACCGGGCAGCCGGTGCTCACCAGCGATGCCCAGCAGGACGTGCGCCTCAACCTGCGCCGCAGCGTGCTGGCCCTGGGCCTGCGCTCGATCCTGTGCGTGCCGCTTCTGCTGAAAAACACCGTCACAGGGGTCGTCTACGTCGACAACCGCATGCAGGCCGGGATCTTCTCGCCGGCCGATCTGGACCTGCTCACTGCCATTGCGTCCACGGCCGCGATCGCCATTGAGAACGCGCGCCTGTACGGTGTGGCGGTGGAAAAGGGCCGCCTGGAGCGCGAGCTGCAGGTGGCCCGCGAGCTGCAGTCGAGCCTGCTTCCGCGCCACGCGCCCCAGGCCGCCGGCTGGGACTTTGCCGCGCGTTGGCAGCCGGCCCGCGAGGTTGCCGGCGACTATTACGACTTCATTCCCGGCGAGCGGCCCGACCGCCTGGGCCTGGTCATTGCCGATGTGACCGATAAGGGCATGGCGGCCGCGCTTTTTATGGCCCTTACCCGCAGCACGGTGCGCGCCTGCCTGGCGCGCAGCGCGACGCCGGCCGCCGGCATCGCCGTGGCCAATCAGCTCATCGCCAGCGATGCGCCCAACGGCATGTTCGTCACCCTGTGCTACGCGCACTTGAGCCTGGACAGCGGCCAAGCCGTCTTCGTCAATGCCGGCCACAACCCGCCCCTGCTCTACGCCGCGGCGTCCGACTCCTGGCAGACCCTCAGCCGCACCGGCATGGCCCTGGGCGTGGATCCGGGGGCCGTCTACGCTCAGCGCGCGCTCACGCTCGGCCCGGGCGACTTTGTGCTACTCTATACCGATGGAGTCACTGACGCCCTCAACGCCCAGGGCGAGGAATTCGGCGCCCAGCGACTGCAGGACGTGGCAGCCGCGCACCGGGCCGCGCCGGCCGCGGGCCTGCTCGCCGGCCTCGAACAGGCGCTGGCTGATTTCACGGGCGCCGCAGCGCCTTTTGACGATCTGACCCTGCTGGTTGCCCGGCGGCTGTAGATGATTGGCACCCTGTTCAGCGGGCGTTATCAGATTGCAGCGGAACTCGGCCGCGGCGGCATGGGTGTCGTCTACCGCGCCCACGACGTGGTGCTCGATCGCGATGTGGCCGTCAAGCTGCTGCCGGAGAGCCACCTCGGCGCCCAGGGCCGAGCCCGGCTGCTGCACGAGGCGCGCGCCGCCGCCCGCCTCAACCACCCCAACATCATTGCCGTCTACGACGCGGGCCAAGCGGCCGGGTTCACCTTCGTCGTCATGGAGCTGCTGGAGGGCGAATCACTGTACCAACGCCAGCCGGGCAGCCTGGCCGAAACCCTGGCCATCAGCCGCCAGATCTGCCTGGCGCTCGACCACGCCCACAGCCACGGCATCGTCCACCGCGACCTCAAGCCCGAAAACGTCATCGTCACGCCAGCCGGCCAGGCCAAACTTACCGACTTCGGCCTGGCCCGCTCGGCGGCCTCGCGCCTCACCCAGGACGCCCAGCTTTCGGGCACTGTCTTCTACCTGGCGCCCGAGCAGGCCTTGGGCAAGACCATTGACGGCCGGACGGATCTGTATGCCCTGGGCGTGCTGCTCTATGAGCTCACCACGGGCCAACTGCCCTTCACGGCCGACGATCCCCTGGCCGTCATCTCCCAGCACCTGCATGCCCCGGTGGTGCGCCCCAGCGCCTACGCGGCCAACCTGCCGGCTGCCCTCGACGATCTGATCGTGCGCCTGATGGCCAAGGCGCCTGACGACCGGCTGCCTTCCGCCGCGGCCGTGCTGGAGGCGCTGGACGACCTGGGCGGCCCCGACCGCTGGTCGCAAGCAGCCGCCCTGGCCGTGCCGCGGGCGCCCATCGACCGGCTGGCGCAAGGGCGCCTGGTCGGGCGCGAGCGCGAGTTTGGAGAAGCGCGCGCCTTGTGGCAGCGCGTGCTGGCGGGCGCCAGCGAGGCGCACGTGCTCTTCCTCAGCGGCGAGCCAGGCGTCGGCAAGTCGCCCCTCGTGCGCGAGATCAAGGCCCTGGCCGAGATTACCGGCGGCCTGGTGCTGACGGGCGAGTGTTACGCCGAGGGCAGCGCGCCCTACACCCCCGTGACCCAAATCATCCGCGACTGCCTGGCTCAGCCGCAGGTCGAGGTGCCGGAAGCCGTCATGGCCGACTTGGTGACCCTGGCGCCGGAGCTGCGCGACCGCGTGCCGGCCGTGGCCGCACCGGCGCTGCTGGACGTCACCAGCGGCGCAACCGCGCTGGCGCCCAACCTCAGCCTGAACGCGGCCGCCGAGCAGACCCGCTTGTTCGAGAGTTTTGTCACCCTGGTCAGCCAATTAGCCGCGCGCGCCCCGGTGCTGGTCGTCGTCGAGGACGTCCATTGGGCCGACAGTGGTTCGTTGTTCCTGGTGCGCCACCTCGCCCGCCGCAGCCGGGTCGGCCGCCTGCGCCTCATGATCGTGCTCACCTATCGCGACAGCGAAGTGGCCGACGCTTGTTGCCTGCAGGACGTCCTGATGGATTTACAGCGCGAGCGCCTCTCGGCGCGCCTCAAGCTGGGCCGCCTGACCCGGGATCAGACGCGCCAGGTGCTCGAATACAAATTCCGCGCTGCGCTGGCGCCAGCCCTGGTCGACGCGATCTACCGTGAGACCGAGGGCAACCTGTTCTTCATTGAGGAGGTCTGCAAGGCCCTGATCGAGGACGGACAGCTTGTGTCTGAAAACGGGCATTGGCGGATTGCCTTCGATGTGGCCGAGCTGCGCGTGCCCCAGAGCGTGCGCGAGACCATCCAGTCGCGGGTCGGCAAACTGACGGCTGAGGCGCAGGACGTGCTCCGGCTAGCAGCCGTAATCGGGCGCGAGTTCGACTTCGACCTGCTCCGCGCCGCTGGCGGTTGGGACGAGGAAACCCTGATCGACGCGCTCGAGGTGGCCGAGCGCGCCCAACTCGTGACAGAAGCGTCCACCTCCGCCGGGCGTGAGACATTTGCCTTCGCGCACGCCCTGATCCCCTCGGCCTTGCGTGACGCGCTGGGCGGGCTGCGACGCCGGCGGCTGCACCGGCGCGTGCTGCAGGCGTTCGAGAAGCTCCGCCCGGACGACGATGCCGCGCTGGCCTATCATGCGGCCGAGGCCGGCGACGAGGCGCAGGCGCGCCGCTACTTCGGACGGGCCGGCGACCGGGCCGCCGGCATGTATGCCAATGATGACGCCATCCAGGCTTACAGCGCCGCCCTGGAGCTGACCGACGACGACGACCCGGAGCGTTTCGCGCTGCTCGCCGCCCGCGCCCGGGTTCATGACCTGATGGCCCGCCGCGACGCCCAGCGCGCCGACGTGGAGGCCCTGCTGGCCTTGGCCGAGACCCTGGCCGATGACGCCCGCCGCTGCGATGCGCTGATCGCGCAGGCCGATTATTTCTTGGCCACAACCTATGACCAGGCCCGCGGCCCGGCCGAGCAGGCAGTCGCGCTGGCCCGCCGCCTGGGTGATCCGGTGCGCGCCGGGCATGCCTTGCGCCGCGTAGGCGAGCAGGCCTGGGTGACGCGCGAACTGGCCGAAGGCCGGGCCGCCCTGGAGGCGGCCGTGCAGCGCTTCTTGTATGCCGGCCTCTCCAGCGGCGCAGCCGCCTGCCTGCACATGCTTTCGCTGGTATTGGGCAGCCAGGGTCTGGGCGACTTATCGGCCTCCCAGGCCGCCGCCACCCAGGCCGTCACACTCAGCCGCCAGGCCTCCGACCGGCTGCAGGAGGCCCACAGCCTGCGCCGCCTGGCCATCGCCTACCTCGACCAGCATCGGCCCGCGGAGGCGCTCACAATTGCCACGCAGGCCCTGGGGCTGCACCGCGAAATGGGCGACCGCGCCGGCGAGGCGCGCGCCTTGGGCGTGCTGGGGGTTGTATTTGGATCCTTGCGCCAGACGGCCGAAGCGGAGCACAACTTTCAAGCGGCCATCGACCTCTACGAGCAGCTGGGCGCCCCGGAGGGCATTGTCGACGCGCTGGGCGACTACTCGGGCATGATCTTCCAACCGCAGGACCGCTTCGCGGACGAGCTCGACCTGGTCGACAAGTACCTCGGCCGCGCCGAAGCTGCCGGCATTCGCTACCTGACCAGCGCGCTGCAGCTGCAGCGCGCCCATGCGCTTACGCAACTGGGCCAATTCCGGCTGGCGCGGGCGGCGCTGCAGGCGCCGGCCGTGAGCCCGGCAGACTGGCTAAGCCCGGTCGTGCGCGGGGCAGTGCAGACGCACCTGGGCCGCCTGCATACCGAGTTGGGCGAATTCGAACAGGCGCACGCCGTCCTGAGCGCGGTGCAGGCCGGCATCGCCAGCCGTCCCGTTCGACCGGTTGAGGCGGCGAGCGTGATGCTGGCGCTGGCTGAGAATTGCCTGCGCCAGGACGGTCCCGCGGCCTGGCGAACCGGCCTGACCCACGCTCAACAGGCCGTCGGCTTGCTGTCGAATACGGCGTGGGAGTTCGAGCAGGGCTATGCCCAGGTCGTGCTGGCGCAACTCCATCTCGCGCTCGGCGACCCCGCCGCCGCGCTGGCCTGCACGACGGTCGCACTGGCGCTGTTCCAATACTGGCCTGGCATCTCCCGGCGCCTGTGCCACGCGCATGCTAGCGCCTTGCGCGCGGCGGGGCGCCCCGTGGAAGCCCACGAGCAGTTGGGCCTCGCCCACGCCCAAGTTCAGGCCATCGCCTCGCAGCTCTCCGACCCGGCACTCCGGCAGAGTTGGCTTGGGAGCGTTTGGATCAACCGCCTCATTCTTGCCGACTGGGCCAGCTTTGGCGTCTAGCCGAACCTGCCCCCGTCCGAGCGCCCGGCTCCAGGCGAGCCGCGGCGGCCTCACCCTCTCAGGAGCACCTTCATGCGATCTCGCGACTCCGGCCAGATTGCCTGGCTTGCCCTGGCCTCCGCCTGCCTGTTCGGCTGTTCCCTGTTCGGTCCCGCCCCGCAGACCGTGAAAAATCGTCCCGCCGACTTCAGCACGATCTACCAGTGGCGCGAAGGCAGCCTGCCGCCTCCCTATTATTACGAATATACGCTGTCCGTGGAACCCAACGGCCTGGTCACCCTGACCATGATCCCCGACTACCCCGCGGATGACGTTCCTGTCTGGGTCGAGACCAGCACGCTAGACGCCGCCGAGCTGGACGCGCTTTATTCACTCATGCTGGACGAGGGCGTATTCACCAACAACTGGCGGGCCGAAGAAGATCCGCCGGTTGGCGGCAGCTTCGACTGGCTCACCATCACCGCCGCCGGACAGCAGGTCGAAATACCGCCCTTCCCCATCGCCGCGCAGGCCGATGCGGCCGAGCGTGTCAAGGCGGCTGTCGCCGCGCTGGCGCCCGCGGCGGCCTGGGAGAAGCTCAACGCCCAGCGCGCGCAATACGTGGCCGAGCACGAATAGGCCGGCCACCGGGTGGCCAGGCCGCTAAGCACGACATCCCGCGTATAATTCGCCGGCCAGCTTATGAAAAACGTCTTCTTGGCCGTCGTGGTCTTGGCCGCAGGGCTTGGGGTTGGCCTGCTTTACAGCCAGGTGCTCAGCCCGGTGGAATACGTCGATACGGCGCCGGACGTGCTGCGCGGCAAAGATCAGATTAGCTATATCCAGCTTGTGGCGCGCGCGTATGGTGTGGATGGCGACCTGGGGCGGGCACGAACGCGCCTGGCCTTGTTGGGGCTGACCGACCCCGCCCAGACCGTGACTGCCCTGGCGCAGCGGTCCGCGGCTGACGGCGCTCCGGCCGGCGCCGTGCGCGCCCTGGCCAACCTGGCGGCCGCCCTCGGCGCCGGCCCCGCCACGCCCACCCCCCCGGGGGCTGGTCCGCAGACGTCAACAGCAGGTCAGGCGGCGGAAGCCGGCACACCAGGCCCCGCGCCCTCGGCCCTGATCGCAACCCCCACCCCGTCGCCAGGCCCACCACCAACCGAGACCGTCATCCCCTCCATTACGCCCCGGCTGCTGGCGACCCGCACGCCCACGGCCACGCCGCTCAGCGCCTTCGACTTTATTGGCCGGCAGTTGGTCTGCGACCCCGACCTGGGCCAGGCGCTCATACAGGTCTTAGCCGAGAGCTCGTCGGGAGAAGCGGCTCCCGGCGTGGAAGTCGTCGTCACCTGGGCCGGCGGATTTGACCACTTCTTCACCGGACTCAAGCCCGACCTGGGCCACGGTTACGGAGACTTCACCATGACCCCCGGCATCGATTACACCCTGCACCTGGCAGAAAGCCCGGCACTCACCATCGAGGGCCTGGCGGTGGAGACCTGCACCGCCCCCGACGGCAGCACCTTTCCCGGCTCGTGGCTGCTGGTGTTTCGCCAGCCATAGCCCGGCGCGGCGCTAGACCGCCGGATCCACCCCGTAACACACGGCCAGATAAAAGGCCACATAGCTGCCGTAGTGCAGGGTCGTCAGTGCCTGCGCCAGCGGCGACGGCCCGCTCCCGTCGACCGCATCGGTATTGAACCCGGCGCGCATGTACACCGACCGAGTCTCATCGACCAGCCAGCGCGCGCGCTCAGGCAACTGGCGGGTGCGCAGCGCCAGCACCAGGAACTTGCTCACCAGGGCCTCGGGATAGGCCGTGCCGGCGACCGAGTTGTGGTCCATCTCCGGCACCACGTCCCAGAGGGCCGGCGCCTTGGCCATCAGGTTGATCTGGCACTTCCAGTAGCGCGCCACGGGCGCCAGCCAGCCGGCGGCAAAGACAAGCGGCAGGCGGTCGAGCAACTGCCCGGCCAAACGCTTGGCGGGGTTGTGCACCACGGGCGTGCTCGCCTGCAGTGAGACCTGCTGAAGCCGCAGCGCGGCCACTGCCTGGGTCACCCGGGGAGTATCGAGCCCGGCAAAACCCAGCTGCGCCAGGGCCCCCAGCGCGAGCAGGCTCAGCGCCGCAACCGCGTCGCCGGCTCGCGCCGCGGCCGGCCACTCCCAAATCGGAAAACCGCGCCGCTGGCCCAATTCAGCCAACGCGCCCCCGCCGGTGATCGCCAGTAGCCACGTGCCGCGGGTCCAGGCCGCCTCGGCCACGCTCAAGGTCGCCTCGTCTTCGCCGGTAGGCGAAAGCGCCACGACCAAAGTTGCGGGCCCGGCCGACGCGGGTAGGTCGTAGCCGCCGCACACGGCCAGCGGCACCGGGCATTCCTGCGCCGCCAGCCCAGCCGCGAATTCTGCCGCCAGCGCGCCGTTGCCTACCCCCGCCAGGAGCACGTGCCGCGCCGCGCGCCAGGCATCCGGCAATGGCTGGCG
>JADLEU010000131.1 GCA_020845955.1 Anaerolineales bacterium
CCTCGCCATCCAGATCATTATATGTTTCCACTGGAGACGGATCGCGGTTTAGCAATACAGCTGCTGATCCACCGAATGGCTCACAATAGTGCTGCGTGGGAGGCAGCAGAGGCAGTAGCCAACTTAGATGACTGAACTTCCTACCATACCAACCAAACGCGATGAGCTTCTTGCTACGTCGGCCATTCGCCTTGCCGCTATCAAGGTCCATTAGTCCAGCTCCAATCTTCACACTTCTTTGCCTTATGACTACTAGCGAAGTATGTGAAACAAGTATAGAACATATATGTTGCTCGACCAAGTCTGAAATGCCTAGCAGCCTTGCCAAAGTGATATGTGTAATGGCGGCGGCGAATGCATAACCGGGCTGGGTGGGTTGCGGGACCGAGACTCGTTCGGCGGCTAGCCGCCAACAGCCGCAACGTAGAACCGCTCCCGCCAGGCTCGACAAGCCGTGTTACACTACACGCGCGTGAAGGGGCTGAGCCAGTGCGCTTATGACAGTTAACCACCACGAGCTGCTCCGGTCGGCGAGCCGGACCTTCGCCCTATCCATCGAGCGCCTGCCCGGCGTGGTGGGCGAAGCCATGTGCCTGTCGTATCTGCTGCTGCGCGTCTCCGATTTCCTCGAAGACAACGACTACATGCCGGCCGAGCGCAAGGTGGCGCTGCTGCGGCTGTGGGACCGCATCCTGGCCGGCCAGGCGCCCGCGGGCGAGCTGATCGACCAACTCGGCGACCGCCCGCCAGGTGACGACGCCGACGCGCGCGTGACTTACTACGCGGCTGAGATCCTCGAGAAGGTCCATGCGCTGCCGCTAGCGGTGCAGACCCAGATGCTGGTGCACGTGCGCAACTCGACCCAGGGCATGGCGCGCTGGGTGGCGCGCGGCCCCGACATCCCGCGCGAAGACGACATGGACGACTACATGCACGAGGTGGCCGGGCGCGTCGGCTACCTGGTGACCGACATCTTCGCCTGGTATTCGGGCTTCATCCGCGGGCGCCTGAGCCAGCTCATGCCGCTGGCGCGCGAGTTCGGGCTGGCGCTGCAGACCGTCAACGTCATCCGCGGGCTGCGCAAGGATTACGACCGCGGCTGGATCTTCGTGCCCGAGAGCTTCTGCGCCGCCGTGAACCTGCGGCGCAGCGACCTGTTCAAGCCCGAGTACCAGATCCAGGCGCTGCAGGTGGTCGACCTGGTGGCCGACAAGGCCGAGCGCCACTTGCAGAAGGCGCTCGCCTACGTCCTGGCGCTGCCGCCCTGGCTGCACACGCTGCGGCTGGCCTGCATCTGGCCGATGCTGTTCGCGGTGCGCACCCTGGCCCTCAGCCGCCAGAACGTTAACGTGTTGGTGGGCGAAGTGAAAATGACGCGCGAGGAAGTCAAGGCCATCGTGCGCGACACGACGCTCTTCGGCTGGTCGAACCGCTGGCTCGAAAGTTACTACCAGCAGCTCAAAACCGTGCGCGCCGCGCCGCGCCCGCCGGCGGGCGGCGCGGCCCAGCTCGCCAAAGCCTAGTTGCTCACGCCCGCCCCCTCACCCCATGCCGCTGGCTGCCTCCCGGCGGGCCGGACGCCCACCCATGAAGCGCCTGCAGACCGCGCTGCCGTACCTGGCGCTGGCCGCGGCCTGGGCGCTGTTCTTCTGGCGCTTCGCCGCGCCTGACCCCGCCGACCGTCTCACCTACCCGCCCGGCGATTTCTCGCAGCAGTTCGGCGTCTTCCGCGCCGTGGCCTACCAGGCGCTGCTGCGCGGGCAGCTGCCGCTGTGGGCCGGCTGCCTGTACTCCGGCTATCCCTTCCAGGCCGATCCACAGTCCCAGTTGTTCTATCCCCCCATCTGGCTGATCTTCGCCTTCCTGCGCCTGCAGGGCTGGGGACACTTCCCGCTCGGCGCGCTGGTGGCCGAGGTGGCGCTGCACTACCTGCTGGCCTCGCTGTTCATGTTCTGGTTCTTGCGCGCGCTGCGGCTGCGGCCGGCCGCGGCCCTGGCCGGCGCCCTGGTCTTCGCCTATGGCGGCTACCTCACCGGCTCGCCCCCGCTGCAGACCGGCATCCTCGAGACGGTCACCTGGCTGCCGCTGGCGCTGTTGGCCGCCGAGCGGCTGGCGGCCGGCGGGCGCACGCCGCCCCTGGCGCTGGCCGCGCTAGCGCTAGCCGTGGCCGGCCTGGCCGGCCATCCGCAGACCTTCCTGTACTGCGCCTTGCTGGCGCTGGCCTACTTTGCCGTGCGCGCCTGGCAGGCCGGCTGGCGGCCGGCGCGGCTGGCCGCGCACGCGGCGGCGCTGGCGCTGCTGGCCCTGGCGCTCGCCGCGGTGCAGCTGCTGCCCTCGGCCCATTTCATCCTTCACTCCACCCGCGCCAGCGTGTCGTTCGAACAGGCCGGGCATGGCTTCCCCTTCGCCGACGTCCTGCAGTTCCTCATTCCCGGAGTGGTCAGCTATTGGAGCCCGCTGTACGTCGGCATCCTGCCGCTGGGCCTGGCCGTGCTCGGGCTGTCGCGGCGCTCGGCGGGCGTGTGGTTCTGGGCCGCCGTCGCCGTCATCGGCCTGCTGCTGTCGTTTGGCACCAAGGCCGTCCTCTACGACGCGGCCTACTGGCTGGTGCCCGGCTACCGCCTGTTCCGCAGCCAGGAGCGGCTGGCCGTGGCAGTTTCCTTTGCGCTGGCGGTGCTGGCCGCGCACGGCGTGGAGGCGCTGCTGGCGCCGCCGAGCGAGCGGCCGCGCGTGCTGCCGGCGGTGCTGAAGACGGGCGGCGCCCTGTTCGCCCTCGGCTGGCTGCTGCTGGCCGTGCTGGTCTACGCCCGCCAGTTGGCGCTGCCCGCGGGCGCCGAGCTGGTGGAGCGCGCCGGCCTGTTCATCCTGGCCGCTGGGCTGGCGCTGCTGGCCCTGGCCGCCGCGGCCCGCCTGCCGGGGAGGCCGTGGGTGCCGGGCCTCATCCTGGCGGTGATCGTCATCGATCTCTTCGCTGCCAACCGCGGGACGAACGTCGTCGCCCCCTATGACCCCTACCCCTATAACCCGCTGCTCGACGCCATCATCACCGAGGGCGGCTTCTTCCGCGTCCAGGACGACGTGCAGCTTCCGGGCCACGCCGGCTGCGCCTACGGCTACCGGGCCGTGGAAGGCGTGGCCCCCTACCAGGTGGCCAGCTACGCGCGCTTCCAGGCCCGCGTGCCCGAGCCGGTCCGCTGGCAACTGCTGGGCGTGCGCTACCTCGTCACCTGGCGGGCCGAGCTGACCGAAGCCGGGCCGGCGCACCAGCCGATCGTCGTCACGGCGCGCGGCGACGTGCCCGACGACCGGGGCAACGTGACCACCGTGCACCGCCTGGGGAGCACGCCGCGCCGCGCCTTCCTGGTTCACCAGGTCGAGGTGGCCGAGGGCGGCGAGGACGATGTGTACGCGCGGCTGGCGGCGCCGGGCTTCGACCCGCTGGGGACTGCGGTCGTGCAGGCGCCGGTGAGCGTGGCCCCAGCGGACCCGGCCGCCGATCCGGTGGTGCTGGCCGACGAGCCCGGCCGCCTGCGCCTGACCACCGCAAGCGAGGCCGCCGGCCTGCTGGTGGTGAGCGAGGCCTATTTCCCAGGCTGGCAGGCCAGGGTGGACGGCGCGCCCGCGCCGGTGCTGCCGGCCGACGGTGCCCTGCTGGCGGTGACCGTGCCCGCGGGCAGCCACACCGTCGAGCTGACCTACCGGCCGCCCATGCTGCTGGCCGGGGCCGCGCTCAGCGGCCTGGC
>JADLEU010000132.1 GCA_020845955.1 Anaerolineales bacterium
ACGTGCTCTGCTGGGAGGGCGAGCCGCGCATCTTCGACTTTCCCCAGGTGGTCGACCCCCGCCAGCAACGCGAGGCCTTCGCCATCTTACAGCGCGATAACGAGCGCCTGTGCCAGCACTTCGCGCCCCACGGCGTCGCCAGCCAACCCAGCCGGCTGGCCCGCGCTGTGGCGCAAGCACGTCCGCCGCGACAACGCGGGCGATTGAGCAGGTGCGCCATGCCCAAGCTGCCCTTGTCCGAGCTGCTCCCGACCTCGCGGACAATGACCGCCCCTGACCCGCGCATACTGCGGCCGCCGGGCGCCAGCGAGGGTTTGCCGTGAATCCAAACGCCTACGCGCGGCTTCTAGACCGCTATTTGCGCCCACAGCTGAAGCGTATGCTGTGGCTGGCGCTGCTGCTCTTCACCGGCATCGGGCTGCAGCTTGCCAGTCCGCGGGTCATCCGCTACTTTCTCGACACCACCCAGTCCAACGGCAGTCGGCCAGCCCTGCTCTGGGCCGCCGTCTTGTTCATCGTTTTTGCCCTCGCCCAGCAGTTGTTAGGTCTGGGCAGCGCCTATCTCAGCCTGCTGGTGGGCTGGGATGCGACCAACCGCCTGCGCTACGACCTGGCCCTGCACTGCCTGCGGCTGGACCTGGGCTTCCACAAGACGCATACGCCCGGCGAGTTGATCGAGCGGCTGGATGGGGACGTCACTGCGCTGGCCAACTTCTTCTCGCAGTTCGTGCTGCGCATCGCAGGCAACGGCCTGCTGGTGCTGGGCATCCTGGCGCTCCTGTTCCTGGAGGACGTGCGCATCGGGCTGGGCCTAGCGGCTTACATCGCGCTTACGCTCGCCATCCTGGCCGCCGTGCAGCGCCTGGCCGCGTCCCGCTGGGCAGCGGCGCGGCAGGCCAGCGCCGGCCTCTACGGCTACGTGGAAGAGCGCCTCTCGGGGGCGGAAGACCTGCGCGCCGCCGGCGCCTTGCCCTACGCGCTTTATCGGCTGCTCCTGCTCCTGCGCGCTGAGCTCCATGAATACCGCGCCGCCCACACGCTCAGCGCTGCCGTGTTCAATTTCACGAATGTGCTCTCGGTGCTGGGCTATGCCGTGGGTCTGGGCTTCGGCGCCTATCTCTACACGCGCGGCGAAGCCTCGATCGGCGCCGCCTACATGATTGTGGCCTACGTTGGAATGCTCGCCAGTCCACTGCAGGCTCTGCGCGAGCAGGCCCGCGACCTGCAGCAGACAGCAGCGAGCGTCGAGCGCATCCAGGCGCTGTTCGCGCTGCGCCCCTTGGTGGTCGACCCGCCGGCCCCCACCGGCCGGCCCCTCCTGCCCGCCGGGCCCCTGTCGGTGGGTCTGGACGGCGTCACCTTCCGCTACGACGATGGGGATGCGGCGGCTGGCGGCGCCTTCGCCCTCGAGAACGTGGCCTGTTCCATTGCGCCGGGTCGGGTGCTGGGCGTTCTCGGCCGCACCGGCAGCGGCAAGACCACGCTGACGCGCCTGCTCTTCCGGCTGTACGACCCCACCGCTGGCGCCATTCGCCTCAGCGGCGCCGACTTGCGCGCGGTGCCGCTGGCCGAGCTGCGCGCCCGGGTGGGCATGGTGACGCAAGACGTGCAGTTGTTCCAGGCCACGCTGTGCGACAACCTGACCTTCTTCAGCCCGCGCCCGCCGGGCTCGCAGGCGGACATGGAGGCGGCGCTGCAGGCGCTCGGCCTGTGGGACTGGGCGCGGAGCCTGCCCCAGGGCCTGGATACGCCGCTGGGGGCGGGGGGCCAGGGGCTTTCGGCCGGCGAGGCGCAGCGCCTCGCCTTCGCCCGCGTCTTTCTCAAGGACCCGGGCCTCGTCATCCTGGACGAAGCTTCGTCGCGCCTGGACCCGGCCAGCGAGGCCCGCCTCGAGCGCGCCGTCGATCAACTGCTGGCTGGCCGCACCGCCATCATCATCGCCCACCGCTTGCGCACGGTGCAGCGCGCCGACGACATTCTGATCCTGGAGGAGGGCCGCGTGGTGGAATATGGTCCGCGGCTGGCCCTGGCCGCCGACCCGGCGTCGCGCTTCGCCCACCTGCTGCAGACCGGCCTGGAGGTCACCCTGGCATGACGCCTGCTGCTGCCTCTTCCCCGTCACCCGCCGGGCGCGCTGCCCTGCCGACACCCTACTACAATTGGCGCCTCGTCGCCTTTCGACCCGGCCTGTTCGTCGTTCACTCGGTCTTTGCGATCCTCTTCTTTGTCTTCCAGGTGCTCCCGGGGCTGATCGAAAAGCAGGTATTCGACAGCATCACCGGCGCTGTGCCAGCGCAGGTGAATCTCTGGCTGCTGATTGCGCTCTACGTGGGTGTTGAGCTGGCCCGCCTGCTGTCGGCCGTGGGCGCCGACTGGTTCGGCTGGACCTTCCGCTTTGCCACGGGCGCCATGCTTCGGCGCAACGCCGTCGCAAGCCTGCTGCACTGGCGCGGCAGCCGATCAGGCGCCGGCGCGCCCGCGCTCGCGCCAGGCGAGATCGTCAACCGCCTGCGCGATGACGTGAACGAGACCGCCGACTTTCCCACCTGGTTCCCAGACCTGATCGGCCAGGTGGGCGCGGCCATCATCGCCGTGGCCATCATGGCCAGCATCAACTTGTCCCTCACTCTGGTCATCTTCCTGCCGCTCCTGGGCACGCTGCTGGTCACCGGCCTCACCTGGGACCGTATGCGTGCCTACAGCTACGCCAGCGGCCAGGCTGCCGACGCCGCCACCGGTTTTCTAGGCGAGGTCTTTGGCGCCGCTCAGGCGGTCAAGATCGCTAATGCCGAGGCCGGCGTGGCGGCCCGTTTCGCGCATCTCAACGAGGCGCGCCGCCAGGCCAGCGCGCGGTATCAGATGCTCCGCGCGCTGTCGGATGCCATCAACGCCGCTACGGTGACCTTTGGCGTGGGCGTGCTGCTGCTGCTGGCGCGCCAGGCCATAACCGCCGGCACGTTTACGGTGGGCGACTTCACGCTCTTCATCTACTACCTGGGGTTCACCACCCATATCCCGGGTTACCTCGGCAACTTCGCGGGCGATTACCGGGCGCAGGCAGTCTCGATCGAGCGCCTGGCCGAGTTGGTCCGCCCAGATCCGGTGACGGCCCTCGTCGCCCACCACCCGGTCTACGTGGAGCAAGCGCCGCCCAGACCGGCCCCCATCGTCAAGACCCCGGCCGACAGCCTGGAAGTCCTGGAAGTCGACGGGCTGACCTATCGCTATCCTGGCTCAGAGCGTGGCCTGCACGGCGTCAGCCTGCGCGTGCGGCGCGGCGAGTTCGTCGTCATTACCGGCCGGATCGGCTCGGGAAAATCCACCTTCGTGCGCGTGCTGCTGGGGCTGCTGCGCGCCCAACGAGGCAGCGTGCGCTGGAACGGCCAGTTGGTGACCGACCCGGCCGAGTTCTTCATCCCGCCGCGCTGCGCCTATACCAGCCAGGTGCCCCGCCTGTTCAGCGAGACGCTGCGTGAGAATATCCTGCTGGGTCTGCCGGAGGACCTGGCTGACCTGCCCGGCGCCCTGCGTGCCGCCGTGCTGGAGACCGATGTGGCTCGGCTCGAACGCGGGCTCGACACCGTCGTTGGCCCGCGGGGCGTACGACTATCCGGCGGTCAAGCGCAGCGCGCCGCCGCCGCCCGCATGTTCGTGCGGGAGCCGGAATTGTTTGTATTTGATGATCTGTCGAGCGCGCTGGACGTGGACACCGAGCATCAGCTGTGGGAGCGGCTCGACAGACGCCGCCAGGCGGCCGGCGCGCGCGGCGCCTGCTTGGTCGTCTCGCACCGCCGGCCGGCGTTGCGGCGGGCTGACCGGATTGTGCTGCTCAAGGATGGCCGTATGGAAGGCATCGGGCGGCTCGACGACCTGCTTGCCGCTAGCGCCGAAATGCGCGCCCTCTGGCACGCGGGGGAGGCACCTGATGGGCGCGATCGTCAGGCCGGCTGAGACATGCCGCGGATCGCCTCGCGATTGTCCGCGGCGGCCGCCCGCCAAAGCGGTCCCCGCCGCACTGCGCGGGCGGGACAATGCGCGGGATAAGCTGACGACAAGCCGCTACTGGAGCGGCGACCTCATCCATTGCCAACGCCTCCCCGCTGCCGCTGTCGTCTGGCAGATGGGCTACGATCGGCTCGACCGGCGTTGGAAGATGGAGCGCCTGGTGCAGGCTTTGCCGGCCGGAAACGGCGGCGTGCGCGTCACGCTGGCGGTCGAGCTGCCGGCGAGCGTTGGCCGCGACTACTGACCGCCGCCCCCCCGTTCGGGGATGAACGGGGCTACGGCGCTGGCGCCCTCGCTGGGGCCTCGTCCTCCAGTCTCGCCGGCCGCCAGCGGGCAAGCCCCCACAGACTCCCGGCCAGGATCAGCCAGGCCCAGACCTGCGCCTCGCGCAGCCCGCTGGCCAGCAGCAGGCTGTCGCCGCGAAAGCCCTCCACCAAAATGCGCGCAGCCGCCGACAGGGCAGCCACGCTGAGGAAGCGCTGTCCCCAGCCGGGCGCGTGGGGAGCCCCGGGGGCCTGGCGCGACTGCCGCCACCAAACACCCAGCGCTGCCAGCGCGCCGAGCAGCTCATAGACCTGCGTGGGGTGCCGATAGTCGTCCCAAAGGTGGATGCGCCACGGCACGGTGGTCGGCAGGCCGAAGGCATCGCCGCTGGCCAGGTGCGCCAGTGCGAGCGCCACGCCGACCATCGCGGCGGCCGGCGCCAGCGCATCCAGAGTTGGCCGCAGCGGAAGTTTGCGCCGCGCGCCGAACAGCGCCATCGCCGCCCCTGCGGCTAGCAAGCCTTCAGCCCGAGACAGGGTGACTGGGGTGAGCGCCAGCAAGCCCAGCGGGTCGGCCCGATAAGCAGCCGGAAAGCGCAGCGCGTACGCCAGCCGCGCCCCAATCAGACCCGCTGCCAGCCCCACCAGAGCCAGTTGGTAAATGGCCTCGCCGGTCAGCCGGCCGGCACCCGCGCCGGGCGCCGCCCGCCCCAGCCGCTCAGCCTCCTTTTCTGCCAGGCTCAGTCCGAGCCACAATCCGGCCAGCAGCGCCAGGCCGGGCGCCTGCACGGCCAGCGGCCCAACCTGGATAATCGGCAGCACTTCAGGGCGCCTCCGCCAGCAAGAGCTCGACCTGTGACTCCAGGGTGGCTGTGCTCATCGGCCCGCCGATGATCACACTGCGGATGATGCCCTGGCGGTCGATAAAGAACGTGGTCGGCAGCGCCCGGAGTCGATAGCGCCTGCTCACGGCCCCATCGACATCCAGCAGGATCGGGAACGTCACGCCCATTTCGTCCGCGAAGCCTACCGCCGCCTCAGCGCGGTCCTGGATGGTGCTGTTCACGGCCAGCACGGTCAGCCCGCGCGCCTGCTGGCGCGCGTATACGTCGTCCAAGGCGGGCATCTCCACCCGGCACGGTAGGCACCAGCTCGCCCACAAATTGAGGACGACCACCTGTCCGCGCCAATCGGCGAGCCGGACGCTGCCCCCGTCTGGCGCCAGCAGCTCGAAATCGGGCGCCGGGAAGCCGGCCCTGGGGCTGGGGATTTGGCCCGCGCCGGCCGCGGAGGCCGGCACGCGTGTGAGCCAGATCCAGGCGGCCGCTGCGATCAAAACCAGAGCCGGACCCAATCGGCGCCAGCCTGAGGCCCTGAGCGCGCGCATCGCGGTCAGACCTGGGGTTCTTTGGGCGGGGAAAGCGGTGCGGTGCCCAGGCGGTAGCCAAACCCGCGCACCGTCAGAATGCGGATCGGGTGCGCTGGATCGTCTTCCAGCTTCTGCCGCAGTAGCCAGATGTAGCGCCGCACCACGGCCGTGTCGCCTTGGCGGTAGGCGCCCCACACCTCCTGCGCCAGGGCCGCCTCCGAAACCGGATGGCCGCGCTTCTCGATCAGGCACTGCAGCAGGCGGAACTCCGTGGGCGTCAGCGGCACGGGCGCGCTGCCCCGCATGACCTGCCGCTTGTTCATATCGACCTTGAGGTTGCCCGCGGCGTACATCAGATTGGCTGTGCCCTGGTTTGCCTGGCTGCGCGCCAGCACCGCCTGGATGCGGGCCGTCAGCTCGGCGAAGCTGAAGGGCTTGGTGACATAGTCGTCCACCCCCAGCCGAAAACCCCGCAGCTTGTCCGCTTCCGACGATTTGGCGCTGAGCAGGATGATGGGAAACTCAGACAGCTCGCGCAGGCGCGCGATGAGCTCCCAGCCATCCATGCCCGGCATCATCACGTCGAGCACAACCAGATCAGGCCGTTCTTTGTAGACCGCGCGCAGCGCCTCAGTGCCGTTCGCGGCCGTCAGCACCGTGAACTCGTGGTTCGTCAGGTATTCGCTGACAAAGCTCAACAGGGTCTGGTCGTCGTCAACCAACAGGATCTTGGTCGGCATCCTCAGCCTCGGTCGTCGGAATCCAGAAAGTGAAGCGCGCGCCGCCCTGCAGGTTGTTGCTGGCGGCAATCCCCCCGTCCTGCGCTGCCAGCAGCCGGCGCGTCATATACAGGCCCAGGCCATGCCCATACACCTCGCGATCGTCGGCGGCATTGAGCCGCTCGAACCGGTCGAAGATCGCCTCCAGCCGATCCGGCGGGATGCCCGGCCCCTGATCCGCTACCGAAATCTCAAGCCGACCCGGGCCAGCCGTGGCCGTGACACTGATCGCGCCAGCCGGAGCGTATTTGAGCGCGTTGTCGATCAATTGAAAGAGCACGCTCGTCACGGCGTGCTCGTCGGCCAGGCCGGCCGGCAGCCCAGCCGGCATGCTCCAACATAACCGCTCCGAGCCGGGCCGTCCCTCGAACTGCTGCACCACCGCCTCTACCAGCGGCTGCACTGCTAGCGGCTCGGGGTAGAGTGGCAGCCGTCCCGCCTCCAGCGCCGACAGATCCAAGATCGTTTCGACGAAGTGCGTCAGCCGGTGAATCTCGCTCTGCACAAGGGTGAGTGACCGCTGAGTCTTGACAGACAGCGTCTCCGGCGCCGAGAGCACCAGTTCGATGCCGCCGCTGATGTTGGTCAGCGGGGCGCGCAGCTCGTGCGACAC
Source organism: Anaerolineales bacterium (assembly GCA_020845955.1). Classification (GTDB taxonomy): domain Bacteria; phylum Chloroflexota; class Anaerolineae; order Anaerolineales; family UBA6663; genus JADLEU01. The sequence continues at coordinate 7,030 of JADLEU010000132.1, forward strand.
CAGCGACACGAAGTCCGACTTCAGCGTGTCCAGCGTCTGTAGCGCCTCGTGCTGCGCCGCCAGCCGCGCGTAGGCCTCGCTCAGGCTGCTCGTCTTCTCGGTCACCTTTGCTTCGAGCTGCTGGTTCAGCCGCTCAAGCGCCCCGCGCGCGGCGGCGACCTCCTCGTAGGCCGCCAACAGCCGCGCCTGGTGCCGCTTCTGCTCGGCCAGGTCATGGGCCGTGCCCACCAGCCCCGCCGGCGCCGGCAGATCGCTCGGCGCTGGGCGCAGCGCCAGGTAGGCTGGAAATTCCGATCCATCGCGGCGGCGCAAACTCACCTCGCCGGACCAACCGGTCTTATAGACGCTGTCGGGCCGCTGGCCAGCCGCCAGGGGAAGCGTGCCGTCTGTGAACAGCATGGCGGCCGGGCGCCGCAACACCTCCTCGACCGCGTACCCGGTCGCCGCGAGCAGGGCTGGATTCACCAGGCGCAGCCGGCCATCAGCCCCGCAGATGAAGGCCGGGTCCGCTCCGCTGTTGACCAGTTGGGCGTATTCGCGCAGCTCGATCTCGCTGCCCATGACGCCCTGCCGTGCCACCAGCAGCAGCGCCAGCACGACCGTCAGGCCGGCCGCAACCAGGTCAGGCTGGCCGCGCGTCTGCACATCCAGCAGCACAACCCAGACCAGCACGAAGGTGATCACAATCGGCAGCAAAGCCTTCAGGATGATACTCATGCGCCGCAGCCGGTCGGCGTCTGGCCGCGCCGGCAGCGAGCGGCGCTGGCGCGCCGCGGCCAGCCCCAAGAGCATTAGGCCCATCAGCCAACCCAACCCAACGAACCCCATGGCCACGGGACCGCCGCGCAGTGACTGGTAGGTCGCGGCCAGATCGGCCAGGAGGAACAGGACCATCCCCGTGGCCATCCAACCGATGGCGGCCGGCGAAGCGTTGGCCGAGGCCGCCAGGAACACATTGGCCAGGATGAGCAGCAGCAGCAAGTCGGCCGCCGGGTAGAACGCCGCCCAAAACCACTGCTCAACCCCAGCGGCCACCTGGCTGATGGGCCGTATCAGGATCAGCCAGCTCAGCCCAAGCACGGCCCCGCTGGTGACCAGCATATCGAGGACCAGCCGCAGCCGCCCCAACTGCTCTCGCGGCGCCAGCGGAAAGGTCAGCAGCGCCGCGCCTGCCAGCCCATAGCCGCCGGCCCGTGCCAGGTCGCTCAGCGCTGGCGGCGGCAGGCCTGGGTCCGCCAACAGATAGGCCAGCGACAGCGCATAGGCCAGGGTCCACAGCAGCAGGGCCAGCCCCAAGAATCCCCACACCTGAGGCAGCCGGCGAGGCGCCGCTGGCCGCGCCGGATCGCTCAGGGCAGCGCGCCGCGCCCCCAGTGCCGCCGCCGCGGCCAGCGATCCTGGCAGGATCAAAGCAGCCCGGCTGGCGATTGTCCAGTTGCCGTCGGCTGGCCCGCGCCAGATCAGGCCCAGCACGTAGAGCGCCACGTAGGCCGCCGCCAGCAGCCCCCAGGGCTTCCCCTCCGGCGGCGCCAGCCAGGCCAGCGCGTGCCGCCACGTCAAAGCCATTCGATCCATCACAGCCCATTCTAAGCCGGGCACAACCTCCCGGCAAGCGCTGCCCGTTGACCCTTGCCGCCGCTGCCCGCTTGGCGCTGCTGCTTAAACGCGCCGGACGCTGCGCGGGGCAGCGTCCGGTCATGGTCTTCTCGATGCCCCTTGGCCGCTAGCAGTCCATGCAGGGCAGCGTCGGGGTTGGCGTGTTGCTCGGCGTCGGTGTCCGCGTCCGCGTCGGCGTCGGCGAGACGTTTGGCGTGTTGGTCCGCGTCGGCGTAATGGTCCGCGTCGGCGTCGGCACCGTGGGCGTCCGCGTCGGCGTCGGCACCGGCGTGCGCGTATTCGTCGCCGTCGGCGGCGTCGTCCGCGTGGGCGTCGGCACCGTGTTGGTGATCGTGGGTGTGCGCGTCCGCGTGGGCGTGATCGTCCGCGTGGGCGTCGGCACCGTGTTGGTGATCGTCGGAGTGCGCGTCCGCGTTGGCGTGATCGTCCGCGTCGGCGTCCGGCTGGGCGTCAGCGTGCGACTGGGTGTCAGCGTGATCGTCGGCGACGGTGTGCGCGACGGCGTGCGCGTGACCGTCGGCGTCGGCGTCAGGGTCGGCGTCTGGGTCGGCAGGGGGTTTTCCACCAAGACACAGCCGTTGCCCAGCGTCACCGTGATCCCAAAATAGCTGGAGGAGGTGTTGCCGGGCCAATCGGGATCAGCTTCCTGGAAATCAAAGTCCAGGTTCTCACTTCCACCCGCATTGAGGGCTTGCGTGCCAGGGTCGCTCCAGGTCGACGGCGACGAGGCATCGTTGGAGGAGCGAATCGTCGCGCCAGCATACCGGATGCGATTCAGCTCGGCGTCCACAAAGACACCGTCATAGTGCGCCCACACGAACGTCACCGAATCCATGGTAGTGTCCTGCGCCGAGGCGTTGATCACTGCAATGCGCACGCGCGGCCGGGCCGGGCTGCTGCCATAGGTGGTCAACGACCACGGACCCAGCGAGAACTGCGCGCAGTCGGCTGTCGGAGTCGCGGTCGGTGTCAGGGTGACCGTGGCCGTCTCGGTCGGGGTTGGGGTCTCGGTGTTCGTCGGCGTCTCGGTGGGCGTCGGCGTCTCGGTCGGCGTCGAGGTCTCGGTGGGCGTATTGGTCGGCGGGTTGGTGGGCGTGAACGGCGCCATCGTAGGCGGCAGGCCGACCACGCGCGCCACGCGGAAGCGCTCGACGATGCCCTGGCGCAGCGAGGTCAGGTGCAGCTTGGGCCAGATCGAGCTGATCAACGGCACGATCACCGGATGATTGAAGTCGACCGTGACGATCACGCGGTCGCCCGGGCCGCCGGGGTCCTGCTTCTCCACGGCCACTTCGCGCACTGGGAAAGGCGCCGGGCCGCTCGAACCGTCGGGGTCCACCACGCACATTGCCGGCAGGAATTCACCGGGGACCGGCGGCAGCCGCGCGAAGTCCGGGTCGTTGTTGGCGTCGCCGTCGAGGTTGCGCGTCGAGCAAATCGTTACCTTGAAGAAGCCGACCTCGGTCTCGTCGACCACCGCCGGGTTGTTGAGGATGGCCAGTGCCGCGCCCGTGGCCACCTCGTTGATCGAGTACAGCCGCGCCCGGTCCTTCAGGGCGTCGGTCTGAAACTGGTAGGTGCTGATCGTGTCGGGGTCGACGCTGGGCACGACGCAGTCGGCGGCGCCGTCGAGCAGGTCGTTCGTCCCGATGTTGCCGTAGCGGCCGGGGTCTTCCGCGGCCAGCTCGGAGGCGGCCGTCGGGCAGTAGGCGGGGTTGAATTCGCCGGTAACGGCGTAGCGCACGCCGAAGCGCGCCGCGTTCTCCACCGACAACCAGGCCTGCAGGATGCGGGCGAATTCGACGATGCCGAAGAGCACGAACAACAGCAGCGGCAGGATCAGGGCGAACTCGACCAACCCTTGGCCGGGGCGGCGCTGTGCCTGGCGCAAGCGCCGGCGAGGTGGAGGCAGCGGCAAGAGAGTGTTCATTTTGTCAACCGGGTGAAGATACGCGACGCGATGCTCTCAAAGACGGACGTCAGGCCGGTGCCCGTTTCCGAGAAGTAATAGTTGCCGCAGTTGTAACTGTCATTCTGGCTCGGGTCCGGCGGCCCGGGCTCGGCCACCAATGAGCACGGGTCGGGACCCACGCTCGGATCAGGGTCGCCGTCCAGGCCCACGTTGGCAACGTAACGCAACAGGTCGTCGCCGGCGTTAGGATCGCCGTATAGATTGTTGATCACCAGTTGGCCCAGGCCGATGGCATAGATGATGGCGCCCTGCCCGCCCTCGTCGCTCGTATAGTCCAGCGAGTCCTTGCACCATTCGGCCGCGTCGGCGATCTTGGGTGCGCAAGCCGCGAAATCGGCCATGTCACGGGCGAAGTCGTCGGCGTCGTACACCGCCAGCGGATCGCCCGCGTTGTAGCTGCTCTCCGGGTTATATGGGTCGGTGTGGCCGGGATCCGGCGGGAAGCCCAGCGGCGGCGACTGCCAGATGGTCGGGTCCAGCACCGTATGCCGCGTGTTGACCGAGGCATCGCGACAATAGGGTTGGCCCCAGGTGGAAGGCGGGCAAAACTTGTTCAGAATCCCGGCATCGCCGAGCTCCGAGGCGTTGGCCGCGCCGTCGGTCAGCAGGATCACCACCCACACCGATTCGCGCCGGATCGGCACGCGCCCAAACTCGTTGCCCGCGGCCTTCAGGCCGCCGCCGATGCTGGTGTTGGTGCAGCCGGAGACATCCGTCCCAGGCCCGGTCCAGTTGCAGCCAGTGATGGCGCCCGGGTAGCCGACCGGCACGCGCCGCCGCGAGACGACCAAATTGCGGACGGCGTCTTTGCGCTGATCGACCGTCAGGGTGTTGGTAATCGGCATGATCAGGCTGGCGTTGATGTCGTAGGTCACCACCGCCACCCGGTCGAAGGGGAAGTACAGCCGGTCGATGAAGGAAACGGCCGCCAGCTTGACTTCTTCAAAGGGATGGCACTCGCCCGGCAGCCCATCCGCCCCCCCGGCATCCAGGATGTTGCACATCGCCGGGTTGCGGTAGTAGTCGTCCCGGCAGCCATCGTCGATCTGCCCGTCGCCGTCGTCGTCCAGCCCATTGCGGCACTCGGGCGCGGTCAGCGGCGCCTCTGGGCAGCCGTCGTCGGCGAAGCCATCGCCGTCGTCGTCCAGGCCGTTGTAGCAGTCGAGCGAATCCTGCAGCGCGTCCGCCGTCGGCCCTTCCGCGTCCGGGTTCGGCGGGGGGATAGGCTCTTCGTCGCCGCCGACGAAATGCGTGCAGTTGTCCGAGAGGCCGTCGCCGTTGTCGTCGTCGCCGTCGTCACAGGCGGCGTCAAACGCCATCGAGTCCGACGTGTCGATCGCCAGCGCCACATCCACCGAGGCCGCCTCCGAAACCGCGCCGGCCACAATCTCGGTGCTGTGGAAGCCGATGATGGTCAGAAAAGCGAACCGGACGACGGTCTTGGCCTCTACCCGCACCAGCTTGCGCTGCGGCGCCCCGGGCGCGGCGCACAGCCCCGGATCGTGCGGCTCGGCCAGCGGGTCGCCGGTGCCCAGGCCCGGCGCGCACCACCACAGGTGCAGGTCAGTCGGCTCCACCCCGTTCAAGTGGATGACTTCGCGGGCTGAGGCCTTGATCTGGTCGTAGGTGCGCGCCTCGCGGAACTGCGACGAGGCCGCCAGCGCCGCCGCGTCCACCGCGCGCCGCAGGTGACCCACGCCAATGAACAAGATGCCCGCGTCGACCATCAGGCCGATAAAGGCCAGCAGGCCCATGGTCGCCATGGCAATGATCACCAACGCCTGCCCGCGCTCGGCGCGCGTGGCCGGGCGCCGCCGGGGCGGCTGAGCGGCTTGACTATTCTTCGGGCGCTGCCAAGAACGATGAAGCATGGGTCCCTATGGTCGCACGACCGTGACCGAGCCGGAGTCGCAGATGCTGCCGCCGCCGGTGTCGTCCCAGAAGGCTTTGACCGTGAACTCCTGGCCGCCGGTCACGTTGAAATTGAAGGTCAGCTGCAGCGGCCGGGCCACGGTGTCGTTGATGTGGCGGGCGGTTGGTCCGCCCAGGAAATTGCTGTCAATTGTCACCGGGCTGATGTTCGTGCCCAGGTTCCAGATCGGCAGCGCGTTGAAGCGCACGTCCTGCAGCAGACGGCCGGCCTGCTGCGGCCAGGTCACTTCCAGCCGGATCAGTTGGCGCGTCATACCGCTGACGTTTTGAAATTGCCAGAATACCTCGTTGTTGCCGCCGGCCGGCACCGGTTCGCCGCGCACGCACACAAACGTTGCGTCAGCCGCGTCATTCACCACCAGGTTAGCGCCGCCCGGGTCAAAAGTGGCGGTCAGGCTGCTGGGGATGAAGGCGCCCGCGCCGATATCCCAGGGCGACATGACTGCTGACCGGACCGTGAAGAAGGCCTGCCCAGTGGCCACGTCGGTCGTCGCGCTGCCAGGGTCGATCACGTCGATGCCGCCGCGCGACGAGGCCAGCGCAACGGGCTGGCCGCCCATGAGATTGCCACAGTCGTCGCGCAGCGTCACCACCACCTGCACCGTCTGCGAGCCGTCCGCCTGCACCACGCCGGTCGGCGGCGTCACCAGCGTCACCGACGAGTTGTCGGCGCTGAAGATGCCCGAGCAGTCGGGCGTGACCGATGGCGTCGGTGTGATGGTCGGCGTCTCGGTCGGCGTGGGCGTGGGCGTTTCCGTCGGCGTGGGCGTCGCCGTGGCTGCTGGGTCGTCGGTGGGCGTCAGCGTTGGCGGTGACGGCGGCGTATTCGTGGGCACGCAGGCAGACATGACGAAGTCAATCCCGCCCACGTCGACCGTCGTCAGGTTGACCACGGTGCTGGCCGGCGTGAACGTGCAGTTCGGGTACGCTGGCGTCACGCCGATATTGCCGCTTTCAAAACCGCCCTTGAGGTAGACGCCGTCAGGGTCGGTGATGGCCACGAGCCCATTGCTGAAGTTGACGGTCACGCCCGGCACGGGATCGCTGTTCCAGTCGACGATGCGGCCCGAAATCGCCAGCGTCGGCTCGGCGGCCGGCACCGGGATGATGGTGTACGTGTGCATCGGCAGCGGGTCGGGCACAAACGCGGTGATCCACGGCAGCTTGAGCAGTTGGTCGTAGTTGTAGAAGACCTCGACCAGCATCACGGCGGTATTGGGCGCGTCTGGGTCGATGCGCGCCTCGACGTCTTCGATGGTGAAGCGCGAAGGATGGCAGGTAATGTCGGTGTCGAGGTCGCAGCTGGGTTCGGGCGCGCCGATGGCATCGCCCGGGTTGACGCAGCCGTCGTCGATCGCGCCGTCGTCGTCGTCGTCAAGGCCGTTCGTGCACGGGTTGCCACTGCCAAACAGGTGCCACTCCCCGCGGGTCTCCGGCATGACTGGCGGGTCGCGCGGGCAGTCATCCGGGTTGTCGGGCGCGCAGCCCGGCCACCGGCCCACCACCTGCCCGGCCAGTACTCGGAAGACCGAAATAACCACGTCGTCCCGGGTTGGATCTAGCGGCACCGGCGCCATCGTTTCCAGTGCCACACAGGCCGCCTGGACATAGAAGTCAGTCGTGGCGCAGTCCAGCGCCGGGGGCGGCAGGGGCGTGGCCGCGTCTCGCAGCAGTGGGTCGCCATCGCTCGCAAAGCGAGCGCCCTCGCGCGCGGCATCCAGCGCGTTCAGATACTGGTTCAGCGCGAAGCCGAACTCCAGCATGCCGGTCAGCATGATCAAGAGCACCGGCAGGGCCAGCGCGATCTCCACCAGGCTTTGCCCGGCCCGGCGGCGGCGTGGACGCTTCGTGCGATCATGAGGATGAGAGGGTTGCCTGCCCATAGCTTGCCCGATTATAACAAAAGTCCAACCAAAACATCCCAGTACCCCGGTTTGATTAGGGTGTTTGTCACAGCTTTGTAACACTGGCGCGACAGAGTCTTGACGAGGCTGGGATTCTGTCAAGTGGCGCCGCCCTAACCTAAATCAATCCGCAATTGCGCCCTGGAGTAACCATCGCTATAATGCCCGCATCACAGGCAAGCCGGACGTACTCCGGCGCTATGCGCCCGCGCGTCGGGTGCCAAAGGTCCGCCTCAGTGTTCGACACCCACAAGATCACGAAGTCCATGCACACTGGCCGCCACGGCCAGGCCGAAAGCGGTCTCCAGCCCGGGGCCACGCTGCAGAACCGCTACCTGATCCAGGGGGTGTTGGGTGTCGGCGGCATGGGATCGGTCTACCGTGCCCGCGACATGCGCTTCCCCAACGTCACCAAGCTGGTGGCGGTCAAGGAGATCCTCAACCTGGCGCCCGACCCGGCGGTGCGCGAGATGATCGTCAAGACCTTCGAACGCGAGGCCAACATCCTGGCTACCCTTAGCCACCCGGCCATCCCGCAGATCTACGATTACTTCACGCAAGGCGACCGCTCCTTCTTGGTGCAGGAGTACATCGAGGGGAAAGATCTCGAAGCCTATTTGGCCGACGCGCCCAGCTTGCTGGCCCAGGAACAAGTCGTCGAATGGGCCATCCAGCTCTGCGATGTGCTTTCATACCTGCACAACCATCAGCCCGACCCGATCGTCTTTCGCGACATGAAGCCGTCGAACGTCATGCTCGATCAGCACCACCGCATCCGGCTGATCGACTTCGGCATTGCCCGCGCCTTTGCCGGCGGCCAGAAGGGCACCATGATTGGGACCGAAGGCTATTCGCCGCCGGAGCAGTACCGCGGCGAGGCCAGCCCGGCCGGCGACATCTACGCCCTCGGCGCGACTCTGCATCACCTGCTCACTAAGCAAGACCCGCGCCTCGAACCGCCTTTCTCTTTTGGCGAGCGGCCACTGCGCAGGCTCAATCCCGGCGTCAGCACCGAGCTCGACGCCATCATCGCCACAGCCCTCAACTACGCGCCCGCCGAGCGCTTTGCCTCCACGTTGGCCATGAAGGAGGCGCTGCAGAGCCTGCGCCGCACGCGCACCGGCCTGCTGACGCAGAAATTCACCAATCTCACCGCGCCTATCGAGCCGGGCGCCGGGCTGCCGGTTGCGGCCGATCCCGGGCCGGCCAGCGGCGCCGCGCCGGCCGCGCCGCCGCCGGTCGTGGTGGCGCCGTCCGGCGAGGTGGAGCCCATCTGGCGCTTCAAGTGCGAAGACGAGGTGCGCGGCAGCCCGATCGTTTCGGGTGGAGTGGTCTTCGTCGGCGCCTACGACAACAACTTGTACGCCATTGATCAAGCTAAGGGCCACCTGGTTTGGAAGTACGCCACCGATGGCGGCCTGCCTGGCTCGCCGGTGGCCTACGAGGACCTGGTCCTGATCGGCTCCGAAGACCGGCGCCTGCACGCCGTCTCGGCCCGCGGCGGCCGGATCCAATGGGCCTACTACACCGATGGCCCTATCCGCGCGACGCCGCGCGTGGCCGAAGGCCACGCCTTCGTAGGCTCTGATGACGGTTATCTCCACGCCGTCAACCTGCAGACCGGCCGCCGAGCCTGGAGCGCGCCCGGCGGCAGCAGCATTCGCAGCCGGCCGGCCGTCTCGCACGAGCGCCTGTTTTTCGGCACCGAAGCGGGCGAGGTGTATGCCCTCGACTTCTCGGGCGAGTTCCGCTGGCGCTTCAAGGCCAAGCGCGCTGTGACCGCTTCGCCGCTGCTGCACAACGGCGTGCTCTACGTTGGCTCAGTTGACGGCGTGGTCTATGCCCTGGAAGAAGGCTCGGGGTGGGCAATCTGGAAGTTCCGCACCGGGCGGGCCATCATCTCATCGCCGGCAGTCTTAGGAAACCAGATCTACGTCGGCTCGGCGGACCGCAACGTCTATGCCATCGATCTACGCAGCGGCCGCGAGATCTGGCGCTATGAGACCGGTGATCAGGTCACGTCGTCACCCGCGGTGGAGGGCGACGTGGTCTACATTGGCTCGGTCGACGGCTATCTCTACGCCCTCGACGCGGCCACCGGCCGGCTGCGGTGGCGCTTCCGCTCTGGCGGACCGATCACCTCCTCTCCGGTGGTGGTCGGCCATATTGTCTTTATCGGCTCGACCGATCACTACGTCTATGCGCTATCGGCCTAGCCTGGGAGGCCAGTGTGCCAAACGTGTTGGATAGATTGGCCCGTGTGTTTGGAAAGAAGAAAGTTGAAGCCGAGGCTCAGCCGGCGCCGGTGGCGATCCAACCACGACCCGACCCAAATGCGACCGTGCCCCTGCCCGAGCTGCCCAACACGCCGCCCGCGGACACGCTCAAATCCGTGCCGGCCAGCCTGGCGCCAAAGCGTCTGGTCATCGGCATCGCCCAGCACGTGGGCCGCGTGCGGACCCACAACGAAGACGTGTTGCTCGCTTTCTCGGGCGAGCTGGCCGGGCTGGAGGCCATGCCGCACTTCGGCCTGTTCGTAGTCGCCGACGGCATGGGCGGCCACGCCCTGGGCGAGCGCGCCAGCGGCATCGCCGCCCGCACCATGGCCCGCATAACTCTACAGGGCGTGCTGCCCTCCTTGCTGGCCGACCCGCACGGCGACTCCGACCGCCCCTCGCTGACCGAGGTCATGGAGAGCGCCATGAACGCCGCCAACCACGCCGTCTTCTCGGGCGTACCCGAGGGCGGCGGCACCACGCTCACCTGCGCCCTGATTATGGGCGAGCAGATGGTGATCAGCCATGTGGGCGACAGCCGGGCTTACATCATTACGCCCGACTCGTTTGAGCAGCTGACGCGCGATCACTCGCTGGTGCAGCGCCTGCAGGAGCTGGGCCAATTGTCGCCGGCCGAGGCCGCCATTCACCCCCAGCGCAACGTGCTTTACCGCGCCGTCGGCCAGGGCGAGGGGCTGGAGGTTGACATCGACTCGCGGCGGCTGACCCCCGGGGCGGTGCTGTTGTTGTGCTCCGACGGTCTGTGGGGACTGGTGCCCGATGACCGCATTCAGGCCCTCATCCGGCAGTCCCCCCACCCCCAGGCGGCCTGCGAAGCGCTGGTGGCGGCGGCGAATGCCGCCGGCGGACCGGACAACATCACCGCGGTAATGATCCAGTTGCCGCTCTAGCCGCGAGCCCGGGCGCCTGGCCGGGTTGGCCGGGCGCCCTGTCGAGCCAGAGCCATGACGACCGGGGATCTCTACAACCTGTTAGGCCTGAGTGCCAGCGCCAGCCCCGAAGAAATCCGAGCCGCCTATCACCAGGCGGCGCGCCGCTTCCACCCTGACGCGAATTCAAACCCGGGGGCCGCCGAGGCCTTCAAACTCATCGCCGATGCCTACGGGATTCTGAGCGATCCGGTCCAGCGCTCCACCTACGACGCCGCTGTACTCCAGACCGGCAGCGGCCCGCTGCTGGCCGTCCGGCCCGCCTACAGCCGCAACCCCCTGCCCGCGCTGCCTGAACCTCAGGTGCTGTACGCGCTGATTGAGATCCATCCGGCCATCCTCACCGACCTGCCTGACCCGCCCCTCAACTTGTGCTTGGTCATTGACCGATCGACCTCCATGCAGGGCGCGCGGCTCGATCAGGTCAAGGCCGCCGTCGGGCAGGTGATCGACAGCTTGCGTGAAAGCGATACCTTCTCGGTGGTGGCGTTCAGCGACCGGGCTGACGTTGTCGTGCCCGCCCAGCGGGGCATGGCCGAGCGCACCATGGCCAAGGCCAAGGTCAGCACGATCGGCGCCCATGGCGGCACCGAGATCCTGCAAGGCATCCTGTGCGGCCTCCAGGAGCTGCATCGTCACATCAGCAGCGCGGCCGCGAATCACCTGCTGCTGCTAACCGACGGCCGCACGTACGGCGACGAGGCCGACTGCCTGATGTTGGCTAGCCTGGCGGCGACCGACGGCATTGCCATCAGCGGGCTCGGCATCGGCGACGAATGGAACGACGGCTTCGTCGACGAGCTGGCGGGGCGGACCGGCGGCGCCTCGGCCTACATCGACTCGCACCAAACCCTGGCAGCCTTCGTGAAGGAACGGGTGCACGGCCTGGGCAGCGCCTATGCCGAGCGCATCAACGCCCAGGTGACGCTGGATGCGCAGATGGAACTGTTGTCGGTCTTTCGCGTCAGCCCCGACGGCGGGCCGATCCCGTTGGAGCAGCCGCTGCGCCTGGGCAGCCTGCCCAAGCGCTACCCCGCCAGCGTGTTGTTTAAGTTCCGGCTGCCGCCAGTCAGCCCCGGCGCGCAGAGCATTGCCCGTCTCAGCTTCTCTGCCGACATCGTCAGCCTGGGGCGCCGCGGCGAGCGCCTGGTTTTTGACGTCGCGCTGCCCGCCATCGCCAATCCGCCGGCGGCTGCCCCGCCTCCCGCCTTGATGGAGGCCCTGGCGAGGCTGTCGCAGTATCAGCTACAGGAACGCGCCTGGCAGCAGGCCGCGGCGGGCGACGCGGCCGGAGCCGCCGAGCGCCTCAAGGTCCTGGGAACGCGCTTGCTGGCCAATGGCCAGCCCGAGCTGGCCCGCCTGGCCCTCAGCGAGGCCTCGCGGCTCGAGAAGACGCAGGTCCTTTCGGAAGAGGCCAAGAAGCAGCTTAAGTACGGCACCCGCGCGCTGCTGGCGGCAGCGCCAGCCGGCAACGGTGGGTCCCGATGATTACGTGCCCTATCTGCCGCAGCCGCGAGCTGGAAGGCGAGCTCTTCTGCTCCGAGTGCGGGGCGCGCCTGGGCGCCGGTCCGGTCGACCAGACCCTCACGGGGAACATCGTCGAGGTGGCGCGGGCGGGCGCCGAATCGCCGCGCGTCACGACCGACATCCTCAGCCGCCTGCGCGCCGGGCAGATCGCCCTGTCCATCACTGACGCCGCGCAACCCCTGATTCTGGAGGGCCGGTCTGAATACATTCTTGGGCGCGAGGGGCATGACCAGGTTGTGCCCGATTTGAACCTCAACCCATTCGGCGCGCGCGAGAAAGGCGTTTCGCGAGTCCATGCCGCTCTGCGCCGCGACCACAGCCAGGTGCTCCTGATCGACCTGGGCAGCACCAACGGCACGCGCCTCAACGGGCGCCCCGTGGCTGCCCACCAGGCGGTCAAGGTCGCCAATGGGGACGAGATCCGCCTGGGCAAGCTGCTGCTGAGAATCAACTTCGGGCCGTGATGGGGCTCCAGCGGCCGCCGCTGGGCTCCGCAGGAGTGACAACGCATGGTAACCCTTCAAATCCACTTGATGAACGAAGAACCGATTGTGGCCGAAGTCGACGCCCTGCCAGCGCCCGGCGACACGCTGCTGACGGCCATGAACCCGCGGCAGCGCGATGGCAAGGACCTGCGCTTCCTGGCGCCCAACGTCACCACCGTGCTGCTGCCCATCAACCGCGTCATCTACATCCAGGTGCTGCCGTCCACCGAGGAGGAGCGCATCGTCGGCTTTGTGCGCGACTAGGGGACCCATCGCATGACTGCCAGCGCCCGGGCACCCCGCCAGGCCCGCCACCGCATCCTGGTGGTGGACGACGAGCCGCGCATGATCCGTTTCATCCGCCTGAACCTCGAGCACGATGGGTTTGAAGTGGTCGAGGCCAGCGACGGCCTGGCCGCCCTGCGCCAGGTGCGCGACAGCCTGCCCGACCTGGTGTTGCTCGACGTCGCCATGCCGGAGTTGGACGGCTTCGAGACGCTGCGACTGCTGCGCGAGATCTCGCAGGTGCCCGTCATTATGCTCACCGCGCGCGGCGAAGAAGACGACCGGGTGCGCGGCCTCGAGTTGGGGGCCGACGACTACGTCACGAAACCCTTCAGCCCGCGGGAGTTGGTCAGCCGGGTCCGGGCGGTCCTGCGCCGCACGGAGAGCGCGCCGCCCGCCGAGAAGTCGACCCTGGTGATCGACGATCGGCTCAGCATCAACTTCGACCGGCGCGAGGTGCTCGTCGAAGGCAAACCCATCAAGCTGCGGCCCACCGAGTACCGCTTGCTGTACCACTTGGTGAACAACGCCGGCTGGGTGGTGCCGCACGACCAACTGCTGGCCAAGGTCTGGGGTTACGAATATCGTGAAGAGACGCACTATCTGCGCCTCTACATCAACTATCTTCGCCAAAAGCTAGAATCCGACCCCGCCAACCCCAAGTACATCCTCACCGAGCGCGGCGTTGGCTACCGGTTTGTAGACTTCCGCCGCGCCAGCCCGGCCCCACGCGCCCGCGAAGCCTGAGGCTCAGCGCGTCGCCCGCTTTTCCAGCCGGAGCTGTGCCCCCCGGCCGCCTGGCTGGGATCCACCGCAAGGAACCTCGGTCTTGGCTGTTCGTTCTGACATTCCTCTAACGCGCTGCTTTCGTTCCTCTAACACCACGCTCCTATAGTGCGGTTGAAGCAACGAAATGGTGCTGTGCGCCGTCCTGGCGCACCCGTGAAGGAGGTTACTATGTCAAATGTTGTTCGGTATCAGCCCCGGGAGGTCCTGCCGCTCCGCGACGCCATGGACCGGTTGTTTGAGCAGTCGTTCCTGCGCCCCTTCTGGGGTGACGGTGGTTGGGGGCAGATCGACATGCCGGCCGTCGACGTGGCCGAGACGGCCGACGAAATCATTGTCACCGCGACGGTTCCGGGCCTCAAGGCCGAGGATCTGAAGATCAGCCTGTCCGGCGACGTCCTGCAGATCAGCGGTGAAACCAAGGGCGAGGCCGAGCGCAAGGACGCCACCTATCACCTGCACGAGCGCCACGCCAGCTCTTTCAGCCGCGCCATTGCGCTGCCGGCGCCGGTCATGAGCGATAAGTGCGTGGCCGAGTTTGAGAATGGCGTGCTGACGCTCAAGCTGCCCAAGACCCAGGAAGCCCGGCCGAAGATGATCACTGTCAAGGCCAAGAAGTAACCCAGTCGCAGTCCGTCATTCTCGTTATAGGAGTGATTTAGCCATGGAAAACGTTGCGCGTTGGGATACTAACCGCGAGTTCATGACCCTGCGCGAGGCCATGAATCGCCTGTTTGAGGATTCGTTTGTGGGCGGCTATCGGCAGCACAACGGTTCCCAGGATGCCGAGATGCGCCTACCGATCGAAGCTTACAGCACCGATCGTGACATCGTCGTGCGCGCCGCGGTGCCCGGGCTGAAGCCCGAGGCCGTGGAGATCACGGTTGAAGGCGACACGCTCACCCTGCGCGGCGAGTTCCCGCGCCCGATTGAGAACGTCAACTACTTCATCGACGAGCGCCCATGGGGCCGCTTCAGCCGCACACTGCAGCTGAACGTCCCAATTGAGGCGGGCAAGGCCGAAGCGGTCTTCGAGAACGGCCTGCTCACCCTGACCCTGCCCAAGGCCGAGGCCGTGCGGCCGAAGGTGATCCCGGTCAAGGCCAAGTAACGCGCCGCGTCACCAACGCCTTGCGATGACGAGCGCCGGGCCCGGTCCTGCTTCAGGACCGGGCTTTTTTCCGCCTCCTAGCCGCCGCTGCCGGGCGGCAGTAGCGGTCGAAGAAGCCCACCATGCGGTTCAGCCGATCCACTCGGTGTCGCGGCTCGCCCGAGCGCGACATCTCGTGCCCTTCGCGCGGATAGCGGATCAGGGCCACTTCGCGCCGCAGCCGCTTGAGCGCCGCGTAGAGCTGCTCGGCCTCCGACACCGGCACGCGATAATCGTTGTCCTGGTGCTCGATAACGAGCGGCGTCCGGATGTTGCGCACATAGGCCAGCGGCGATTGCTGCCAGGCCTTTTGCACGTCATCAAACGGGAAGACCTCGAACTCGCGCTCGATCAACTGCGGGATGTCGCTGGTGCCGAAGAACGACAGCAGGCTGTACAAGCCGCGCTGCGCCCAGGCACACGCAAAGCGCTGGTCGTGGCCGACGATCCAGGCCGTCAGGTAGCCGGCGTAGCTCCCGCCGGTCAACGCGACCCGCCGCGGGTCGACCCATCCCTGCGCCAGCACGTGATCCACGCCGGCCAGGATATCGCCCATCACCTGATCGCCCCACTCGTTCTGGATGGCCGTCGCGTGAGCCGTGCCATAACCGGCTGACCCGCGCGGATTACAGAAGAAGACGCCATAGCCGCGCGCCGCGTGCAGCTGCCATTCGATCCACATGCCCGGGTGGCCCGGCCCCCACATCACGTGCGGCCCGCCGTGCATGTGCACGACCAACGGCGCGCGGCCGCGGCGCGGCCGGCCGCCGGCCGGCTTCAAAACCCATCCCTGGATGGCCTGGCCATCCGGCGCCGCGTAGCGCACCGCCTGCGGCACGGCCAGCCGCAGCGCGCTCAACAGCGGCCGGTTGAAATCGGTCAGCCGCTGTTCGGCCTGCCCGCCTGGCCCGGCCAGATAGAGATCCGCCGGCCGGTCGTGGGTCCAGGCGGCAAAAGCCACCTGACCAGCGCGGTCGGCCGAGTAGCCGCTCACCATGCGCGGCCCGCCGGCCACGGGCTCCGCGCGCGGCGTTCCTCTCACGTTTACGCGGTACACGCCCACGCGTCCCTGATCCTCCACCTGGAAGAGAATGTGCCGCGAGTCTCCCGACCAGCGCGGCGCATCGGCGCCGCGGTCCAGCGTCGCGGTCAGGTCACGGGCCGGGCCGCCCCTGGCCGGCAGCACGGCCAGCCGCATGGGGTGCCCCAGGCTGCCATCCTCCGCCCGGCGCAGCACCGCAATCCACCGGCCATCGGGCGAGGCGGCCGGCGAGACGTAGGTATGGCCCTCGCGCGTCAGCCGGCGCAGGCTGCGCCGCCCAATGACCGAGATGCGCACCACATCATGATGGAACCAGGGGTCGTAGTCGGGGTCGCGCGCCTGCGTTGCAAACACCGCTCGGCCGTCAGCGCTCCAGCTCACCGGTCCAAAGTCGAGCTCGCCGTCCGTCAGGCGTCGCGGTTTGGCCTTGCCCGGCTTGCCAACAGCCTCGCCGGCCTCATCGGGGAGGTCGACCACGTAAACGTGGGTGCGCCGGTCGTCAAAAAACTCGGTGCCAGTGCGGTACGGCAGGCGCGTGATCACGCGCGGATCGGACTTAAGCTTCTCGGCCTCGTCCTCGCGCTCCTTTCGCTGCCTGGCTTCCAGCCCGCTCTCCGGCGGCGGGACCTCCTCGCCGGCATCCTCACGCTGGCGTTCATCGGCGTTCGCCGGCGCCAGAAAGGCCAGCCGCTTGCCGTCCGGGCTCCAGACCGGATTGTTGGCGCCGGCGCGCCGTGCGGTCAGCGGCCGCGCCTCGCCTCCCGCCAGGCTGATGAGGTGGATCTGGGGTTTGTCGCCGCGGGCCGAGACAAAGGCCAGCGTCTGCCCATCGGGACTCCAGCGCGGGCTGGTATCCGCATTGGGGCCGTTAGTGAACTGGCGAATCAGCGGCGGTCCGCCGGGGCGCAGCGTTGCCAGCCAGATGTGCCGGCGATACCGGTTCGCCACTTGATCAACAGTCACCCGCACAAAGGCAATGTGCCGTCCATCGGGGCTGATCTGCGGGTCTTCGACGATCTGCAGCGCGTACAGGTCCTCTGCCGTGAGCAATCGTCTGCGCGGTTCTGGCACGGGCGGCCTCCCTGGAAGCGGCAGTGTGGCTGAGGTCTACCGGCCGGCTGCCGCGCGTTCAGCGCGGCATTTCGCACACGGGCACAAAGCGCGCAAGTACGGCCAGGTGTAGATCCCCGTGTGATGGCCGTCGTCCCACTCCGGCTGAACCGCGTAGCGGCCAACCGGCAAAATCCGAGCGATCGCGTAGCTCTTGGCCGGCGCGAGCGGGATCACGTCAAACACGCCCGGATCTGCCGGGGCAGCCATGTTGTCGTGCCCCCCGCGGCACTCCACGCACGGGCACGCCTCCCGCAGGCCAGCCAGCGGGTATTCGCTCTCGTGCCCGTCATCCCAGGGGATCACCAGCACGCCTCTCGTTCGGTCCAGCTTCACGCTCGTGGGGGTTGGCATTGTCCTTGCTTTCTACCTTGCTCGCTGGCGCCCCGCGCGGCCAGCCGGTGCCGCGCCAGGCTCAACAATACGAATAGCGCCTACGGTCCCTGCACCACCTGCAGGTAGTTCTGCACCGCCCAGCCAAAGCGCGAGTTGGTCGCCGGGTCGACCAGGTACCACCAGGTGAAACCGCTGGCAGTGTTCGGCCCGGCCTGCACCTGGAAGACCTCATTCTCAATCGCCAGGTAGTTGACCGAGCTTTCCAGGCTGGGCTCGGCCCGTAGGTTGAGGAACCCCGCGTCGCCGGTGCCCACTACCTGCACGTACGCGCCCACGGCCACCTCGCCTGGCGGCGGCGGCGGCGCGGTGCTCGTGACATCTTCGGGGACCAAGGTCGGCGGCGACTGGACCGTCGGCGTCGCCAGGCCGGGCACGGTCGCAGGCGGCGCCGTAATGACGACGACCGTGGCCGTGGCCAGGGGCAGCGCGGCCGGGCGCGTCACGACCACGGCCGCCACAAACGCCAGCGCCAGAAGGCTGAAGGCGGCGGCCACGATGGCCAGCAGCCACCAGGGAATGTAGCCGGCCGACTCGCGCGGCGAACGGCGGGGCGGAGGCCCCGAGGGGTTCATGCGCTCAGCCCAGCCTCAACCCGGCCCGGCGCGGCCGGCCTCGCAGCGGGTGATCAGAACAGTGATGTCGTCGTACGCCGGGGCTTCGCCGCGAAAGGCAAAGACGTCGTCGAAGATCGCCGCGCACACCTGCTCGGCCGTCTCGGTCCGCCGGCG